>QNCG01000117.1 GCA_003644445.1 Candidatus Duberdicusella sinuisediminis | reverse complement strand
GTTTAAAAGTTGGTTATAGAGTTTTTTATTTTTTCCACAGACAATAATTAATTGAAATTCTAATTTAGAATTATCTAAAATCTCGGCTATCCTCCCTAAAGGGCCTAAACCTGAACCACCTCCCATAACTAATATAGTTGGCAATTCTGAAGAAAGCCCTAATTCTAAACTTAACCTTTTTTTATCAAACTCTTTATTAAAGTCAGGCATTATGGGCAACGCTAAGGGTTTAACAGCTGATTCGTTTATGCCAGCCTCCTTAAAAGTTTGTTTTCGATAGTAAAAAGCAATTACATAGTAATCTACCTCCGGAGAAAACCAAAAACTATTAGGCCAAAGGTCGGTAACTACCCCAATTAAGGGGAGTTTGCTGTGTTTTTTTTCTTTAAGATAAGCTACTAATCCACAAGGGAAAGCCTGAGTACAGACTACACCTTGGGGCCTTTCCTTAATTATTAAATCTTCAATTTTTCTAAGGTCGTGGTGATAGAGATTTTTTTTAAATGGCTCAATACCTTTTACCAAGTTTTCTTTGTCATAAATACTCCCCCAAAGAAAGGGTAATTTTCTTACTATTAAAGAGTAGAGAAAATTTACTAATTTAGAAGAGTAAGGATGTAAGTAGCTTAGAATATCTAAAGAGACGATTTCACAATTTTGGTCTTTAATCTTTAAAGCTTTTTCTATAGCTTTAGCTGCTTTATAGTGTCCGGAAAGAGTAGTGATATAAAGAATAAAGATTTTCTTCTTCAAGTTTATAATTTCCCCTTTTTGTAGGCTCTTAACAAAGCCTTAACTACTAAGGGATGAAATTGTTTTTTAGATTGACTTTCAGCCTCCTTTACTGCTTCCTGTTTAGATAAAGCTGAGCGATAAGGTCTTTCAGAAGTCATAGCATCATAAGCATCAGCTACAGAGATTATGGCTGATAAGAGAGGTATTTTCCTTCCCTTGAGCCTATCGGGGTAACCTTTTCCATCGTATCGTTCATGATGGTGTTTTACTGCCTCAATTATATCTTTAAATTCTTCTACTGGCTTCATAATTTCTACACCTAAAAGAGGATGTTTTTCTATTTCCCTTCTTTCTTCTTTTGTTAAAAATCCCTTTTTATTTAATATCTTTTCAGAAACTCCTATCTTTCCTATATCATGCAAGAGAGAAGCTATCTTTAATTTCTCTCTTAAGGATTTATATGTACTTTCAGAGAACTTTCTCATCTTAGCAATTTCTTCCAATAAAATTAAAGCGTAAGAAGTTACTCTCTCAGTGTGGCCTAAAGTATATTTATCTTTAGCTTCAATGGCTGAAGCCAAAACTTTTACTAAACTTAAAAAGAGGTTTCTATTCTTCTCTAACTGCCTCTTTAAATCTTCAAAAAGCCAAGTATTCTGAACAGCCATCACCACATCTGAGGCTAAAACTGAAAGGAACCCTAATTCTTCAGGAAGAAAAGCCTCCTTATCTATCTTATCCCCAAGAAAAAGTATGCCTATAAGCCTATTCCGGAAAAAACCGGGAATACAGACTTTTGCCTTAAATAATTCTAATTGAAATTTAAGCTCCTCAAAAAAAACTCTTAAATCTTTTTTCTCTTTAGAATAACCTTTCTTTAAAAACTTAGAGAGCTCTTCATAGAGAAGGAAGTTATTTTTACTTATCTTTTTATCTTGTTCTAAAAAAAATCTTATCAGGGGATTACTTTTACTAATCTTAGCAAAACCTTCAGGGATTCTTAACCCTCTTTCCCCCTTAGACACTGTCAATAGATAATCGTCTTTGTCTCGACGATAAAGAAAAATCCCTGCATGCTCTATTTTAAGATTTCTAACAACTGTTCTTAATATAAGTTTGGTAAGAAGGCGGGTATCATGGATTAAAATCATCTGGCGGGCAGCTTTCTCTAATTCTCTTCGGTAATCAAACATCTCTAAAATT
Source organism: Candidatus Duberdicusella sinuisediminis (assembly GCA_003644445.1). Lineage (GTDB taxonomy): Bacteria > Omnitrophota > Gorgyraeia > Duberdicusellales > Duberdicusellaceae > Duberdicusella > Duberdicusella sinuisediminis. The sequence continues at coordinate 586 of QNCG01000117.1, read as the reverse complement.
TTTAAATGACAGTCTAGATTTAAGCTTTTAGAAACTTTTCTATTACTGAATGCAATTCTGCCAAATCTACAGGTTTATTGATATAGGCATCTGCAGATAATTTTTTAGCCTCGGAAATTGATTTTTTATCTGACCTTCCCGTAACCATTATTACTTTTGTCTGAGGAACTTTTTCCTTTATTTCTCTTAAGACTTCTAAACCGTCTATCTGGGGTATCCCAATATCTAAAAGGACCAAATTAGGACTTTGTTTTTCAAATATATCTAAAGCTTCTAAACCACTCTTAGCTAAATAAACTTCCATCTTCCTGCGCCTTAAAAAATTTTTAAGAAATTCAATAATTTCTTCTTCGTCTTCTACTACTAAGACTTTTTTCCTGTTTTTCTCCATAAACTTTCTCTTTTGAAATAATTAGAAAATTATACTATTTATCCTGGTTTTTCACAAGATTTTTATCAGAAACATAGCGTCAATAATCTTGTGCACTTTTAATCCTCCTGTATTGGGGGATTAAACCCTCTTTTATAAGAGCATATATCCAGCGTTGGCAACTCTTAGTATTAGGGAACCTTCCAAAAGCTTTAT
>QNCG01000116.1 GCA_003644445.1 Candidatus Duberdicusella sinuisediminis | reverse complement strand
CCCACTTCAATTTAGAAACTTTCTTTATTTCCTCAAACTCATCTCTCTCGTAAATAAATACTCTCTCTATTAAAGGATTAAACCTTAAAACAGGATAAGCCCTCTTATTACAAAGATAATAAATCCGGGAGGAAGGAAAACATTCTTTTATATTCCTTATTAACGGTGTAGAGAATAAAACATCCCCTATTCCAAAAGGGTTTATTATTAAAAAAGAAGCCCTCTTTTTAGTAGGCATCAAACCTTTGAATATCATCTTCGGCTAAATAAGAACCAATCTGGACTTCAATTATCTTCAAAATCTTATTGGTAGGGTTATAAACCCTGTGTTTACATTTGGGCTTAACATAAATACTTTGATTTCTTTTTACTATAAACTTTTTCTTACCTAAAGTAATCTCAGCCTTTCCTTCTACTACATTCCAGTGTTCGCTTCTAAACTTATGTTTCTGAAGAGAGATGTATTTTTTGGGGTAAACCCCAATTTCCTTTACCTTATAATTATTAGCCTTTTTCAATACTGTATAATAACCCCAAGGTCTGTAAACTGTAGGGCTTTCTTTCACTATATCTTTATTTTCTTTTTTTAGTATATTTACTAAATCTTTCACCTCTGAAGCTTTCCCCTTCTTTAAAACCAAAAAAGCATCCGGGGAATCTATCACTAAGCTATCTTCCAATCCTATTAAGGCAGCTAATCGGTAAGGAGAAAACACCAAACAATTCTTAGAATTAATTAGATAAGCTTTACCTACTATATAGTTCTCTTTATTCTGGGAATAAAACTCTAAGAAACTCTCCCAGTTTCCTAAATCAGTCCACTCTCCTTCAAATTTGATGAATCCTAATCTTTTTGTCTTCTGAATTAAAGCGTAATCAATTGAATCTTTAGGGATTTTAGAGAATTCCTTTATGAATTTATTCCAGCTAAATTCATAGGGTTTATATATTTTATCAGCATATTTTTTAAGCTCTTCCAAAAAGACTCTTTTCTTAAAACAAAAGATACCTGCATTCCAGAAAGCACCTTTTTTAATCAATTTTTTAGCCAAAGAGTTTTGGGGCTTTTCTATAAATTTTTTAACTTTACTACCTTCAGTTAAGATATAACCGTAACCAGGCTGAATTTTTAAAGGGTTTATACCAAAAACCGCGATTAAATCTTTGCCGGCCAGTTTTTTAGCTTTCTTTAAAGAAGAAATAAATTTTGAAATAGGGGTTATAAAATGGTCAGAAGGAAATACATAAATTATATCTTCATCAGAAATTTTATCTTCTAAATACTTTACTCCCAAAAGAATAGCTGGGGCAGTATTCTTAGAGGCAGGTTCAATTACCAAATTCTCTTTTAATCTATCCTTTTCTTTCTTATTTAAAAAATCTGAGCTTTCTATCTGGTTATAAACCGTAAACTTATAATCTAAAGAAGAAATTATATAGATAGAAGAAGGGGTAAAAAAAGACCGGAGCCTTTTAAGAGTAAGTTTAAATAGAGAATAACCCTCCTTAAATTCTACAAACTGTTTGGGATAATTTTCCCGGGATAAAGGCCAGAGCCTCTCACCCTTACCCCCAGCTAAGATAAAAGCTATTTTTTTACTCATTATAATTACTCCTTCCTCTTTATCTCCTGAGAAAACCAGCCTCCCGTATAAGCATCTAAAGCCGCGGTAAGTTCTTCTAAATAAAGTTTCTTTTTAAGAAGTTCCTGTTCATCCTGAGGAGGGTTTTTTATCAGCTCAAATTTTACTCTTCTCCTCTCAAAATAAATTCTTCTTAAATCGTCTAATAAGTCAATTCGGGTCTGGGTATCTAAGCGGGCTCTACTATCTATATCATCTTCATAACTATTCCAGATTAAATCTCCTATATTCCAGGATAAACCTACACTCCAATCACGGGGGCCAACCACTGCTTCTTTATAACTAGGATTAGTAGAGACACTGATTGTTTTATCATAATCTAAACTTAAGGTAGGAAATAAGGCCCTTAACCTTACCCTCTTCTTCCAATTCTTTATAATATCCGGATGAAGATGATTATAGTTTAAGGCTTTCTCCTGGACCTTTAAATAAGTGGGTTCATCCTTAAAATATTTTTCTATATTATCAGCTGACTCTGAACTTTCCAATTGCCTCTTGTATAAACCTGAAGAAGTAGCTAAAAATAATACTCCCTTAACCCAGGCTAAATCTCTTACTTCAGAAGAAGCGCCTCCTAAAATATTATTAAGAGTTCTATCTTTAAGATTTAATTCGTATAAACCTTCTTCTGTGGCTAAATATAAAATATTTTTATTAGGAGCTTTGTTTACCTCTCTTATATCCAGACTATTTAGCCCGCCAAGATTTAATCTTTGCCAGGTCTTTCCTCTATTCTTAGAAACAAACAATCCAGAAGTAATTCCTAAATAAATATTCTGAGTATCTCTATCTAAATAAATACACTGGGGTATGTTCCTGAAATTCTCTTCTTCTCCCTCTTCTCTATAACTCCTGGCTACAAAAACTCTTTCTATCCTCTCTAACTTTTTATCAGCTAAGTAAATGCCTTTAGAACTGGCTAAAATAACAATGTCTAAATCAGGAAGAATTTCAATATCGTATACTTG
>QNCG01000115.1 GCA_003644445.1 Candidatus Duberdicusella sinuisediminis | reverse complement strand
TATGGTAGAAAAAGTTAATGAAGAGGTAAGACAAGGTGCAGGGTATGCTGCTTTATCTTATTTATTTTTTCTCTGTATTTTTATTTTGATTTATAAGAAAGATAATTCCTTTGCCAAATATCATGCCAAACAAGCTTTAGTCCTTTTTATAGGATGGATTGTCTGTTTAATTTTTAGTATAGTTATTCCTTTAATTGGGGCTATTTTCAGTGTTTTAGGCACTATTACTTATCTAGTATTTATGGTTATAGGTATATTTTCTTCTCTTATGGGGTTAAAGCCCCACTTTCCTTTAATAACTTTGATAGCTGAAAGGATGGTAATTTAGTGATATTTAGCTTTTTATTTAAATCTAAAAAAAATCAGACTAAACTTAAGAAAAAAACTTCAACTAAATCTCTTAGCATAGCTAAAAAAAGAGCTTCAGTTTCTAAGGCTAAAAAGAAGCCTAAAGAAGAGTTAATTGGAAAAATTACTCACTTTTTTCCTAGAGTTTCAGCGGGGGTAATAAAACTTAAAAAGAGTTTATCCTTAGGAGATACAATCCATATAAAAGGACATACTTCAGATTTTATTCAAAAGGTTTCTTCTCTTCAGATAAACAATAAGCCAGTAAAGAGGGCTGAGAAAGGCAAACTAGTAGGGGTTTTGGTTAAGGAGAGGGTAAGAAGGAAGGATAAGGTCTATAAAATAAAAGAAAAATGAGAAAGTCTTTTACTTTTGAATTAGAAAATATAGAGAAAGATACCTGGAGAGTATTTAGAATAATGAGTGAGTTCGTAGAGGGCTACGAGGGGTTAAATCATGTTAAAAAAGGAGTTTCTATCTTTGGTTCAAAAAGAGCCAAGCCCACGAATTCTCATTATAAACTTGCTTACAAAACTGCCTTTTTGTTAGGGAAGGCTGGTTTTTCTATTCTTACCGGCGCAGGCCCGGGGATAATGGAGGCAGCTAATAGAGGAGCAAGAGATTCAGGCGCTGAATCAATAGGTTTGAATATTCTTATCCCTGAACAGCAGATTCCTAACCCTTATGCCAGTTATATCTTGGAATTCAAGTATTTTTTTATAAGGAAAGTAATGTTTGCTAAGTATTCTAAAGCTTTTATAGTGTTTCCTGGAGGATTTGGTACTTTAGATGAGTTCTTTGAAGCTTTGGCTTTAGTGCAGACTGAGAGAATTCCTAAGTTTCCTATAATCCTTTTTGGAAGTAGTTATTGGAAAGGTTTAATTACTTGGCTAAAAGATACTTCTGTTAAGAAAGGATGTTTAGAAGAGTCTGACCTTAAACTTTTCAAGATAGTAGACTCTCCTCAAGAGGCAGTAAAGACTATCAAGAAATTCTATAAATATAAATGAAAAACTGGATAAGAACCTGGGTCAAAATAGACTTAGAAGAGGTAGCTAAAAGTTTATTAGTAATAGGTGTTCTTAATGCTGAATGTTTTTCCTGTCATAAGATTGGTATTTCTAAAGAAAGTAAAGTTTGTCCTAATTGTGGGGCTAATTTTAAATATGTGGGTTTTAGGAAAAAGATAGTATTCGCAGAAATAGAAAGATTTTCTGAAAGAGGATTTATCCTTTTAGATTTTGAAGATTTTTTAAAGGAATTTAAAAGGAGAAAAGCCAAGAAAATTTTTAATTCTTCCTAAGACCAAAGAAAGGAGCAGTGATGAGGTTTAAGACTTCTATTTTTACTATTTTAATTTTCTTTTTAGTTTTTAATCTGGCCGCTCAAGAGAAAAGCAAAGAATTGGTTTTTAGGAAGAAGTCTTTGAGTTTAGAACTGGCCAAAAGGATAGCCTTAGCCTGCCAGAGAAAGGCTGAGGAATTAGGAGCTTCTGTAGGGATAGTAATTCTTGATGAAGCTGGCAATTTAAAGTTAGCTTATCTTATGGATAATCAAAGTATTATTTCTTTAGAATGGGCGAAGGCTAAAGCTCTTTCTTCTTTTGAATTCAGACAGGCTACTAATAAAGGAGAGTTTCGGGTCTGGAACATAGCTGATAAGACCATGGTTTTGGGAGTTTCGGGCGGTGCACCCTTAATTTACGAGGATAGTTTAGTAGGAGCAATAGGAATTAGCGGGACTAAAGGTAAAGAAGACGATATAATAGCCTTAGCAGGGATTGAGGAGTTTAATAAGATTTTTTCTAAATAAATGCCCTCTTTTTCTTTTCCTCCCGGTTTTTTCTGGGGTGCGAGCACTTCTTCCTATCAGGTTGAAGGCAACAACAATAATAACGATTGGTTTCTTTGGGAAGTTGAAGGGAAAGTTGCTTTTTCTTGTGGAAGAGCAGCTGATTCCTATCAGAGATTTGAAGAAGATTTTCAATTAGCTAAATTTTTAGGCCATAATTCTCACCGATTTTCCTTAGAATGGAGCAGAATCCAACCCCATGAGAAAGAATTTAATAAAAAAGAAATAGAGCATTACCGCCAGGTTATTTATTCCTTGTTGGAGAAGGATATACAACCTATAGTTACTCTTCATCACTTTACTAATCCATTGTGGTTTTATCAAAAAGGTTGTTGGGTAAATCCTTACTCTTCAGATTATTTTGCAAGATATGTAGAAAAAATTAGTAGAGAGCTTTCAGGTTTAGTAAAATACTGGATTACTATAAATGAGCCCTTAGT
>QNCG01000114.1 GCA_003644445.1 Candidatus Duberdicusella sinuisediminis | reverse complement strand
TCTTTATCACAATCATAGTAAATTTTCTTAACCTTTTGAATATTCCCGGAAGTTTCGCCCTTTCTCCAGAGGACCTTCCGAGAACGAGAATAAAAACAAGTTCTTCCTTCTTTTAAAGTTATTTTTAAAGACTCTTTATTCATATAAGCCAGCATAAGTACTTTTTTTGTCTTCCAGTCTTGAATTATTGCTGGAATTAACCCTACTGAATCATATTTTAATTTAGGAAGTCTTTTGGTCTTTGTTTTATTCATAGTTTCTCCTTATTTTACTTAATTTTACTTAGACTCTTAAGGCTTGCTTAAGAGAAAATTTCCCTTCATAAAGAGCTTTCCCCACAATAACTCCCCAAACATCTAAACTTTTAACTTTTTTTAAATCTTCTAAGCTTCCTACTCCACCGGAAACTATTAAATTTCCAGCAAATACTTTTTTAATTTTTTTTATGAGAGAAAAATTTAAACCTTTTAAAGTACCATCTCTCAAAACATCGGTGTATATCAACCAATTAATGCCTGAATCAGAAAGCCTCTTGATTAACTCTTCCCAATCTAAATTCAAAGTCTTTTGCCAACCCCGATAAGCAAGATTTTTACCTTTTAAATCAATACTTACTACTAAGTAATCTTTAAAGTCTTTAATTGCCTTTTTAAAAAATTTAGAATCAGTATAAGCTTTTGTTCCTAAGATTACTCTTTTTACTCCTAAATCTAAGAGTTTTTTAATGTAAGCAGAAGTTCTTATTCCTCCTCCTACTTCGATATCAATCTTTACCTTTTTAGCGATCTCAGAAATAACTCTTAAGTTATTTCCTTTGCCTAAAGCTTTATCTAAATCTATTATATGTAAGTCGTTGACTCCCTGAGATTTCCAGATTTTAGCTACTTCTAAGGGAGAGTCAGAATATTCTTTTTTAAATTTAGGTTTGCCTTGAGTGAGTCTTACCACCTTAGCTTCCATTAAATCTATAGCTGGAATAATCCTCATATCCTTCCTTTAGTTGTAGGAAGCCCTTTCTTTCTTTTATCTAAAGAAGTAGCCTGATCTAAAGCCAAGCCTAAAGCTTTAAAAGAGCATTCCAAAATATGATGGAAGTCTTCTCCTTTAAGAATGTCTAGATGTAAGGTAATTAAACTATTATTTACAAAAGCTCTTAAAAACTCTTTAAAATATCTAAAATTGTAATTTTCTAAATAACCTTTAATATTTTTAGGCCTTACCTCTAAATAGGGTCTTCCACTTAAATCTAAAACCACTCTTACTTCTGCTTCATCTAATACCACAAACCCCCAGCCAAACCTTTTTAAGTTATTCTTATTTTTTAAAGCAAGATTAAACGCTTGGCCTAAAGTTATGCCTATATCTTCATTAGTATGATGAGGGTCTATTTCTAAATCTCCTTTTGCTTTTAGATTTAAGTCAAATAAGCCGTGCTTAGCTAATAAAGACAACATATGGTCTAAGAAGGGGATGCCTGTAGAAATCTTATATTTACCCTCTCCATCTATATTTAACTCTACTTTTACTTCTGTTTCTTTGGTCTTTCTTCTTATCTTTACTTTTCTCATTTTTCCTTCCTTTCTTAAAGTTATTTCAGTCTTACTTTTACACTTTCTATATGTTTTTCCATTTTTTCTAAGCTGGCTATTTTTTCCAGAGCTTGGCTATCCTTTAGGAGAGCTTTCTTAGAATAATAAACAAGGTGAGTTCTTTTTAAGAAATCGTATACTGACAACCCTGAAAAAAAGCGAGCACTCCCTCCAGTGGGAAGGACGTGGCTGGGTCCAGCCAAATAATCTCCTAAAGCTACTGGTGAATAATCTCCTAAAAATACAGCAGGGGCATTTCTTAATTTCTTAAGAAAACTTCGCCAGTCTTTAAGCATAATTTCCAGATGTTCGGGAGAAATCTTGTTTACTAAATTTACTGCTTCTTCTAAATTCTTAGCTTCTATTAAGTAAGTTGAAGGCAGATTAACTTTCCTCAGTTGCTTAGATAGGCTCTTACTCAAAGTAATCACTATTCCTATGCCTGATCGGTGTTCAGTTTGAGCCTGTAAATCTTTAACTATATATTCAGGATTGGCTTTTCTTCCAGCCACAACTACTAATTCAGTAGGGCCAGCCAACATATCAATATCTACTATTCCAAAAACCTGTCTCTTGGCTTCAGTTACATACTCGTTTCCCGGGCCTACTATCTTATCTACCTTAGGAATAGTGTCGGTGCCAAAAGCTAAAGCTGAAATTGCCTGGGCTCCTCCTACTTTATAAATATCTTTTATCTTAAGCAGAGAAGCCGTAGCTAAAATATAAGGATTAATAGAGCCATTAAAGGTTGGAGGAGAAACTAAGATTATTTGTTTTACTCCGGCCACAATAGCCGGAATAGCCGACATATAGACAGAAGAAACTAAGGGAGATTGACCTGCAGGGATATAGATTCCTACCTTTTCTAAAGGCAAAAAGATTTCCTCAATTTTTTCCCTTCTTCAGTTTTTAACTTAAATTTTTTGGGAAGCTGCTGGCGGTAAAATTTAAAAACATTGTCTATAGCAGTTTTTAAAGAAAGTATCAATGAAGAATCTAAGCTGCTGAAAGAAGAATTTATTTCCTCTTCAGTAATTTTCAGAGCCTTAGAAGTTAATTTTACTTTATCAAAATTTTTGGTATACTCAATTACTGCTGAAT
>QNCG01000113.1 GCA_003644445.1 Candidatus Duberdicusella sinuisediminis | reverse complement strand
TAATGAATCCTTAGCCAAGGAAAAGGAAGAACTAGCCAAAATCAATGAATCTTTAGCTAAAGAGAAGGAGGAATTAGCTAAAGCTAACCAGTCTTTATCCAAAGAAAAAGAAGAATTAACCAAAACTAAAGAGTCCTTAGCTAAAGAAAAAGAGGCATTGGAAGAGGAGCTTAAAACCTATCAAGAGAGGGTAGATAAGTTTGATGAGAAGTATTTTAATTTAGAAAAGAGATTTTCTGATTTTAAAAGGGATTATCAGCAGTTAAGCAGAGAGTATAAGTTTCTTAACAAGGAAGTTTTAGAGTTTAAAAAGAAGAATTCTCAGTTAGAAAGAGAGAATATCTCTCTTAAGAAAGATAAGGAAGAATTAGCCAAAAAACTCAAAAGTTTTCTTGAAGAGAATAAGGAACTAAACTCTCAGATTAGAAAACTAATAGCTGACCTTAGGGCTAAGGAAAAAGAGAGGGGTTATTACAAAACCCAATACGATAAGACTTTAAAGGTATTAGATGCTCAACTTAAACGCTGGGAAAAGATTGAAGAGGATTATTCTAAGCTTCTTAGAGAAAACAGAGAGCTTCGAGCTAAAACTAAGACTATTCCTCGCAAACTTGCAGAATTAAACAGGCTGAACAAAGAGATACTCAAAGAGAAAGCCCTTCTCCATTATAATTTAGGAGTTTTTTATGCCCAAAAAGAAGACTACGAGAAGGCTATAAAGGAGTTTGAAGAAGTTTTAAAGATAAATCCTAACGATTCGGATACTCACTATAATTTAGGAGTGATATATTCAGAATATATCTTAGATAGAGATAAGGCTATAGCCCATTTTAAAAAATACTTAAAACTTGCTCCTGAAGATGAAGATTCAGATAGAGCCAGAAAGTACTTACTTCTTCAGGAAGCTATTGAGGGAGAGTAGAGTTTTGCTTAGTTGTGCTTCTGTACTAATGAGCGACAGAACTAATAAATGAACAGTAGAACCAATATGAGTAGAAGAATAATTAAGTTAATGAGCCTAGGATTAGCTATTTTAGGGCTAAGTCTCTTTTTAGTTAGAGGGTATGCTCAAGATTCTCTTGAAGAAAGGCTTAATCAAAGGATATCTTTAGATTTTAAAGATATGGATGTAGTGGAAGCTTTGAAATTTTTAGCTACTAAGGCTGGTTTAAATATTATTCCTACTAATCAAGTCAAAGGAAGAGTTACCTTGATGATTGAGAATGCTCCGATAAAGGATATCTTTGACATTATGCTCCGTTCTAATGGTTTAGCTTACGAGAGAAAGGGGGATATTTTTAATGTTATGACCGAAGACGAGTATAAGAAATTGTATGGTAAAGATTTCTCAGACCGGAGAATAGTTAAGATATTCAGACTCAAATATGCTGTTCCTGAGCAAGTCTACGAATTATGTGATACTTTAAAGAGCGATATTGGTAAAGTCCTTCTTAATCCGGAGTCAGGAACAGTTTTGGTGATAGATACTCCGGAAAAAGTAAGAGAAATAAAATCAGCAGTAGAATCTTTAGAAAGTAAAAATACAGTGATAAAAATATTTGATTTAAAGTATGCCCAGGCCAAGGATATAGCTGACCAACTCAAAAATCAGCTGGATTTAAAAAAACTAGGTTCAATAAAGGCTGATGAAAGGACTAACCAGGTAATTGTTCAGACTCTTCCTGAGAGATTAGGGGAGATAGAAAAGATAATCAAGGGTTTAGACCAGAAGACCAAGCAAGTCTTGGTAGAGGTGAGAATTATTAAGATAAACCTTTCTAATTCTTTGAGTAAAGGGGTAGAATGGGAAGGTCTTTTTAACGCTGGGAAAAGATACGGTTTAATGTATGTGGGGAGTTACCCCTTTTCCGCAGTTCAAGCTAAAGGCGATGATTGGCGGTCAAGGTTGGAGGTCTTGCAGGATTTAAAGAGTGGTTTAGGGATAGATTCAAACTATGTAGGCTCTTATCCTTTTTCAGGAACGATTACTGATGAATCAGGTTATGCCTCTGGGAAGAAATCTACCGGCACAGAAGAAATGCATATTGGAGTTGTAGGAAAGCACGATTTTGATACAATAATTAAGTACTTACGCACTTTGGGAGAGGTTAAGATTGTAGCTACTCCTAAAGTGGCTATCATTAACAACCATAGAGCAAGGCTCCACATTGGAGAAAGACAGGCTTATCTTACTAATACTACTACTCAGACAGCCAGTACCACCACCATAGCTGAAGAAGTTACCTTTATCGATATAGGTATTCAATTATTTATTACCCCTATTATTAATGAAGAAGGATTCGTTACCCTAAATCTTAAGCCTGAAATTAGCAGTATTTCTTCTTATCTTACTACTGCTCAAGGAAATAAAATCCCTATAGTAAATACCTCAACCACTGAAACTACGGTGATAGTAAAGAGTGGCTCTACTATAATAATTGGTGGGTTAAAAGAGGAGGAGGAAACCAAAGAAGCTGAAGAAGTGCCCTTTTTTAGTAGAATTCCTATTCTGGGAGGATTATTCAGTTCTACTAGTAAGAGGAGTGAGCGTTCAGAATTATTAGTAATGGTTACGCCTCATATTATAGAAGGGGATAAACTTACCACTGGTTACGAAAGAGACTTTGGCTATAAATTAGATAAGCAAACTCAACCTTACCAGCCTTTTGCTCCCGAGAAAGTCTATATAGAGCCTAAGTCTTATCAGCCTTATTTAGAGT
>QNCG01000112.1 GCA_003644445.1 Candidatus Duberdicusella sinuisediminis | reverse complement strand
TTATTAAGAGGAGTAGATAAAATCAATTTCTGGCGGACAAAAGTCGGAGCAGAGGTAGACTTTATTTTACATATAGAAGGGATGGTATTTCCTTTAGAAGTTAAGTTTTCTCCTCTTCTCTCGACTAAGATTTCTAAAAGCTTAGCCAGCTTTATAGACCATTTTAATCCTGAGAGGGCGTTAGTCCTGACAAGAGATTATTGGGGGAGTCTTCAGAGAGGCAGCACTAAGGTTCTTTTTGCCCCTGTATATTACCTCTAATTTGATAAAATTGTTTGAGACACTATTCTCAAGAAGGGAAAAAATTAGATGTTATATTGGGGAGAGGCTCAAAACATTTTTGTTTGAACTTTTTTGTTTCAAGTTAGCTTTTCTAAATGAAAATTCTAAATATCTCTAATATGCCTGTTTGGCTCTGGGGGGAAGGTAAGGGGATTCCTTCAATTTTCTATCCCCAAAGAGAGTTTGCTAAAAAAGGCTTTGAAGTCCATTTCTTATGTCCTAAGAAGGAGAGAGAGCCAAATTATTCTTGTGTTGAGGGAGTGTATATTTACCGTTTTGATTTTCCTTTTAATTTTAGAAAAAACATTTATATCCAGAATAGAATTAAAGAGAGCCTTTTAAGAAACTTAAACTGGTTATTTTTTCAAGTTTTTGGCTTTTTTTGTTCAATTAAGTTAGCAAAAAAAATTAAGCCTGATATTATTTATGCTCATTCTTTGACTTCTGCCTTTATAAGTTATTTAGTGAGTAAAATTTTTAAAACCAGACTTTTAATAAGAGTGTATGGAACAAGGCAGTTATATTGGATATATAATAATTTCTTTTTTCGCCTTAAAGAATTTAGAGATTATCTTACTTTTAAGATTCCTGCAGATTATTTCATCATAACTAATGACGGTAACTTTGGGAATCTACTTGCTAGAAGAATGCTGGTTCCTGAAGCTAAGATAAAATACTGGAGAAATGGGATAGATGGGGACTTTTTCAAAGAAGAGCCTCAAGCAAAAGAGGGGGTCTGTAGACTCTTAAAGATTAATTCTTCTTTTAAAATAATCACTTCAACCTGCCGACTCATTCCTGATTATGGAGTAGATAAACTTATCTATTCTTTAGTTCACCTAGCTAAAAAGAGAAAAGACTGGGTTTGCCTTATTTGTGGAAGTGGGCCAATGGAGGAAGAACTTAAAGAATTAATTAAGAAAAATAACCTTTCAGAAAAAGTGTTTTTTCTGGGGATTGTGGATAGAAAGACCATAAAAAAGATACTTTATGCCTCAGATATTTTTGTCTTGTTAGCTAAATACCATAACTGCACTAATACTATGTGGGAAGCGATGGCAACAGGAAGATGTATTCTTGCCACTAAGACAGAAGCTATTAAAGAGATTTTAAAAGATGGGAAAGAGGCGGTATTAGTTTCGCCTGATGAATTTGAGGCTATTCCTGAAGTTTTAGAAGAACTTTTAGATAATGAGGAGTTAAGAGAAAAATTGGGTAAAAATGCCCGTAAGAGAGCAGAAGAAATCCTTGATACTTGGGAAGAGAGAACAGAAAAAGAGATTGCTTTACTTGGAAACTTAGTAGGAAGATGAGATATACACGGATATTCTTGATTAACCCATTTTATAAAGGGGCACGGGTGAAGGTAGTTTTCTCTGCAGGCTTAGGTTATATTACTGAGGCTTTGAAAACAGCTGGTTTTGAGTATGATGTTTTAGATATGAGTTTAGGTTACCCTTATAAAATTCTTAAGAAGAAGATAGCTGAGTTTAATCCTGATTTAATAGGAGTATCTATGATGACTTATCGGTATAAAGATACTTACAATCTAATAGCAAAAATAAAGGGAGATTTTCCTGAAGTAAAAATAGTTACCGGTGGCCCACACATATCTTTATTTCGGGAGAAAGTTTTGGAGGAATGTCCTTATATAGATTTCGGAGTAGTTTTAGAGGGAGAGGAAACTATAATAGAGTTATGTAAAGGAGAGCCTCTTAATTCAATAAAAGGGCTCATATATAGAGATGGTAATAGAGTGGTCTATAATGGAGATAGGCCCTTTATTAAGGATTTGGATAGCATCCCTTTTCCTAAGTATGAGAAGTTTGAATTAGATAAGTCCTTTAATAAAAGGATAAATGCTTTGCCTATTGTCTCTTCAAGAGGTTGCCCTTTTAACTGTATATATTGCCCAGTAAAATCTTCAATAGGAGAAGTTTTTAGAGCCCGAAGCCCTGAGAATATTCTTCAAGAATTGACTTATTGGTATGAGAGAGGGTATAGAATCTTTAGCTTTGCCGATGATAATTTTACCCTCCTTAAAGAAAGGGTCTATAAAATTTGTGAGCTTATAAAAAAAGCCGGATTTAAAGATTTAAGATTAAGCTGTGATAACGGCATAAGGGCAGACAGGGTAGATAAACCCTTGTTGGAAACTATGAGAAACGCAGGCTTTTATAGAATTGCTTTGGGAGTTGAGGCTGGTAATGATAAAGTATTAAAAGCTCTTAAGAAGCAGGAGAAAATAGAAATAATAAAAAGAGTTATCCAAGATGCCTGTTCTTTGGGATATGAGGTAGACTTATTTTTTCTGGTAGGTTCACCTCAGGAAGAGTGGGCAGATTTAGAGGATTCTTTCAAAATAGCTTATCAAAACGGCGGAGTCTCTTACTTTTATAATATTATTCCTTTTCCCAATACTGAACTTTTCTATTGGATAGAAAAGTATGGGAGATTTTTAAGAAACCCCGAAGATTACTTAAATG
>QNCG01000111.1 GCA_003644445.1 Candidatus Duberdicusella sinuisediminis | reverse complement strand
TCAAAAATAAAGAATTTTTAGATAATTTATAAAAAGGTTCTCCTTTAAGAGCCAGTTCTTCTACTTCTTTATCATAAGGAAGTTTTATAATACAGGCTAAACCGGTCTCTTTTTCAATAAGATAAAGCTTATCTTCAGGATAACGAAAATTAGCTACAATAAATATTTCTTTAAATTTAATCTTTAATTCTTGTAAGAGTTTTTTGAACCTCCCTATACTTTCTAAAGACTTTTGGGAGGGGTCTACTAAGATAAATAAATAATCTAAGTCAGTGGTAATTCTTCTGTTTATATGTTCTAAGCCTGCTGGTGAGTCTATTAATACTAAATTATAATTTTTCTCCAGGCGCTTTATTATTCCCTTTAAAATATTATTAGGCTGGCAATAACAACCCTCACTCCACTTTACACCTAAAGAGATAAAATCAAAAAAATCTCCTTCGTAAATAGCTTCCTGCTGAATAAGATAATTAATTTTTTCCGGTAAGGTAAGTTTTTCTACTTCTTCTCTTACTTTTTTCTCTTTGATGTCAAAAAGAACTTCGGAGATGGTTTTAAAATTTTCAGCTCCTAAAAAATGAGAAAGGCTTTCATCGGGGTCAGCATCAATAATTAACAGAGGGGATTTGTCTCTTAACACAAAACTTAACCCGGCAATAAAAGAAGTTTTCCCTGTTCCACCTCTTCCTGCAGAAATTATCTTTTTCATTTCTTTCTGGTTAAAATTATATCACCCAGTTTACAGTTAAGATGCCTGGCTACTACTTCACACTTTGCCCGAAATAAAAAAAAGATTTTTTTGTTTTTTCCCCAGAGAGCTTCAAAATTGCCTTGGCCTTTGCTAATAATTAAATCTGAGTTGTGATAAACAGATAAAAACCTTTTGCCGGCATATTCTAAGATTATTCCTGGAGAATCACAACCACTGGAAATTACTTTAGCTACTTTGTCTACCCCGCAAAATAAAGCATCTTTAATTAATGCATCATTTATTATTGGTTTTTCTTTAACTGCATAGAATATTTTCTTATTTTTAAACTGGTCTAAAATCTCCTCAATTAATATTCGGTCAAAAACTACTTCGCCAGAATTATCAGCCAGATAAAGAATTGTTTCAGCTTTTAGGAGTTTTTTCTTAAAATCCTGAAAGTCAAATAAGGCTTTATTATATTTTTTATTAAGGTTGAAATTTCCCTTTAAAAAACTTTCTACTTCTTTTTCTATTATGTGGGAGTTTTTAACCCCTAAATCAACGATATTGCCTATACAGGCTAATTCAGTAGCAATTAAGAGTTTATTTTTTGCTTTTTTCACTCTTTTTTTTAAGTAAGGATAAAGTTTAAGGGCTATATTATTAGATTTTTCTTTTATCTTTAAGAAAGGGTCTTTTTTGTGGGTTTCTTCTTTTACAATATTATAGATTATTCTTCCCATATAAGGAGGCGGAGTTTTAAGAGAGAATTTAGGTATTTTAAGGGCTAATCTATCCAGAATCCTTTTTTGAGTTTTTAAAGAAGCCTTTACTAACTGGGCAGCACTTTGAGCTTGTTTAAAGAAACAAGGGATACATTCTATATAGGTTCTCATCTTTTTCCAAATATAAGAGTCCCTATCCTTATGAGATTTGCTCCTTCTTCAATAGCTATTTTGTAAGAAGAGCTCATCCCCATAGAGAGGTATTTCCATTCTGCATTCTTAAACTTACTTTTAAGAGAGATAAAAATTTCTCTCATCTTTTTAAAATAAGGTCTTAACTCTTCGGGGTTTTCCAAAAAAGGACCCATAGTCATCAGACCTTGAAGTTTTATATTTTTCAGTTCTCCAATATCTTTGACTAAGTTTTCTACTTCTTCAGGGTATACTCCACTTTTTTGAGGTTCTCGGGCAATATTTACCTCAATCAAGACTGGCATCACCTTTCCTATCTTTTCGCATTCTCTGTTTAAAAGTCTGGCTAACTCTAGAGAATGGAGGCTTTCTATCATATCAAACAACTTTACTGCTTTTTTAGCTTTGTTTTTTTGGAGATATCCTATAAGATGCCAGCTTACTTTTTTACCAATAACTTTAATCTTTTCCTCAGCCTCCTGAACATAGTTTTCACCGATTACCTTTACTCCGGCAGAAATAGCTTCTTTAATTTCGGAAATAGTTCGGGATTTAGTAGCTACTTCTAAAGTTACTGAAGGAGGTAATTCTTCTAAGATTTTTGTTATTCTTTCTTTAATCATTGATGAGGAAATTTAGTTTTCCTTTATGAAATCTTTTTCTTATTCTTTTTTCTTTTAAAAGCATACTTAAGTGCTTACTAATTAAAGAAGAGTTTTCTCCTAAGCAAATACTTAATTCTTCTAAATTAGCTGGCCTTCTCTTTAAGAATTCTAATATCTTTTCTTTTATCTTTAGAGAATCTTTATATTGTTTAGCTTTTAAAGAAGGAGTCACTAAAAAGGCTTTATCTCCAATTATCTTTTTGATTTTTTCTAATTTATTCTGAGAAGGCAGATTCACTTTTTCAGGAGTAGGTCGAATAGGAAGATTTAAATGGACTTTGTCGGGGTTTATTTTTTCTATTATCTTTTTAAGCTTCTCTATTTCTTTTAAACCATCATTTAATCCCTTTATTAACATTATTTCCAGGTAGATTTTCCCTTTAAATTCTCTTCTTAAATTAATAAGCCCTTCAATTACTTTAGATAATTTTATCTGGGGATGAGGGTTATTTATCTTTTTGAATAAGTTAAAAGAAGCAGCATCTAAAGAAGGAATTATTA
>QNCG01000110.1 GCA_003644445.1 Candidatus Duberdicusella sinuisediminis | reverse complement strand
TTTAAAAAATATTATAACTTACAAACCAGGAAAACCTATTCAAGAGTTAAAGAGAGAATTTGGCCTAAAAAGGGTAATAAAACTTGCTTCTAACGAAAGCCCTTTTTCTCCACCTTTACCAATAAGAAAGGCTATATACCGAGCTTCTAAAGATTTAAATCGTTATCCTGATTCTTCAGGATATTATCTAAAAAAGGCTCTTTCTAAAAAATTTAAACTAAAACCGGAAAATATAATTTTAGGAAATGGCTCTGATGAAATAGTGGTTTTAGCATTAAAAGCCTGGGTAGAGCCTTACCAGGAAGTGATTGTAGGATATCCTACCTTTCTCATTTATGAAATTCAGGCAAAGGTAAACAATCTCAAGGTAGTAAGGAGTAATTTAAAAAACTTTCGTTATGATTTAGAAGATATAAAAAGAAAAATAACTAAAAAGACAAAACTTATATTTATAGCCAACCCCGACAATCCCAACGGAACTTACTTAACCCACCAGGAAATTTATAGTTTTTTAAAAAATATACCTAAAAATGTAATAGTTTTTCTGGATGAAGCTTATTTTGAATTTGCCCCTCAGGATTTTCCTCAAAGTATAGATTTTCTAAAACAGGGTTACAACATAATATTTACTCGAACATTCTCCAAAGCCTATGGTTTAGCTGGTTTAAGAATAGGTTGTGGGTTTACCAAAAGAGAACTTATCCAAGCTTTAGAAAAAGTTAGAGAACCTTTTAATGTAAATAGTTTAGCCCTTCTTTCAGCAGAATTATCTCTTAAAGAAAAAAAATATTTGAAAAATACTGTTTCCTATATCCAGAGAGAGAAGCTATATTTTTATCAGGAACTTAAAAAATTAGGAATTTCCTATGTAGAGAGCGCCACTAATTTTCTCTTAATTAACTTAAAGTCTTTTTCATCTCAGAAATTATTTAACTATTGTCTAAAAAGAGGAATTATTATAAGAGAGATGACCCCCTGGGGATATAAAAATTTTGTGAGAGTTACTGTAGGAAAACATTCAGAAAACAGAGAGTTTATAAAAGTATTAAAAAGTTTTCTTAACAAGGAGGCTAAAAAATGATTATTGTCCTAAGACCCGATGCTACCCCTGAACAAATAGATTATATTATCAAGAGGGTAGAGAAATTAGGGCTGAAGACTATGATTTCCAAAGGGGTAGAAAGAACTATAATTGGAGTTATCGGCCCCGAAGATATTTTAAGAGTTCAACCTTTAGAAATATTCCCGGGAGTAGAAAAAGTAATGCCAGTTTTAGCTCCCTATAAGTTGGTCTCCCGGGATTTTAAACCTCAGGATACAGTTATAGAAATTACCAAAGAAGTAAAAATTGGAACTAAGGAAGTAATAGTGATTGCTGGGCCGTGTTCTATTGAATCTAAAGAACAACTTCTTCTGGTAGCTAAACAGATAAAATCAGCAGGAGGAAAAATCCTTAGAGGAGGAGCTTTTAAACCCCGAACTTCTCCTTACAGCTTCCAGGGGTTAGGTAAAGAAGGTTTAAAAATCCTTAAAGAGGTTTCTGAAGAAGTGGGTTTACCAACAATTACTGAAGTTATGGATACCCGGGATGTAGAATTAGTCTCTCAATATACAGATATCTTACAGATTGGAGCCCGAAATATGCAAAACTTTAACCTTCTTAAAGAAATAGGTCAAACCAAGAAACCAGTGTTATTAAAAAGAGGTCTGAGTGCTACTATAAAAGAACTTTTAATGAGCGCAGAATACATTCTTTCAGGAGGAAATTTTAATGTTGTTCTTTGCGAAAGAGGTATAAGAACATTTGAGGAAGCCACCCGCAACACTTTAGACCTGAGTGCTATTCCCGTAATTAAACAGCTTTCTCACCTTCCTGTTATTGTGGATCCTTCCCATGCTACGGGCAAGTGGAATTTAGTGGCCCCTTTGTCTAGAGCAGCTGTTGCCTGTGGAGCAGATGGGCTTTTAATAGAAGTTCATCCTAAACCTGAAGAAGCTCTCTCCGACGGACCTCAGCAGTTACTCCCAGAGAAATTTTCTGAACTTATGGAAGAACTTAAAAAAGTAGCTCAAAGTGTAAATAGAGAAATCTAAAGTTATGGTCAAGAAATTCAGAAAAGTAGTTATTGTAGGAACTGGCTTTATGGGGGGGTGTTTAGCTAAAGCTATCAAAAAGAAGAAAATGGCCCAGTTAGTATGGGGGGTAGTTAGAAATAAACGCCGGGAGAAAGAAGTTAAGAAATTAAATATTTTTGATGAGGTAACTACGAATTATTGTCAAGCCTTTAAATCTTCTGATTTTATAATTTTGGCTACTCCTGTCTCTTCTATTCTCCAATGTATAAAAATATTACCTTCTTACATTTCCAAAAATTGTGTAGTCACTGATGTAGGCAGCACCAAAGAAGTTATTCTCAAATCAGCCAGAAAATATATAAAAGAAAACTTTGCAGGTTCTCACCCTCTCTGTGGTTCAGAAAAAAAAGGAGCTATAAATTCTGTAGATTCCTTGTTTGAAAACTCTCTGTGTATTATTACTCCTATAAAGAAAAATAAACCTTTCAAAATAGTGAAAAAATTCTGGGGAGATTTAGGCTGTAAAACTGTTATTTTAAAAGAAGATATTCACGATAGAATTCTTGCTTATACTTCGGGCTTACCTCATCTTTTAAGTTTTTCCCTTACCGCCTCTCTTCCTCCTTCCTTCTCTAAATTTATTCCTGCTTCTTTTAAAGAACTTACCCGAATTAGTGGCTCACCACCTCAAGTCTGGGCTGATATCTTTTTAACTAACAGATTTCTTAAAAAAACATTGAATAATTT
>QNCG01000109.1 GCA_003644445.1 Candidatus Duberdicusella sinuisediminis | reverse complement strand
GTTACCAGAGAAGAGCACGATATTAGTTGGGAAACTACACAAGGTTCAATTCCTTTAGTAAATATTGAGTACTCAAAAGATGACTTTAGTGATGATATTCATACTATTGTTTCCTCTTACGATAATACAGTTTCTCCTAATTCCTATACCTGGGCTATCCCTGACGATCGTTCTACTACCGTAAAGGTAAGAGTTTCTGATGTTCGGGATGTTACCGTTAACGATGTATCAGATGATTACTTTACTATTGATTATTACTCTGTCACTTTCGAGATTAGGGATCTCTTAACTAACGAACATCTATCCCAGCTTAGCGTAGATGCTGCTTCGGATAAAGGAGATGTTTGGCAGACTTCTGAAGACCCTCAAGTTCCTGGTCAACCCTTAGGTTCACCAGTAACGGTAGAGCTTCCTTATGGATTCTGGACTTTTACCTGGATGAAGACCGGATATGGTGATAAACAAGTAAGTTTCTTATTGGATAAAGATGACCCTTTAGCCGGGACAGAAAATGAGGTAATCTTTATGGAGACAACCGCGATTCATATCTGGAGAGCCTATTCAGATTTTGCTTATGACCCTACCGCCGATAAACTCTCAGTAACTAGCTGGCTAGAGAGAGACGGTTTTGTAGTAACTGGTGGTGTTCAGGCTGATGTTTATATCTATGACCCTACAGACGGGAGCTTAGTTCAGCAGCTTACCGATACTTCTCCTGATTCAGCAGGGTTCTTTCATTCTGAGTGGTCACCTACTACTTTAGTAGCAGGTAAAGTCTACTCTATAATTACCGATATTACCAATGCTTCGGGAGCTCACTTTAAGACCCCGGATTCTTTTACTATTACTGAAGAGACAAAACTCCAGGATGTTCAGGATACTGTAAATGCAGTCTTAGATAAACCAATATCTGAAGTTAACACTGAACTTCAGCAGACTCTTCAACAGCAGACTGATACTATAACTGAGATTATGGTGGGTGAAGAGAAAACTCCCGAAGAAGTTATTGCTGAAGGTGGTATGGTGGGTATGATTGAGCAGTCTTTACAGGAATTTGAACAGACTACTCAAGAGGCAATTTCTGATTTACAGTTAGGTGCTGAGCAGGCAGTTGCTGCTGGTAAAGAACTTTATAAAACCGCTAAGAAGTTTTCTTGGTCAGCAACGGTTGCTCCTGACCCGGCAAAGGTTAACTCTACTGTTACTATTACTGTGCAAGGTCCCTTA
The DNA here is from genome assembly GCA_003644445.1 of Candidatus Duberdicusella sinuisediminis. Taxonomy (GTDB): domain Bacteria; phylum Omnitrophota; class Gorgyraeia; order Duberdicusellales; family Duberdicusellaceae; genus Duberdicusella; species Duberdicusella sinuisediminis. The sequence continues at coordinate 1,661 of QNCG01000109.1, read as the reverse complement.
GAGTATGATGACCCTGAGACCCCTGAGGAAGACCCTCAGCCTACCCAACCTATTCTTAATCTCTACAGTTGGGACAATAAGCCTTTGATTGTTAATCAGCCCCTAATAAAGACTGCTGAAGGTGTGTTTACTTACAGTTTTGTTGTAGATAAGAAATTTACTGCTGGGCAGGCTTATACTTATGTAGTTACTGAATCTTTGACCGGCGGGTTGGTTTCGGGTTCAGGTATGGTGGAGTTGTCGGGATGGAAAGCCACTCTTGCTCCTGATCCAGTCTTAGCTGGAGATACAGTAACTTTAACTGTTCAGGGTCTTCCCGACTTAGAACCCAAGGTTAGTATCTATAGATGGGATGATGAGGTAATTCTTCAGGATGAGGTAATGGAGGAGTCTACCACTAATCCTGGAGTTTACACCTTTAAGTTTACTGCTGATGAGAGGTTTCCAGTAGGTAAGGCTTATACTTACTTAGTTACTGAGGAGCGTTCTTCAGCTCGGATAATGGGTTCAGGTATGGTCGAGGAGATGTCTATTACTACTGTGGCTGGTTTAGCTGCTTCAGCTCCTGAGGCAGAACGGGCAGCCAAAGATGCCTTAGAAGCTATAAAGGCTGTGGAGCTTGCTTTAGGGGCTGATGATGGTACAAGCATTGCTTTAACTTTGAAGAACCTCCAGGAGTCCGTAGAGAAGCTACCGGAGATAATTGCCCGGGAAGGTCCTTCAGCAAAAGTTATAAAGGCTATTAATGATATGAGTGAGAAGTTAAATGAGCTTGCTTCTAAGGAGGGTTTTGATTTTAGTGAATTGTTAGAAGAGAAATTAGCTGAATCACCTACTGTAAGGCAATAAGAAATAAGACTGAGGCTATTGAGGCTATTGTAAGATTACTTCAGGCTTTGTTTGAAGCAAAGTTTGGAGGGGTAGATGCCCCGGTTGTTTCCACTATTCTTACTGATTAATGAGAGAAAAGAGTAAGAAAAAGGTTGGTAAAAAAAAGACAAAGGATATATAATAATTTGGGAGGAGGGTAGAGAGTGAGAAGACTTTTTAAGATTTTTTTCTTGTTTTCTCTTTTTTCTCTCTTTTCTTTTCTTTCGGAATCAGCCAATATTAGGTTTAGGATTGTGGCCGTGAACCCTTCTAAGGTAAGGACCCAGAGAGTTCCTATAAAAGTTTATTTACCCCAGGAAGTTAAGAGAGAAGATATTGTAGATTTAGGAGGTTTAGAATTAGAATACGACCTCAATAAGTCCTTGTTTTATATCTATAAAGATGATTTATATCTTGAACCTGCTCAAACCCGGGTCTTTGAGGTAGAAGTCAAAGATATTTGGATTATTCCTCAGAAGTCTTTGGATGAGGTAAGAGCCAAGATTAAAGAACTTCTTAAGATATTTGAAGGCACAGAATATTTTGATAAGATGAAGGACATTGCTCAAAGAGGGTTTTCCCTTTTGGATGAGATTGTAAAAAGCCAAACTGATGAATCTTTAAGCAGGACTCAACATATTGGAGTTTATAGAACTAACGTTAAAGCTTTAGCCCGGCTTAAAGAAGAGCTTTCAGAGATGGAGAAGATTCTCCAAAGAGAGAGAGGCCCTCTAACTCCTAAGATGCTTACCAAGACAAAATTTAAGACTGAATCTCCTACTAAGACGGCT
>QNCG01000108.1 GCA_003644445.1 Candidatus Duberdicusella sinuisediminis | reverse complement strand
GAAAAAGGTTCTTTAAAAGATAAGCCTTATTTTCTAGCTCCTTTATTTACTAAAAAGAAAAAGCTCCTCTTTATTTTCTTTTTTAATAGGGATAAAGGTATTTTCCTTTCTTTTTTCAAGGAAAATAAACTTAATTTAGTTTCTTTACCCTCTATATTAACTAACTATCCGGATAAAACTCCTTATCAAATAAAAGTTAGTCTCTTAAAAGAAATAGAATCTTTAAATAGAGAAGAAGAAAAAAAACTAAAAGAAGTCAAAAACTTAACTCTCTTTAAAAATAAGCTTATCTTTTTCTATGAATATACTCTTAACTCCTTTTTAAGAGAAGAAAAGAAAACTTCTTTATTGACTACCGAGAAAACTTTTTTTGTTGAAGGTTGGGTTCTCAGTAAGGACAGAGAAAAGTTAAAAAGCATTTTGAAAGAATTTAGAGAAGTATTCTTTACTATAAGAGAACCTCGAAAAGGAGAACTTCCTCCAGTTAAATTAGAAAATCCTCCTTTGATTAAGCCTTTTGAGATAGTAGTAAATATGTATGGAGCCCCACATCCTTTTTCTTTGGACCCAACCTTATTTTTATCACCCTTTCTCTTTATGTTTACCGGTATCTGTATCTCTGATGCTGGCTACGGTTTGGTCTTAGCTGGGATTTCTTGGCTTTTTTTAAAGAAATTAAAACCTGTAGGATTAATCAAATCATTTTTACAGTTAATATCTTATTTAGGAATTTCTACTTTTGTAGTGGGCCTTCTTTTAGGAGGAGTTTTTGGGTTGCCTTTAAGGGTATTTCAGGTTATTGACCCTCTAAAGGATACTTTTAAGTTTCTCCTGTTTTGTTTCTTTCTGGGGTTTATCCAGGTTTTAGTAGGTATGGGGATTAAGGCTTATTTAGAATTTAAGAGGAGAAAGTTTCTGGGGTTTTTAGTTCAACTTTTCTGGATTAATCTTCTATTAGTTTTACCCCTTTATTTTAAATACCGGATAGATTTTCTAAAATATTTAGGGATAATTTCAGCAATGGGGATTGTGGGTTTTTCTTCTGGGCACAAGAATATTTTAGTAAGGCTTGCTCAGGGTTTATATGAACTTTACGGAGTAAGTAAGTATTTTTCCGACATTCTCTCTTATTCCCGGTTAGTAGCTTTAGGCTTAGCTACTGGAGTGATTGCTATGGTGGTTAATATTTTAGCTCAGCTGGTGTTTAAAATACCTATATTAGGGATATTTTTAGGCATAGGAGTTTTAATAATTGGCCACAGTTTTAATATCTTTATAAATTTATTAAGTGGGCTTATTCACTCAGCCCGGCTTCAGTTCGTAGAGTTTTTCTCTAAGTTTTTTGAGTTGGGAGGAATGTTTTTTGAGCCCTTTTCTTACCAGACAAAGTATGCCCGAATTGAGGATTAATTTGAGGAGGTGAAAGATGGAGTGGGGTTTAGTTTTAGCAATTACTGGTGGAGCAATAGGGGTAATTTTAGCGGGTATTGGGTCTTCAGTTGGAATAGGTTTAGCTGGTTCAGCTTCTAACGGAGTAATGAGTGAAGATCCTGAAAAATTTGCGCCTTTGCTTATACTTTCTGCTTTGCCAGGGACTCAAGGGATTTACGGATTTTTAATCGGGATAATTCTTATTTTGAAGTTAGGTATGCTCGCTGGAAAAATTCCTTCAATTTCTTTCTCTCAGGGTTTAAGCATATTTTTTTCCTGTCTGCCGGTGGGAATTTTAGGGCTTATTTCAGCAATTCATCAGGGGAAAGTCTGTACTTCAGGGGTATATATGGTGGCCAAACAACCTAAAGATTTTGTAAAACCAATGGTTATGGCTGTATTTGTAGAATTTTATGCGGTTTTAGGTTTACTTACTTCTCTTCTCCTTCTTCAGGGGATAAAGTTATGAACCAGGACTTAAATAAGTTCTTAGAAAAGGTTTCCCAGGAAAAACTCAAAGAAAGGGAGATTATCTTAAAAGAAGCAGAAACCAAGAAGGATGAAATCCTCTCTAGACTTAGAGAGCAAGCCAAGAATTATTTTGCCAATTTTAAGGAGAAAGAAAAAAGTAAAATATTGAGAGAAGTAGAAGAGGCTTTGTTCAAAGCTAAGTTAGAAAAGAAAAAATTAATTCTTCAGGAGAGAGAAAGTTTGAAAGAAGAAGCCTTAGATAGATTGAGAAAATATCTTTCAGAAAATAAAAACCTCATTCCCAAAAAAAAGATAGTTTCTTCTGCAGGAGAAGAACAAGTTCAGTTAGAATTAGAGGAATTTTTAGAGTTGGTAAGAAAGAAAGCCCAAAAAGAATTAGACAGAATTTTAAATGAAGAGATTTGATTATGCCTATTGTTTAGGGGTAGTATCTTATTTAGAGAGAAAAATAATTTCTCCTAAGAGATTTTTTGAATTTCTTTCTTACAGTTTAGAAGGAGTCCTTTCTGAGGTTAAGGGAAATTTCTTTCAAAGTTTAAGCTCTTCTTATCAGAGTATAGAAGGGATAGAGAATTTTCTAAATAAGGAGCAAGATACCTTAGATAGTTTGACCAAAGAGTGGGTTCAGCCTGAACTTTTTGAAGAATTTAAAAAATTTTTTATTTACACGAGAGTTAATGAGCCTTTATTAAAAGAATACCCTTTTTTGCTTAATCTTTTTAAGATAAGATTGGATTTTTTTAACATAGTATTTCTTTTAAGAGCAAGTTATTTAAAGAGAGATTTCTCAGCAAAGTTTTTGGGGTTTATTCCTGAAGAAGATTTAAACAAATTATTTAACCAGGATAAAGTTCTTAAGATAAAGATGCCTTTACATTACCAATTTTTCACCCTGGGGAATTCTTTAGTAAGAGAAGAAAAATATCATCTTTTAGACTTTATTCCTTTTAAATTTTTGTTTAAACTCCAGGAAGAAGCAAGAGAGATAATTTTAGGCCCGGAAAGAGTATTCTCCTTTTATTTTTTAAAGAGATTGCAGGATAAAACATTAAAGTTAATTTTTATCTCTAAACTTTATAACTT
>QNCG01000107.1 GCA_003644445.1 Candidatus Duberdicusella sinuisediminis | reverse complement strand
TCTCCAAAGATTTCTTCCTGAATATCTTCTAAAGTAACTACTCCCGAAAAACCCCCATATTCATCAATCACTAAAGCCATCTTTTCTTCTCGTTTAATAAGTTCTCTCAAAAGGTCATCTATTTTTTTAGACTCAGGAACGAAGAAAGCTTCCCTTATCAAAGAACGGATATCCTTTTCTTTTCCTAAGAAATAATCTTTAGTTCTCAATACACCCACAATATTATCAATACTTCCTTTATAAACTGGCAAATAAGAATGTTTAACTTCTTTAAGAAAATCCTCTACCTCCTCGGGAGGTGTATCTATATCTAAAGCTTTAACTTCTGTACGAGGAGTTAAAATTTGGCCAGCTTCCTTTTCAGCAAATTCTAATACCAAATGAATCATATCTTTTTCTTCTTTAGCTATTATCCCGGCTAATCTACCCAACTCTAAAGCAGTTTTAAGTTCTTCTTCATCTAAAAGCTGAGCTTTTTCTACTTCTTGAGGAATCCACCTTAAGAAAAGTTTAGAAAAAGAAATAAAAATCCAGCAAAACGGCCGAAAAAGAATATAGAAAATTTTCAAGGGGAAAAGAGTAGTTAAAGAAAATTTCTCGGGAGTATTAATAGCTATCCCCTTGGGAAGAATCTCTCCCAGTATAAGAATAATAACTGCTGCAGAAAATACAGAAATTACCCCACCCCAAGAGGGAGATATTTTTATGAAGAGTTTAGCAATTAAAGAAGATAAAGCAATATTCACTATCATATTCCCCATTAAGATTGTAGACAAAAGAAAATCAGGCTCAGACTTTAAACTCTCTACTCCCAGAGCTTTCCGATTCCTCTTCTTGAATTTTTCTAACCTTACTTTATTTAAAGAAAAGAAAGCTGTCTCTGAACCAGAAAAGAAGAAGGAAAGAGCTATAAGAAAAAGAAGTATTAGGAAATCTATCATCTTAGAGCTCTAAAGAACTTTCTCTTATCAGGAGAAGGATTGCCGAATGGGGCACTATCAAACATCTTTTCTTCTTAATTTTAACTTCTACAGCCTGGTCTTTCAAAAAGACACATCTATCCTCAGGCTTTGCTTGAAGAGGAAAATACTTAGGTTTCTCTTTTTGATTAAGCCAGGATTCTTCTTCCAAAGAAGAAGGGTCAAAAACCGGATAACCAGGACCCACTTTAACCACTTTACCTGACCAGACTTTCTCTTTCTCTTTAATCCCCTGAGGAAGATATAATCCTGCTTCAGTCTGGACTTCCTCAGAATCAGGCTCAATTAAAACTTTATCTCCTATTAGGATAATCTCCTCACCCATAAAGAATCTAAATTTCTTCCTTATCTCTAAGATAAGTTAAGATAAAACTATCTAAAATCTTATAACTTTTTCTATCTAAATTTATAAACATAACCCCTAAACCTACTTTATCTAAACCTTTTCTCTGAACCCTTCTTATTTCTCCCTGAAGTTTCAAGGGTTTTTTACACCCGGGAAGGGTAAACTCCATCCAGATTATATTACTAACTTTTAAGTAAGGCAAGCTACTAATTGAACTGGGAACTATTTCAAAGTAAATTCCGGAAATACTTATGTCCTGAGAAGTGCCTTTAAGGGAAAGGTTTTCTCCCTGAGGGTCTAAAGAGAAGCTCTGAAAACTTATTATTTCTTTTAACGGAACTCGAACAAAACCTCTTCTTTTATCTTTCGAAGAGCTTATATCTCCTCTACAAAAAGGACAAGAATCTTGACCTTTAGGAATTAATCTTTTACAAATAAGACAAAATTTCATCTGCTTAATTTTTCTTCTATCTTTAAGATAATAGCTTTCAACAGTTCTACTTCTCTCTGAGTAAGATAAGTTCTGGTAAATATTCTCTTTAAAGAAGAAATAGCCCTTTTAGAGTAAGGGACATCTTTACTCTGATAACCAATCTTTTCTAAAATATTTTCTAAATAGTTATAGAAAGTAAAAATCTCCTTCTTGGAAGCGTAATCTAAAATAGGAACCTGAAAAATCATCTGAGAAGAACAAAAAAATTCATAACAAAAAATACCTACTGAAAAAGCAAGGTTTAAAGAAGGGAAATTGGGATTAGAAGGGATTCTCAACAAAACATCAGCAGACTTTAAATCTTCCTTGGATAAACCAAAATCTTCCCTTCCAAAGAGAACTCCTACTTTTAAATTCTTCTTGGCTAAAGAAATGACCACCGGAATTAGCTCTTTAAGATTATAAAGGAGGGCATCTTTTCTCTGCCGGCGAGTTGTAGCTAAAATAAAATTGAATTCAGATAAAGCAGGAGGAAGAGAAGAAAAACTCTTTGCCTTATCTAAGATATCTTTAGCTCTCTTAGCTACCTGATAGGCTTTATCTAACTTAGGAGGAGAAACTAAATAAAGATGAGAAAAGTTCATATTCTTCATAACTCGGGCAGTTAAGCCGATATTTTCGGGAATTTGGGGAGAGACTAAGACAATACCAATATTCTTAAGAAAACTCATAAAGGAAGTTTTATCTATTACTTATCTCTACGCCTTGAGAGCGGAGGTATGCAAAAAGACGAGAAAGTTCAGTTTCTTCTCCTTCAAATTTGACAATAGCCCATCCCATATCAGTAGAAAAGGAAGCTTCTAATATGTTGGGGATAACTTCAAAATTCTTAACTATATAATAAAAGATAGGGCTCTCTTTAAGACTTCCGGGAAAGGTAAGTTCAACTTCTAAAGAATTCTTAGCCATTTATTTCTCCTCCTCTTTATTAAAATATTACCACAAAAATAGAAAATTTACCACTAGCTTATTTATATAGTCTTAAAAGAAAAAATTATCTTTATGACTGAAAAATCTTCAAATGTTAAATAAAGAAAGACTTCGCTCTCTCCTTTATATCCTGAAGTATCTAAATTAACCTGAAGCACTGATTTACCTTCTTTAAAACTGACCTTTAAACACTCACAACCAGAAATTATAGATTGAGGTTTTCTCTCTAAAGGAATCTCTTCGTTAACTATTTCTCCTTCTTTTACTCTTCCTAAATCATAGACCTTAATCTTTCCTTGGGCAGAGAGATTTAAGAATAAAGAAAAAAAG
>QNCG01000106.1 GCA_003644445.1 Candidatus Duberdicusella sinuisediminis | reverse complement strand
GTTTAATTCAGAATATTTCCTCTCAAGAGCCAGCAACTAATTCTTTACTTTTAGAAAATATTTTATCTAACTATGAGAATATTTCCTTTCGGCTGGAGGAAAGTATCTATCGTTTGAGAGAGAGATTGCTTTCTTTTAAAGAGCCTCAAATTTTTAATCTGCCTTCTAAGCCAGAACCTTTAAAACCTAAGAAAAAGTTAGTAATTGCTGTCTCTATAATATTAGGGAGCTTTCTGGGGGTGTTTGTAGCTTTTTTCCAAGAGTTTTGGCAGAGAGAGGCCAAAAAAACAGATTTTTCTGAGGGGAAGAGTTTAAATTAATTAGAGAAGGAATTGGTAAAAGAAAGGAGTAGAAATGCATAATTCAAATTGTACATGTTGGAATTGTCCAGCTATAGACTTAAAAGGAAAAGTTGATTTTAGAGCCTGTGGGCAGTCTACTACAGAGTTTGGTAAAAAGAAGGATGAGACTTCAGAAGTCTATATTATGGCTGAGTGTAAAAGGAGGCCGGAATTAGGTCTCTTTGACCCAATGAGTATTACCTTTGAAGATTGCCCTCAATGGCAAAAGACTCCTTACGGGTATTTGTTGAAAGATATGCGGGTGATGATACTAGGGATTGATGGGTATTTAGGCTGGACTCTGGCTTTGTGGTTGGGAAGTTTAGGCTGTAGGGTGAGCGGGGTAGATAATTATAACCGGAGAAAGTGGGTAAAAGAAAGAGGTTCTCATACAGTTATTCCTATCTCTTCCATGACCGAGAGGCTTCATTCAGCTAAAGAAGTCTTAGGTATAGAGATAGATTTTCGAGAAATAGATATATTAAATGAAAAGGAGCGCCTTAAAGAATTTATCGATGAAGTAAAGCCTGAAGCAATAGTCCATTATGCAGAGTGTCCTTCAGCACCTTTTAGTATGATTGATGTTGACCACGCTATTGAGGTACAAAAGAATAATGTATTGGGAACTTTAGGGTTGCTGTTTATTATGCGAGATGTAGTGCCAGAGACAAGCCTTCTTAAGCTAGGAACGATGGGTGAGTATGGGACTCCTTTGACTGGAAGGCCTATATTTGAGGGTATGTTTCCTGCTGATGCAGTTTTACATTGGGATGGGAGAGAGTGGAGTTTAGGTGGAGAGTTGACGCCTCGAGACCCTGTATCTTTTTATCATGTAAGTAAGGTTCAGGATACTTTTAATGTGTATGAGGCTTGTAAATACTGGTGGTTGAGATCCTATGATATTATGCAAGGAGTAATTTTTGGAGTTCATACTGACCAGGTCTCAGCAGACCCCCGTTTGCGAACTCGTCTAGATATAGACGAATGGTTTGGTACGATAATCAACCGTTTTGTAGCTCAAGCAATTGTAGGCATCCCCTTAACCCTCTACGGGAGGGGAAATCAAATTCGGGGCTTTATTGCTTTGAGAGATGCTATGGAATGTATGACCCGTCTTATAGCTTGCCCTCCTGAACCGGGGCAATACGCAGTGGTAAATCAAATTTCAGGTGTGTATAGCCTAAGGCAGTTAGCTTACCTGGTAGCTCAGATTGGAAGAAAGTATTTTGACTTAGATGTTCAAGTGCAGAGAGTAGAAAACCCCCGGGTAGAAGCAGATGAGCATCCTTTTGAGGCGCTTTACGAAAAACTTCCCAAAAATTATGGATTTACCCCTAAGGTGAACATAGCTAAGGAAATCTATAGAATGTTTGAACTTCTTAGTAAACCTCAGATAAGAGAAAGAATAGAGGAGAAAAAGCATTTAATAATTCCTAAGACCTGGTGGTCAGGGGTAAAGAGAGAAGTAAAGAGACTGGAACTTCTGGACTTAAAAGAAGAGGTTAAAGAGGATGAAGAAAGATATAAGATTTACCAGCGCTAATTTTAAAGAAGAGGTTTTAGAAAGTAAGATTCCAGTCCTGGTAGATTTTTGGGCTTCTTGGTGTGTGCCTTGTAAGATGACAGAACCAGTAATTGAAGAATTAGCAAATGAACTTAAAGGTAAAATAAAAATAGGGAAACTCAATGTTGACCAAAATCCTAAAATAGCCTCTGAATTTAACATTGGAGGGGTCCCCACATTTATTCTGTTTAAAGAAGGTAAAGTAGTAAAAAGAGAAACTGGTGCCCGTTCCAAACAGCAACTTCTGGAAATGATTAAAGAGGCAGGTATAAGTATATAAATAAAATAGAGGAAAGTGATAAGTGCGGTTATTCCAGCTTACAACGAAGAAGAGACAATCGCTGATATCTTAGAGAGAACAAAAAAATTTGTAGATGAGATAATTGTTGTAGATGATGCTAGTTCAGATAGAACTTCTTTGATAGCTAGGAATTTAGCTACGAAAGTAATCAAGAATAACAAAAATTTAGGACAATTACGCTCTCTAAAAAGAGGATTTACTTTTGCCTCTGGTGAGATTATTGTTAATTTAGATGCTGATGGAGAACATAATCCTGAAGATATTCCCAAATTAATTAAACCTATCTTAGAAAATAAAGCCAATTTAGTATTAGGGAAAAGAGAAACTGTTTTTATTAGACCCTCAGAAAGACTTATAGATTATTTAGTAAAATTGAAAACAGGTATATTTTATGATTCAGGAACAGGCTTTCGGGCTTTAAGAAGGGATTTAGCTTTGAGGTTAAAATTAGAAGGCTTGTGTGTTTGTGGAATATTAGTTTTGGAGGCGCTTAAATTAGGAGCAAGAATTACTCAGATCCCTATCACCACTAATTCCTCTAAGAGAAATAGAAAAATTTTATGGAGTCATATTTTTCAGCTATTTTATGTCTTTAAAGAGATGATATATTTATGAAAAAAGAGAGAGTTTTCATTACCGGTGGGACAGGTTTTGTAGGAGCAAATTTAACAGAGTATCTTATAAAGAGAGGTTTTAGTGATATAAAGATATACGATAATCTCTCGGCAGGGAAAAAGGAACACATTGACAAAATAGCTAAGAAATTAGGTTGTAAATCAGAGAGGAAATCAAAAAATAAGACTGTTTATAAAAATTCAAACCGTCCTTTAAATTTAGTTTTGGTGGTAGGAGATATTCTGGATGCAAAGATTCTTAATAAAGAGATGAACGGATACGATGTTGTAATTCACCTTGCTGC
>QNCG01000105.1 GCA_003644445.1 Candidatus Duberdicusella sinuisediminis | reverse complement strand
TAGTCACTTATTAAATTCTTCTCACTCTCTTTAGGATGCAAAAAAGCACAACCTATTCTTAAACCTTGAGGAGTCTTTGTTTTATTTTTAACTGCCACCTTTATCCTCATTGCTTTTAAGAAGATAGCAAGTTTAAATTCTAATTCAAAAACATCAAGAGAAAAATCTTCTTCTTTAATAAAGAAAGATACCCCCCCAATACTTAAATCAGAAATATAAATATTTTTATGGGGAGAGTCTTCTAAAAAGAGTTTAGCTGGTATCTTTGTAGGAACTCTTAAGCTAAGCCTCTTTTTTGTTAAATCTTCTTTAGATACTTTCCTCATATTAAATTATCTTATCGTCTTTAATTTGGCTAAAAAAACGTTTTTCCTAACTTCTCTGTATTCGGAGGCAGAAACAACAAAAAGCCCCCCTCTTATATCTTTACCAGCAGCCACCTCTCTATTCTCTTCATCCCAGAGCCAACCTTCTATTACTCTCCCATCATTTAAATAGATAATATCTTTATCTAAAAAACGAATAAAGGTATCTTTAAAAGGGGTTTTGAGTTTTAAAAGAAAATAAATAAAACCTGCTAAATAAACTCCCATCAGAAATATTAGTATGTATTTTCTCATTCTCCTCCCTTATTATAATTTTTTTTCACTCCATAGAGAACTAATATTACAATAATTGCAGAAAAAAAACCAAGCACCAAACACGTAACGATAAAAACAAAGGTTATAATAATTCTATAGAAATTTGACAGATTTAACCATAGAGATAGCCGGTAAAGATAAACCCCACTCATTATCAGGCTAAAAATAGAAGCTACAGATATTAAAAAAATAATATTCACCTGTGAAGGAGAAAGTTTAGAGAAATTAAAATCTTTTATTAAAGGATAATAGCGCAATCCCCAAAGGGTTAAACCTATCCAGAGAAGAAAGAAAATTATTAAAAAATCTTGGTTCTTTTTAAGTTCAGGAGGCATATTATTCAGATTTAAAAGGCCTTTTCGTTAAATCTCTTACTGCCTGGAAAGGATTTTTATCTTTATAAAGAAGAAGGTAAACCTCTTTAGTTATGGGCATATCTATTTTCAATCTTTTACTTAATTTATAAATAGCTTTTACAGTGGTTACTCCTTCAGCAACCATTTTCATTTTTTTAAGAATATCTTTTAATTTTTTGCCCTTTCCTATCTCTTGGCCTACAAACCTGTTTCGAGAATAGGAAGAAAAACAAGTAGTAACCAAATCTCCCAACCCACTTATTCCCCAAAAAGTTTCTGGCTGAGCTCCTAATTTTTTAGCTAATCTTACAATTTCTACAATCCCTCTTACTACTAAAGAGGCTTTAGCATTAATTCCTAGGCCTAATCCGTCAGCTACTCCACAGGCTATAGCAATTATATTTTTTAAAGCTCCGGCTAATTCCACTCCTTTTATATCCTGACTGCGGTAAATTCTTAAATTGGTGCTTTTAAAGATATTTTGAATAGCTAAAGAAATTTCTTCATCTTTAGAGGCTACGGTAGCTACGGTGGGCAAACCCTTAATTACTTCTTTAGCAATAGTTGGTCCGGAGAGAACTGCTATCTTTTTAACTTTTAACTCTTCTTTTATTATTTGAGTAGGAGTTTTGAAAGTATCTATTTCTACACCTTTAGCAGTAGTTAAGAATATCTTTTCTTTTAAATTGAGGCTTTCTTTTTTTATCTTCCTTAAAATACTTCTTAAGTATTGAACAGGGATAGCTAAGATGAGAAGCTCTGAATCTAAGCCAATTTTTAAGTTAGAAGTAACCTCTATTTTTAAAGGAATCTTAACTGAAGGTAAGAAATCTTTATTTTCTCGAGTTATTAAGATTTTTTTCACCTGTTCTTCAAAGACCGACCAGAGGGTTATCCTCAAATTCCGGTTTTCAGAAAGAATAATAGCTAAAGTAGTCCCCCAGCTTCCTGCTCCTAAAACAGATATTTTTTTAAGTTTTTCTTTCACCTTCTAAGGCTTTAATTGATTCTTTACGAGTTCTGATTTTTGCCCATTCCCAGGCATATTCATAAAGGTGTAAACCTTTAGATACAGCGATTATTTCTCCGTCTTCTACGCCTATTTCTTCAGCCATATACTGCTTAACTAATTGTAAACCTCCTAAATTAGAAGGAAATCCTCCCCATAAATCCCAGGAGCGGAAATAAAGAATAAAGTGGAGTTTTCCATAGCGGACTCGGGTGTCAATAAGACGCAGACAAGGAGGGTCAGTTAATTTTATATCTGAAGGCATGCCAATCTCCATTATAGCCTGATTTGTACCAAAGCCTTCTTCTTTATAAATCCTTATTACCTCCTCTATCTGATTTACTTCTAAAGGGATTTCTCGATAAAGTTTATTTTCTGAAACTTTTACCTTAGGAGAAACTAATCTTTCTCCATAAGTATAGTCTTCAGTTTCTGTCTTTTCACCGGTTAAAAGATACCCCAGATAGTTTTTTACATATTCCATATCTGTAGGTGCAGGAATTGCAACGCCTTCAGGAATTATAGGGATTATTTGGTGAGAAGGGTTGCTGATTTTAATAGTTACAAAGTCGAATTCTAATCTGCGTTCGCCTTTATAACTACCTCTTTCGATAGTATAGACATAACCATAATCTAAGATTTTATCTAAAGCTTGAAACCAAGCATCGTCTACATCAAAAGCTTCAATGTATACCGGCTTTAACTCCATATTACCTTGGAAATTAATTTATAAGCGGGCGAGCGGAATCGAACCGCCATGACAGGCTTGGAAGGCCTGGGTTCTACCATTGAACTACGCCCGCAAAATATATTGTTGAATTGCCATACTGCTATATTGCCATATTGTTAGAAACACTCCCAATTTAGCAATATAACAATATGACAGTATAACAATTTAAAACTGGTGGGCAGGGGAGGATTCTCCGCCAAAGGCGGATCCTTCGGAGAACCTCCGAAGCGCACGCGCAACAGATTTTCCGCCTGAGGCGGATCCACCTCTGGTGGAACAGTCTGTCCCCTTCACCCATTTTCTTTTTTTAATTATCTCCATCTCTTTTATAAATCAATCTTTAGTTATGAAATATTCTAATTAACCTGGGCAGGGGAGGATTCGAACCTCCGAAGCGCACGCGCAACAGATTTACAGTCTGTCCCCTTTGTCCACTCGGGAACCTGCCC
>QNCG01000104.1 GCA_003644445.1 Candidatus Duberdicusella sinuisediminis | reverse complement strand
TGCCTCATCCGGATTTAGCAAGGAAGTATCTCAAATTAGTAAACAAAGCTTTAGAATTTCCTAATGTAGTATTAGTGAATAGGCCAAAGATAAATTTAGAGTATATGGCTTTGGCTGACTTATATATTACCGATGTGAGCAGTTCAGCTTTTGAGTTTTTATATTTTAATAGACCGATAATTTATTTTAATACTAAAAGAAGGCCAAAAGAGGCTTATCCTGCCTGGAGATTTGGAAAAGTGGTAGAAGACTTAGATAGCCTTCTTTTAGAGGTAGAAGTTTCTTTAAAGAATCCTCAAGAATTAGAGCCTCAGAGAAGAGAGGTATTTGAGAAGACTTTTTACAAGATTGATAAGGGAGTCTCTTTAGAGATTGCTAAAGTTATCTGGAGGAGACTAAGAAATATAGAGAATAGAGCTCAATTTTTCTTTTCCGGTTCTTTTGCTAAAAGAAGAAACGGTTATACTTGGGGAAGCTTCCTTTATGCCAAACAGATTAGTAAAGAGTTGAATCTATATTTTATTTGCAGAGATATTTCTCTTTCAGAGTTCCCTAGAGCCTCAGGTTTTAAAAAAGTAAATATTTATCCTTTAAAAAAAATTTTAACTCATACTCCCTTAAGGTGGGGCTATAAGACTATGATTTTTTTAGAATTAGAGTTGTTTGACCGATTTGCTTCTTTCTATGTAGATAGAGGTTTTTTTTCTATATACGCAAATCAAGGCCAGGCTTTACATATATTTAAGAAAGCAGAGAAGTTGGGTATAAAGAAAATCCTTCTTACCCATACTCCTCACATAGATTTAGTTTGGGATATTCACCAAGAAGAAGCTAAGATATTGAGATATAATTATGAGTGGCTAGGTTTAAGCCTCAGAAATAAAATTCTTAGAGAATATGAGTTAGCTGATTTAATTATGGTCTCTTCAAGGTTCTCTTATCAAAGCTTTTTAGAAAGAGGTTTTGATGAAAGAAGATTAAAAATAATTTCTTTCGAAATTGATAAGGATTATTTTAAGAGGAAAGGGAGAAAGAAAGATAAAATATTTAGAATTCTTTATGTAGGGAGATTAACTCCTGAGAAGGGGATACATTACTTAATTGAAGCATTTAAACCACTTAACTTATCTGATTCAGAACTACTTCTTTTTGGAGGGGTAGCTACCAGAAAGGCAAAAATGTGGCTGAAGAGATTAATAGGAGAATCTCAAAATATTAAGATTAGCCAAGGAGATTCCCGAAGAGCCTATGGGCAGTCTTCTATATTAGTTCATCCTGCCTTACAGGATAGTTTTGGTTTGACAATTCCCGAGGCTTTAGCCTACGGGTTACCAGTAATTGTAACCGAAAACACTGGAGCAAAAGAGCTAATAAAAAATGGAGAGAATGGTTTTATAATCCCCATAAGAGATGTGGAGGCAATAAAAGAGAAACTTCTTTATTATTACCATAGTTTTTTACCTCGTTAGAGAAAGCCCGCGTTGCTGTAAACTGCTGGCCTCGTAAGAAAAATTCTTTCTAACAGGGGTAAAAGAAGGAAGTTCTCTAAGGGGTTTACTTTTTATAGCAAAGAGAGTTAGCGAAAATTTCCTGCTACTTTCTGGGAAAGCTTCTGTAAGTTCTTTCTATCTGTATATAGACTGAGAAAGAACTAATCTTTGACCTTGACAAAAGGACAAAAAATAAATATTATAGTCTTATAAGGAGGACAAAATAATGATAAGAAAACAGGTTCTAAAAGAGGTTATTGTGTCTAATGAAGAGTTTATTATTAATCAAATTAAAGAAATTGTAAAAAGGGAAGGGGTTTCTTTCCCCGAGCAGTTAAATAAAGTAGTAATACTCTATGGAGTAAGGAGGAGCGGCAAGAGTTACGTTTTATTCGATTTATTTAAGAAGTATAAAGAGCGGGCTTTGTATGTGGATTTTGAGGACGAAAGGCTAATTGATTTTAAAGCAGAAGATTTTGAGGCGCTAAAAGAGGCTTTTTTAGAATTAAAGCCCCATCTTATAGGCAAAGAATTAATATTCCTGTTTGATGAGGTTCACAATGTTAAGGGTTGGGAGAAATTTTGTAGAAGGATTGTAGAAAGGGAGAAAATAAAAGTGTTTGTAAGCGGCTCTTCTTCAAAAATGATGCCTATGGAAATTCATACTTCTTTAAGGGGCCGCTCCTGGGCTGTAGAGATATCTCCTTTTTCTTTTAGAGAAAGTTTATATTTAAAGAATATAGAGATAAAAGATAGGAGTTTTATCTACGGGCCAAAGAAATCGCTGATTAAAAAATATTTTTCTGAATATATGAGATGGGGAGGTTTTCCTGAAGTTTTATTTCTAAAATCAGAATTTGAGAAAAGAAGGATTATTAAGGAATATCTTGATGCAATGTTTTTTAAAGACTTAATAGAGAGGTTTAATATTACCAATATCCACCTTTTGGATGCTTTAAAAGACAAACTCTTTTCTTCTTTTTCTTCTAAATTTTCCTTGACAGCTTTTTACAAACAATATAAGGAGAGAATCCCTTTTTCAAAAGACAGTTTATTCTTATACTACCGTTATTTCTTAGAAAGTATGCTTATCTCTGAAGTAAGAAAATTTGCCGAATCTTCTTATAAAAGGCTTAGAAATCCTGCAAAAATATACCCTGTAGATACTGGAATCTGCAGGAGAGTCACTTCTGCTGATTTAGGGAGAATATTGGAAAACATTGTGTTTTTGGAATTGAGGAAGAGAGGCGAAGTATTTTATTTTGAAGAAGAAGGAGAGTGTGACTTTGTAATAAAAGATATAAACGATAAACTGTCTCTTTGTCAGGTTACGTTTGAATTAACAGAAGAAAATAGAAAAAGAGAAATAAATGGATTGATAAGCGCTTGCAAAGAATTAAATAAAAAGAATGGATTAATATTGACCTACGATGAAGAAGGTAGCGAAAAAGTTGATGGGATTCATATAAATATAATGCCTGTATGGAAATGGCTATTGGAGAAAAATAGGGGTTAGCGCATCCCATATCGTAGAGTATTTTTTGAATCCTGAATATAATTTCCTTAAAAGGATTTAATAAAAATGTATGAGAAAAATAGCTTAAAAGAAGAATTAGGCGCGCCCGGAAGCTTATCCCGGAAAGTAGTTTAAGGGGGATTTTGGGTTTTTTCCTTGCGGATTTCTAAGGAAGATGAAAAGGGATAAATTAATATTGCCCTGCAAGTTGTTGCAAATAAGTTGATTATGTAT
>QNCG01000103.1 GCA_003644445.1 Candidatus Duberdicusella sinuisediminis | reverse complement strand
AGAGAACTTCTTTATTTAGGGACAAGTCAAGGATTATATTTAGCTGAAGAGAACTTCTATAAGTTTAGAAGAGTACCTAATTTAGGTGAAGATACCCAGGTATACGATATTGAAGTTCTTCCCGGTTTAGGCCTTGTTATTTTAGCCAGTTCTAAAGGCATTTACTTAGCTGATGAAAAGTTAAAGAGTATAGAAAGAGTTTTTGTAGCCAGGAGTTATAAAGAAGAGGGAGAAGAAGAGAGTTTTAGGAATATACCCCAGTGTATCTATTTAGATAGAGATACTCAGAACATTTATTTAGGAACTACTTCTGGATTGTTTGTTTCTAAGGATAGAGGAAAGACCTGGCAAAGATTAAATTTTGCCGGATTAAACAGTTTAAACATAAAACAGATAAGCAAAGCTCCTAATAAAAATATTTTATATTTAGCTACAGAAGAAGGTTTATACGAATTAAATCTTAAAGACAGAATTCTTAATAATATTTTGAAAGGAGCTTCTTCTGAAGTAAGAGATTTAGCCTGGGTTAAGGGAGTATTATTTTTAGCTACTTCTTCAGGTTTATACAAAAGACAATCAGAAAGTTCAGAGTTAGGCAATAATATAGATTTTGAGAATGAACCCAGTTATTTAGAGGTTCAGGAGAAAGCCTTAAACTATAATCATCTCCATCCGGATATTATAAAAGATTGGAAGAAGAGGGTAAGGTTAAGGGCTTTATTCCCCAATATCGATGTAGATTATTATAAAAGCATAAGTTACGGGATTGCCCAAAGTTATGAACGCTGGAGTGTGGGGCCTCGAGATTGGAGCGTGGGTTTATCCTGGGATATAGGAGATTTAATCTGGAATAGTTATGAAGATGATATAGATAGTAGAGCCCGCTTAGATACCCAAACCCGACTTGACTTATTAGACGATTTAAGAAGGATTTATTTTGAAAGGAGAAGAGTAAAGTTAGAGCTGATAAAAAACCCTCCTCAAGACGGACAAGAGCTTCTTAAGAAGAAACTTTATTTAGAAGAACTTACTGCAGGTTTAGATGCTTATACCGGAGGCTGGTTTTCTCAAGAGATAAAGGGGAAGAGTAATTATAATGAGTAAAAAAATAGCTTTTATCTTAGCCGGAGGTAAGGGCGAGAGGCTCTGGCCTTTATCCCGGGAAAATTATCCCAAACAGTTTGTAGAATTTAAGGAGGGGCATTCTTTATTTAAACTCACTCTTAAAAGACTCAGGCCTTTTTTTACTCCTTCTTCTATCTATATAATTTCTTCTTTAGATTATAAGTTTACAGTTTATAACCAAATAGAAAATTCAGATTTTTTAAGCAAGAAAGAAAAGGAGAGATTAAAAGAGAATTTGATAATTGAGCCTGTTTCTAAGAATACTGCCCCAGCTATTCTTCTGGGAGTAAAGTGTTTAGAAGATAAAATTTCTGATGAAGACATAATTTATGTATTTCCTTCTGACCATTTCATAAAACCTCTCTCAAAATTTATTTCTTCTTTAAAGAAAGCTGAAAAATTAGCCAGGGAGGATTTAATCATAGTTTTTGGTATAAACCCTTTGAAAATTCAGCCTGGTTACGGTTATATCTTAGCTGAAGGTGATAAAGTTAAAAAATTTATAGAAAAGCCTGAAAAGTCTCTGGCTAAAAAATTGATTAAGAAAGGTGCTTTCTGGAATTCGGGTATTTTTTGTTTTAAGAAAAGAGTCTTTCTGGAAGAGCTTAAAAAATATGCTGATAAAATATATAAACCTTATGAGTTTGCCTGGAATAAATTCGTAAAGGAATTCTCTAAACTACCTAAAGATTCAATTGATTATGCTTTAATTCAGAAGACAAGAAGATTAGGGTTCATCAAATTTGAAGGAGAGTGGACTGATTTGGGAAACTGGGAGAGTTTTTTGGAATTTTATTCCCGAAATAAAGAAAACTATACAGTGGGCGAAGCTTATCTAATTAATTCTAAGAATTGTCTGGTGTTTTCTCCTCACCGCTTAGCCGCCTTAATAGGAGTGAGAGATAGCTTAGTGATAGATTCTCCGGATGCTTTGTTGGTTTTAAAGAAGGGGAGAGCTTCAGAGGTGAAAGATTTAGTAAACATACTAAAAAAAGAAAATAAAGATATAGTGAAAGAAAGCCCTACAGTTTACAGGCCTTGGGGTTATTATACAGTATTGAAAAAGGCTGATAATTATAAAGTAAAGGAAATTGGGGTTTATCCTAAAAAATACATCTCTCTTCAGAAACATAAGTTTAGAAGCGAACACTGGAATGTAGTAGAAGGAAGGGCAGAAATTACTTTAGGTAAGAAAAAGTTTATAGTAAAAAGAAATCAAAGTATTTATGTTAGGCCTGGCTGTAAACACAGGGTTCACAATCCTACCAATAAGATTTTGAAGATAATTGAAGTCCAGATTGGTTCTTATTTAGCCGAAGATGATATTCAAAGGTTTGATGCCTACTGAAAAGAGACCTTCTTTTTTAATAATAAACCCTTTTGGAATAGGGGATGTTTTATTCTCCACACCCTTAATAAGGAATATAAAAGAATATTTTCCTGATTCCCGGATTTATTATCTTTGTAATAAGAGGGCTTACCCTGTTTTAAGATTTAACCCTTTAATAGAGAAGATATTTATTTACGAAAGAGATGAGTTTGAAGAAATAAAGAGAGTTTCTAAATTAAAGTGGGTTAAAAAAGGGTTCAGTTTTATTTCCGAGATTAGAAAGGAGAACATAAATGTAACTATAGATTTATCTCTGAATTCTCAATATGGTTTTTTTTCTTTTTTGGCAGGAATAAGGAAAAGGGTAGGTTTAGATTATAAAAGAAGAGGCTGCTTTTTAACCAGAAAGATAAAAATAGAAGGTTTTGAAAGTAAACACGTTGCTGATTACTATTTAGATGCTTTAAGGCTATTAGGGATTGAGCCCAAACCTTATAATTTAGAAGTTTATGCTTCTAAAGAAAGCAGGGAAAAAGTAGATAACTTTCTTAAAGGTAAGGTTTTTAGAGAAGACTTAGTTATTGGAATAGCTCCCTGTGGAGGAAAGACTTTAGATAAACAGGCTTTCAGGAAACGCTGGCCAGAGAGAAAATTTTCTTTACTTACTGAAAGAATAATTTCTGAATTGGGGGCGAAGATTTTTATTTTTGCTGGGCCTGATGAAGCCCAAGATGTAGAGAGGATTATTTCTAATATAAACTCCGACAATATATTTAACTTTACCGGTCTGGGGT
>QNCG01000102.1 GCA_003644445.1 Candidatus Duberdicusella sinuisediminis | reverse complement strand
CTAATATTAACTGTTTCGTCAAGAGGCCTAATTATTAACTTTAAAAAACCCCTGGACCTTTCCCAAAAGATAATAAAAATATATTTTGAAAACCCTTTACAACAAACAAGATTAATCTTAAAAGATAGCTTCTATTATTCTAACTCTCAAAGTCCTCTGTTGATAGATACTAATCAAGAAAAAGTCTTACAAATAAATTCCAAATATCTCTCCTTGGGAGAAAAAGGTCTAAATCCTTACCGAATAGCACAACTAAGGTTAGAATTTAAAAAACCTCTATCCGGGGGAAAAATAAAGAATATAAAAATAGAAGAGGTCTCAAAAGGAGGTTAAAAGATGAGGGTAATAACTTTTGCCAATCAAAAAGGTGGCTGCGGAAAAACTACCTTAGCTGTAAATTTCGCTGCCGGCTTAGCTAAAAGGAAAATAAAAACACTTCTTATAGATTTAGACCCTCAAGCTCATGCTACTTTATATTTAGGCTACAAAGACCAATCTAATAACTCTGTTCTTAAAATTTTTGATAACCTCATTAAAAATATAGAATTTGACCCTAAAGACTATATTATCTCCCGAAACCCGGAATTTTCTTTTGTCTCTTCAAAAATAGAATTAGGAGCTTTAGAGAGCGAACTTTCTGAAAAAAGTTATGCTTTAGAACTTCTCAAAAGACTAATAGAAAAAACAGAACCCTTGAATTTTGAATACATAATAGTAGATACTCCACCTAACTTAGGATTCTTGACTCTTAATGCCCTTAAATGCGCAGATATCGTAATTATCCCTTTGGAATGCAGTATTTTCTCTTTACAGGGTTCAGAAAATCTTAAAAAGATTGTCTCTCTCTTTGGTGATTATTATGAGAAATTACCTCTATTTTTTCACCTTATAACTATGTTTGATAAGAGGTCTAATTTCAATAAGGAATTCTTAAGAAAAATAGAAAAAATAATAGATAACCTCCTTTCTCCTCCAGTAAGAAATAATATCCACCTAAAAGAAGCTTCTTACTTAGGAAAGACTATTTTTGAACATAATCCTTTCTGCCGAGGAGCTCAAGATATAGAAAAAGTAATAGAAGACTTCTTAAAGAAAATAAAAAGAATAAGAGCAGTAGATTTTAGTTGTGAAGCTCATTCTGCCCAAAAAATATATCTGGTAGGTGATTTTAACAACTGGCAAAGAAGAGAAGAGTACGCCTTAGTAAGAAAAAATGGACGTTGGCAGAAAAAGGTTTATCTTCCTAAAGGTAAATACCGTTATAAATTTATAATAGATAATACCTGGGCCCACGATAACTCTAACCCTTACAAAGAAACTGATAACTTTGGAGGATACAATTCTCTTCTCAGCTTAGAAGACTAAACTTTAAGACCCTTCCAACTGACAGATATCGTTAAGATGCTTTAAAGTCTCCTCTTCTCCTTTAGCTATAAAATAATCGACATTTTTAAAATCAGTCCAAAGCATATTTTCAAATTTAGGATGAATAACTATATCTGATAAAGAAATAGCTTCCTGAATAAACTCTTGTTGCATAGCTTCAATACTCCCAAAAATAAAATCAAAGATATTTAATTTTTTAATTTTCTGCTCTCTATACATCTTTTCAATATCTTTTCCAGAAGGACTCACGTTCACTGAAATAATCTTTTTTATACCTTCTTTTATTAAACAGCCTACAGGCAAAGGGTTAAGAACTCCTCCGTCTAAAAGTAAATCCTCTTTATTCTCTACTGGCGCAAATATTCCCGGGATAGAACAGCTGGCTAATATAGCCCGATAAAGAGAGAAATTCTCCCGGGATAAAACATAAGGCTTCCTCTTTTTGAAGTCAAAACAAACTATCCTAATCGGCCTCTTTAAATCATAAAATCTCTTATCGCCAAATATTTTTTTTAAAATTCTCTTAAGGTAATGACCCTTAAGAAAAGACTTACCGGAAAATCCTATATCCAAAAAAGAAAATATAGGAAAATCTTTAAATTTTAAAGCTAGCTCTCTCATTTGAACCCAATCCATACCTAAACCCCAAAGCCCAGCTATAATTGAACCCATACTTGAACCTGATACTATATCTATATTTACATTATTTTCTTCCAAAGCCTTAAAAACTCCAATATGGGCTAAACCGTAGGCTGCTCCACTTCCTAAAGCTAAACCTACTCGCACAGAAGAAATTTCCCGGGCTATCCTCCTTATACTCTTAAGATAAGGATTTTTAGGATACTCTTTAAATAATTCTAAAAATTTATTCTTCTTAAAAACTGGTAAAGTAGCAAATACAGGGCAATCTTGAGTAAATTTAATCTGGGGATGGATATTATCTTCTTTTAAAATAATTTTTATTTTTTCTATTGCTATCCTGTAATCTCTACAAAGAAAATTAAGCTCCTTCACAAAATCTGACATTTTTAAAGAAGCAAGGATTAGAAAATGAAGGAAATCTGCCTGGTTAAGACAAAGGGCTACTAAAGAATCCAACTCTGAAGGTAAATCTAAAATTATAAAATTATAACTTTGAGTAAGAAAAGTTAAAAATACAGGGATTAATCTCCTTTCTCCCTGAGTATCAAATTGATAATTTAACTTCAAATAATCAAATCCCAAACTATTATCTAAGAATTTAACTAAATTAGCCTCCTTAAATTTCTGAATGTTTAAAGGTTTGCCTTTCTGGGGAAAATAGAAATTTTTAAAATTCTTTTTCACTTCAACTACTATAGTTTTTCTCTTCGCTTCTATATTTAAAGCTTGGGCTAAACTTAAACTATAGGTAGTCTTGCCAATCTTACTTTTTAAAGAATAAACCCCAATTATTGAACTTTCAAATATATTTTTCCCTTTATCCTCTCTTTTTTTCACCCGGCGGGAAAGAATTTTAGAAAGCTCTAAAGCCAGGGAGGGATATTTCTTTAAAAATTTATCAAATTTATCCTTCTCCACCGCTACTAATACTGAATCATTGACTGCCTGGGCGGTAACTGAATGGGGTTCGTCAGTCAAGAGAGAGATTATCCCAAAACAAGTTCCTCGATAAAGATATTCTAAGGCTCTCCCCTCTTTTAGAGAAGACTTAGTGTAAGTTTTTATCCTTCCTGAAATAACTAAATAAAAATTATCTGCAGGATCATTTTCCCGATAGATAATCTCATCTTTCTTAACTTGTTGAAGAACAGCAAGTTGAGAAAATTCTTCTATAGCTTTTCTATCTAAAGAAGAGAATAGAGGAAATTTTCCTAATATTTCTTTTAAGTTAACCATAAT
>QNCG01000101.1 GCA_003644445.1 Candidatus Duberdicusella sinuisediminis | reverse complement strand
TTATGTTCCTCTAATTTTAATAATAAAGACTGAGGAAAATTTTCTTTTAATTTCTTTAATTCTTTCTTATAAACTTCTACATAAGGCTGATTTACAAAATTTATCTTCTTATAGTAAGAAAGGAAAGCGATAAATAGTTGAAGATAATACATTAAGCCTGCTAAATATTCAAATTTTCCCTCTATATTAAGCTCAGTATCTAAAGAAATAAAATCTTTAAGGAAGACTTTAGAATTTTCTACAATTGTCTTAACCCAAAAACTATCTTTTGAGCCTAAACTCTCCTGGAAAAGCTGTCTTATCCAGTTAGAAAGTCCCAAAGAATTGCCTCGGTTAATTTCTAAAAAAATCTTAAGTTCATCTTTAAGCTTTACTTTTTCTACTTCCTGCCAGGCTTTATCTATAAGGTAATTCCGATAAGCTGTATAATTAGTCCAGAAACTTTTAAGTTTCTCCAAGTTTTTTCTAAAAATAAGGAACAGGGGGATAAGAAATATTAATGTGTGGGGGCAACTGAACCTTCCTCCAATATCTTCACCAGAATTTACTTGAATAGGAAAACGCCTTATTTTCTGCCAATTTAGTTTGTCTAATTTTTCAAAAGAAGAAGGGTCAGAAAGCCACAAAAAATTATCCTCATTATTAAAGAAATCTCTTAAGCTCCTGGAAATAAGCTGGGTCTCTAAGGTGGTAGCGGACTTACTTATAGAAATAACCAAAGTTTTAGAAGGATTTTTAATTTGAGAAAGGACTTCTTCTATCGCCTGAGGGTCTAAGCTATCTAAGGTATAAAAATTTTTTCCTTCTCCTAAACTAATCAACGCCTTAATCCCATTTATTGAACCACCCATCCCTACAAAAATAAATTCTTCTTTATCTTTTGCTACCTCCAAAAAATTAGAAAGAGCTTTTTCAATCAAAGAGAAATCCGGAGGGATAAACCAGCCTAAACGGCACTTACTTTGGTCAAACCCAATCTCTCCAAAAATATTCTCTGAACTTAAAGAAGATTTCTCTGAAGATACTGCTTCTTTTAAAAAACCTAAAATTTTTTCCTTATTCATTTTAACTTTTTAATAATTTCTGAAGCTGCTTTTCTTCCCGAAAGAAGCATTCCTCCAAATATAGGGCCCATCCGGGGAGAACCAAACACAGCATTAGCCGCCATTCCACAAACATATAAACCCGAACAAACCTCTTTAGTATTTTTAAGAATCGTGGTTTCAGCAACTTCAGCCCACATAGATTTTTCTCCTAAAATTTTTCCTGTAGGGGTCTTAAGTTTAATATCTGCCTTTTTCTCTACTACTCTTACTACTTCTGTAGCATGTCCGGTGGCATCCACTACATACTTTGCTCTTAAAGTTAAAGGGTCGACATGTAAATTAGCCAATTCCACTGCAGTCCAGTTTAAAACCAGACCACAAACTCTATTTTTTCTTATTAAAACATCTTCTGCCGATATTAAATTGAAAATCTTAACTCCTGCCTGCACACACCTATAACCTAAACCACAAACAGCCTCTACTGCCTCAGCTAAGTAATAGTCCTCTTTATAATGGTGAGTGGCTATTCTCAACTCATCTAAGATAAGTTTGGCTTTCTTTTGAACTACAATCTCATTAAGCATCATACCTCCACCCCACATCCCTCCTCCTATAGAAAGTTTCCTCTCCAACAAAACAACATTCTTTCTGGCTTTAGCTAAATAGTAAGCACAGCTAAGCCCTGAAGGCCCTCCTCCTACTATAGCTACATCTACATCCAGAACTTTTAGAAGTTTTTCCTTATAAGATTTAATAATTGCTTGAGAAATTTTTATCTCATCTAACATACTAAACCCCCTTTATTTACTTATACCAGGGTAGAAGATAAAATACCACAAAACTTAAAAAAAGTAAAAGGATTGTGGAAGAAAAACCAAAAACCAGCCATCTCCTTAACCCTATCTTAGTAGCCTTTTCTTTTTCCAGAATCCCTAAAGCCACAATGTTGGCAGTTGAACCAATGTGAGTAAAATTTCCTCCCAGACAGGCTCCATACAAAAGAGCCCACCAGCAAACTCCCGAAAATTCCGGATGGAAAACTAAAACTTCCTTTATTATCGGGATAAAGGCAGCCACTACCACCACATTATCTACTAACCCTGAAAATAAAGAAGTAAAAAGAATAACTGCTATTATAAAAACCATTCTGTTGCCGGCTATAATATTGTAGAAATAGGAAGCAAAAGTTTTAGCTACGCCGGTATGCTGAAGAACTCCTGCCTGAGCAAAAAGAAATAGAAAGAAAAGAATAGTCCACCATTCCACATCTCTCTCTATATAGAGGCGGGCTTTTTTCCTTCTCCAGATAATTAAAATTCCTGAAATTACTAAAGGAGAGATTAAGAGGATGGTATTTTCTTTAAGACCCAATAATAATTCTATCCGGTAATGAAAAGCAATTATCAAAATTGTAGATATGAAAAATAACACACTTACTTTTAAATTAAAATCAACAGGGATTATAACTAATTGGGAAAACATTTCTGAAGGCCCAAGTTTTTTGATTTGTCTATCTAAAAATTTAAGGTGCTTTCTGAACAGAAATAAAGATACAAAGTAAAATAAAAATAATAAGACTATCATTAAGATAAAAGAATGTTTTAAAAAATCCTCAAAATGAAGACCAACTTTTGTAGCTATAAGGATACCTACAGGATTGCCTAATACTGTACCTGTAGAGCCAATATTTGTAGCTAAAACAGCTATTAAAACATAAGGCCAAGGTTCTACTTCAAAGTAGTCGGCTATACTAAAGATAAAGACTATTATAAAGATAATTGAAGAAACTTCGCCCATAAGACAGGAAGAGAGAGCTGAAAGAAAAATTATTATAAAAAGAAGTTTCCTGGCTGTAAGGGCTCTAATTTTCAACAGTTTAGAAAGAGACCAGTCAAAGAAACCCATCTCTTTCAAATTTCCCAAAAGAATCATCATTCCGATAAGAAAAAGGATAATCTCTAAAGAAGAAAAAAATAGAAACTTTTCTAAATCCACTATCTTAAAAATGATGAGTAAAGATGAACCCAAGAGAGCAAAACTCAGCCGGAACTCCCAAAAAAGCAAAGCCCCCATTACTGAAACGATAAACACCACCAAAGAAAAACCCTGAGAGAAAGAAAAATTAAATAGGGAATAACTCCCGTAAGCAGTTGATAAGGCGAGTCCTAAAAGAAAAAGATATTTTAAGAAAACTTCTTTCCTATGCATCTTTATTTAATAG
>QNCG01000100.1 GCA_003644445.1 Candidatus Duberdicusella sinuisediminis | reverse complement strand
ATAATTTACTTCTAAATAACCCTCTATAGTATAATTCCCGCTTACTCCCAGACCACCGTCCAGGTAGGCATTGCCATCAATCTCCATATCTCCACTTATATACAAATCACCATCTCCTAAAGCGTGGGTAGGAGTCTGCTCCCCTATTTTAAGAGCTCCTTTTTTTATATTAACCACATTGGAGGAACTCCCTGCATTTATTACTAAGTTCTGATTCTCAGCAGCCTTTATATCTACATTCACGTCTTTAAAAGTAAGGGTTCCTTCCATTACATCAGAAGTATCTGAACGTAAAAGCTGAGAAGATGCCAATCCCTCCAAAAGGTTAGAATTAAGAGCATACGCAGAAGAAGGGAGCTTAATCCTGGGGGACATCTCTCCATCACCATCTACCTCGATTGAAACCCAGCAAGTTGAATTGAAATCTAAAGAAGTAGGAAGAGGATTAGTTTCTCCCAGATAAACGCTAAATAGACCATTAGAATCTACAGTAAGAGTCTGGGTCTCACTCCAGAGGACTGAGCCTCCTTGAGCCTGAGAATATAGTCTAAAAGTAAACTCATGACTACCGGGAAGAACCTCTTTATTACGATTGGTAAGCCTTCCATGGCAACTTATCACCCGAGGAGGCGCAGAAAACCCTCCTCTACTGAGAAAAACCACTCCTATAAGGATTAAAAAAAATATGAAAAGTTTATCTTTCTTAAAATTATAACTTAACAACATCTCAAACCTCCTGTTTTCCCAATTTTATTATTAAATTCTATTCCCATACTTAAATTGTAACCAATTATCCCTATTAAATCAACCCTAAGAAAATAAGAAATATCCTTAATTCTAAAGGGTTTTTTGAAGAGGTTAGAAAAAAATAAGAAGAAAAGACATAAAAAAGAAAGAAAGAGGCTCTCTCCTCTAACCCCATCCATTAAAATATTAGCCTCGGGCTACATTTAATAAAAAAATTCTCTGAGATTTTCTAATAAAAACTTACCAAAGGGTATTCTCAGAGACTGCAATCTCTTCACCAGAGGGAGAAAGAAGTTTAGCCGTAACAAAAATCAAAAGATTTCTTCTCTGGATACTGTCTGAATTTTTCTTAAAGAGGTTGCCTAATAAAGGTATATCTCCTAAGATAGGGACTTTGGTCTTGTTTTGGGTTCTTATCTCTTTAATCAGCCCTCCCAAGACTACTGTATCCCCACTATTGACAGCCACAGTAGTAGCTAAATTTCGGGAACTAAATTTAGGAAGTTTCACCTCACCAGTATATTCAAAATAGTCCTTGGTAGCATCAGATACCTCAGGAATAAGAGAAAGGGTAATAGTTTTTCTATCAGTACCTACAGAAGGCAGAACCTTTAAAATTATACCTACATCTCTTCTTACAAAATTAGTAGGTACATTTTTAAATTCGGTCTCTCCAGCATCGTCATAGTCTCCGTCACCATTCAAATCGTACTGAACTATTTGAAACTCATAGCGGGTAGGATAAATCCACTCATCCACTATCTTCATCGTAGCTAACTGATTATTTAAAGTAGTAACTCTGGGGGCAGAGAGAGTCTTAGTCTTATCAGACTTTTCCAGAGCATGGAGAACAACCTGGAACTGAGGATTAGTTAGGACTCCCTTATAAGTCAAATTAAGTCCCTCAGAAGCATTGGAGAAAGCAGAAAAATCAACTCCACTATCTCCCGCAAACCCATGTTTAAAAGCTCCGCCTTTCTCCTCTACAGCAGCATCAGCATTCATCTTCCATTCAAACCCTAACTCCTCAAGGTCAGTAACATCCACTTCTAAAAATCTTGCCTCAATCAAGACCTCATAAGGCGTCATATCCAAGTTATAAAGGATATCTTCTATTATCTGAAGATTCTTAGGGGTATTGGTAATTATCAAGGAATTAGTCCTCTTATCTAAGACTATTTTCGCACCTTGCGGCCAGTCTACTGCTTCTTTTAGAGTATCCTCTATAGTCTGAATCTTAGAGATAGAGGCAAAACTGGAGAGGCCTGCCTGGGAAGTCTCCGAGGTAGAAAACTCAGTAAACAATCCTGCTCCTTTAGTAAGCTTATAAACTCTGGTCTCTATCTCCTCAGTCTCTATCTCTTGAGGCAAAGCAATCCACAAAACATCTTTGTCTATTCGAAAAGAAAGCCCTGCACTCTTAAGCATATACTTTATAGCCTCATAAGCAGGAATATTATCAAACTTAGCAGTAATTTTGGGCTTCTGTTCTAACACTTTGCCTGAGATAATAATATTTGCCCCTGTCTCTTGAGAAATAAAATCAACTATGTATTTTAAATTTACATTATCAAAATCCAAATTTATCTTCTTATTTAGCTTCCTCCTAATCTCGGGGATTTCTATCAAAGGAATATATTCAGGAGGAGCTTCTTTCTTAGGAGGCTCAAGATAAGGAGGAGTGGCAGATTTCGAAACCTCTTCAAGCATCTCTCTGTCTGAAATCTCCTCTTTCAGTAAAGCATTCTTCTTAGACTCCTCATATAATTTCTCCTCAGCTTTCTTAATTAGTTTCCGAGCAGAAGGAGTATAATAAATCCTGGGGTTCCCCTCAAGTCTTATGACTTGCCTAAAGAATTCGATTGCCTGTTTGTAGAGACCTTGATTATAGAGTTTTAGC
Source organism: Candidatus Duberdicusella sinuisediminis (assembly GCA_003644445.1). Classification (GTDB taxonomy): domain Bacteria; phylum Omnitrophota; class Gorgyraeia; order Duberdicusellales; family Duberdicusellaceae; genus Duberdicusella; species Duberdicusella sinuisediminis. The sequence goes on along the minus strand of QNCG01000100.1, from coordinate 643 downwards.
CCTTGATAATAAAGCTCTCTTATCTTCTCTACCTTCTCCTCATCTTCTTTCTCTTTCCTTGAAAATGTCTGAAGGCCCTCAATACCTTCAGAAAAATCACGGGATAATTTTTCTTCCTGAGGCTGATACTCTGTCTTATCCTCCCAGCTCCTCTTAGGAGGTTTAGAAGTGAGCTTAAGCCCTACATAATGAATAAGAGAATCTATCTCTTTATCCTCAGGATAATCTGCCTTCAGCTCCATCAAAATTTTTTCTGCCTCCTCATACTCTTCCAAAACTATAAGGTCTCTTGCCTGCTCTAAGAGAGCTTCTTTATCCAAAGAAGATTCTCCTTTTAAAGAAACTTGTGTAACTCTCTTCTGAGAAAGAGCCGGGATTGGCTTCTTTTTGGAAAGCGAAGAAACCTCTTTCTGAGTTTTGGAAAGAGGAAGTCTCTTCTCTTTAGCTAATTTTTCTTTCTCCTCTTTAGTCTCTAATTCCCTAATTTTCAATCTCATTGAACTTACAAAATTTAACACATGCTTCTGATAAGGGTATTTTTCCTCTAAATCCCCTAAAAGAGCTTTTGCTTGAGAATAATTCTTTTCCTTTATAGAGGCTAAAACTTCTTTTTTGCAAGAAGCCAAATCAGAAGAGAGCTTTT
>QNCG01000099.1 GCA_003644445.1 Candidatus Duberdicusella sinuisediminis | reverse complement strand
ATCGGTAGGTTTAGCTTACATCTACGAAAGAAAAAAGAATCTCTTGGCTCCTGTATTTTTACACTCTTTCCACAATTTCATTAGTTTCTTCCTGTTAATCTTATTAAGGTAGATCTTCCTAATAGCTCTTAAAAGGTGGGTAGTAAATGAAGACTAAATCTTATCTTAATAATTTATTATATCGCGGAATTCTAAAGGTAGACCTAACTTTTGCTTTATCCTTTTTATCCTCTGGGATATAAAAGGGTGGCTCCTAAAATAGGCTATTTCTCTTAAAGGCTCTTTTTTTCGGGCCTGTTCCAATTTCTTTAACACTTCTATACTTTCTTGGGGAAGAAATCCTGCCCTTTGGAGATATTTTAGGGCTAAACTATCTGCTAAGAATTCGTCTTCTTGGGAATAACCGCTTAAGATGGTAGCCAAAATTAGGGAAACTCCTTGAGTTTGAGAAATGTTTCCTGAAGCCTTAACCTGGGAAGAAGCCAAAATTAAAAAATTATACCCCAAAGAGGCCTGTAATCTTTTGATGCTATGTCGAGCTACTATATGAGCTATCTCGTGAGCTAAGACAAAGGCAATTTGAGAATCGTTATCTAAAATATCTAATAGACCCTTGTAAATATAAATATAGCCTCCGGGAATACTAAAAGCATTTTTTCCATCTTTATCTATTAAATAGAAATAATAATTTATCTCCTTTCTATCGCAAACTTTAACCAATCTTTCTCCAATCTCCCATATTTTTTTGTTAAGGACAGGGTCTTTAGAAATAGGCATTTCCTTTTCAATAGCCTGGGAGATATTCTTCCCTAAATTTACTTCTTTTTCTGTAGAGTAAAAATATATATCCTGGGTATTGGTAGCTACATTGTATTCAGTAGTAATACACCCAGCTACAAACAATAATATAGTGAAGGATAAACAAAAGATTACTTTGTTTCTCATTTAAGGAAGTCGGAGAGTCTAAAAAGAGAATTTAAGGAAATTCCTAATTTGGAAAGAAATTCCTTAGCCCCTTCTTCTCTATCCACTATTACCCAAGCCTTTACAATTTTTACTCCTAAAGGGATGAGTTTCTTGGCAGCTTCTCCAAGGGAAGCCCCAGTGGTAGCTACATCGTCAATTATAATAACCCGGGATTTTTTTTTAAGGGGAGGGCCTTCTATTACTTGAGCTTGACCATGTTTCTTTCTCTCTTTCCTTACTATAAATGTTTTTAGGGGTTTGCCTTTTAAATAACTGTGGTAGGCTATAGCTGAAAGGATAGGGTCTGCTCCTAAAGTTGGTCCCCCTAAGAAAGAAAACTTTTCTCTTTTTATCTCTTCCCACAAAAGATTAGCTACTAGGTAAGCTCCCTTACTTTGAAGAGTTATCTTTCTTAAATCTATATAGTAATTACTAACCTTTCCTGAAGAAAGAAGTACCTTTTTCTTAAAAAAAGCTTCCTTTTTAATGAGATTAAACAACTCTCTATGAACCTTGGCCTTTCTCATTGCCAAAAGAATATTCAGCAATAAAAGACTCTATGTCTTTGGTAGCTTGCCAAATTTTTTTAATATTTTTTTTCCTTCTTAAAAAGGCTCTTACTATATCGGGGTCGAAATGTCTTTTCGCCTCCTGTTTTACCATTAAAATTGCATCTTCAAAAGGATAAGGTTCTTTATAGGGCCTTTTTGTAGTCAAAGCGTCAAAGACATCAGCTAAAGCCACTATTCTTCCAAACAGAGGAATTTGTTTTCCTTTCAAGCCTTGAGGATAACCTGTACCATCATATCTTTCGTGGTGAGTCAAAGCTATAACTCTAGCCACCTTAAGAATAGGAGAACGGCTACCTTTAAATATATCAGCTCCTAAAGTAGTATGTTTTTTGATAATTTCTCTTTCTTCAGGAGTAAGACCCCCTTCTTTTTTTAAAATATTATCCGGGACAATCAATTTTCCAATATCATGCATAGGAGAAGCGTATCTTAAATAATACCTATCTTTCTTAGAAAGGTTTAAGCCTTTAGCAATTTCTGTAGAATAGTCAGCTATCCTTACTAGATGAGTCCCTGTAGCCTCATCCTTATATTCAGCCATAAGGGCAAATCGAAATACTATCTCAGTATAAGACTGCTTTATCTCTTCATAAACCTCTTTTAATTTTTGGTAAGTCTTTTTTATCTTCTCCTGATATTCAAAATATTTAGGTCTTATTCTATTTTTAGTAGCCATAAAATTCTTTCAGGGCCTCCTCCTCAGTCTCATAAATTTTAAATACTTTATCTACTTTAGTAATCCCAAATATAGACCTTAGATTAGAAGAAAGCTCGCATAGAAATAAAATACCCTCTCTCTTTAATAATCTCTTAGAAAAATCAATAAGAGTAGCTATCCCTAAGCTGTCTATGTACTCTACTCCTTTGAAACTTAATAATACTTTGCGAAACTTATTTTTAAGTATAATTTCGAAGGTTTCCTTTAGCTTAGGTACTGTATCTATATTAATCTCTCCTTTAAGATAACAAACCACTACACCATTTTTTGTTTTCTGGTTAATCTGCATAATCTAAACTTTGAAAATTTATTTTACTACTCAATAGAAAAAACAGCAAGAAAAATCAACTTTTCATAGCGTCAATAATCTTGTGCACTTTTAATCCTCCTGTATTGGGGAGTTAAACCCTCTTTTATAAGAGCATATATCCAGCGTTGGCAACTCTTAGTATTAGGGAACCTTCCAAAAGCTTTATGCCGGCGTTTAATTTCCTTAAAAATGCGCTCTAATCGGTTGGTTGTCTTTGCTGATAAGTGAAATTCATTAGGTATTCCATAAAACTGTGTACTTTCTTCAACATGACTGTAGAGATATTTGAATGCTGGATGATACTTATATTGGCGGTATATACTCATAAAAATAGTAAGTTGACTATAAAATTCTTCTCTAGTTTCAGCTTCATAGAGCTTCTTGGCATTGTTAATAATCTTTTGCTTCTTTTTTCTATCTTTTATTCCTTTTTGCATTAAATGAAATATGCAGAATTGTTGTTTAGAAGAAGGCCAATATAAAGATACTGCTTCTCTTATGGCTTTATTGTCATCTCTTACTACTAACATATAGCTGGCCACATAGCCTATGCCAGCTCTCTAATGATTCATATTTGCTGGGTTCAAAATCAAGCACTTCTTGGCCATCTTTGTATATACAGTAGGCAAATAATACTGGTTTTGCTCTTCTTAGGCCAGTTATTGAGCCTTTTAAGGGTATAGCGTCTAAAACTAATATGGCTACTTCCTTCTTAATAGGCCTCTTCTTCCAAGCCTCTATCTCAAAGTCAAAACGCCTTAGTATCTTTGAGGCTAGACTCTGGGATATACTGCCTTT
>QNCG01000098.1 GCA_003644445.1 Candidatus Duberdicusella sinuisediminis | reverse complement strand
CTTTAGTTAAGGGTTCAAAGAGTGGGATTTTAGGAGGCGCAGGTTTAGGTAAGAGTGTTTTGACTTTAGAGATTATCCACAACATTATTAAAAAGCATGAGGGCAGTGCTGTCTTTGCGGGAGTAGGAGAAAGAATACGAGAAGGTAATGAACTTTATTATGAACTTACTCGTTTGGGAGTAATCTCTAAGACGATGTTAGTCTTTGGCCAGATGAACGAACCTCCAGGAGCCCGATTTATTGGAGCAGTTACAGGGGTTACTATGGCTGAGTCAATCCAGAAGATGAATCAGGATGTTCTTTTATTCGTGGATAACATCTTTAGGTTTATTCAGGCAGGAGCAGAAATCTCTACTCTTTTAGGACACCTTCCTTCAGAAACGGGTTATCAGCCCACCCTTTTGTCTGAAGCCAGTGAATTTCACGAGAGAATCAGGACTCTTCAGGAAGGAGGAGGTTCGATTACTTCTATTGAGGCGGTGTATGTTCCTGCTGATGATTTGACAGATCCAGCGGTAGTAGCTATATTTAGTTTTTTAGATTCAATAATGGTTTTATCTCGAGAGAGAATTCAGTTAGGGCTTTACCCGGCAATTGACCCTTTACTTTCTTCTTCAGCAAATCTTGACCCGGATATTGTGGGAAGACGCCATTATGATATTTCCCAAGAAGTAATAAGGATATTTCAAAAGTATGAAGAATTAAGGCGGATAGTTATGGTTATCGGAGTAGATGAACTTTCTGCTTCAGATAGGCTTATATATGAGAGAGCAAGGAAACTCCAGAATTTTCTGACTCAGCCCTTTTTTGTAGCTGAGTCTTATACCGGTAAGCCCGGAGTTTACGTTAGTTTAGAAGAAACTTTAGAAGGGTGCGAGAAGATTATTTCGGGAAAAGTAGATTCTCTGCCTGAATCTCAATTTTATATGATTGGTGCTTTAGAACTATGAGAGTCTTAATAATTTTTATTTTCTTAACCCAGATTTTGTTCTTCAGCTACGCAGGGAAGGAAGAAATTCCTTCTTTAATAGAGGAGGCTAATTATTATATAAGGGGAGGTCAGTTAGAAGAAGCTATCCAGATTTATAAACAGGTTTTGAAAATTAATCCTAACCATGATTTAGCCCATCTTCAATTAGGTAATCTCTACTTAAAGAAAGGAAATTATAATCAGGCTATAAGATATTTTTTGGGCCTTCTCAAAATTAAACCTGATAGTTTTTTAGCTAATTTTAATTTGGGTTTAGCTTACTTAAATAAAAAGGATTACAGGAGGGCTATTTATTACTTTAATAAAGCTAAAGACATTTATCCCGAAAATTATAGAGTTTATTATCAGCTGGGGCTCAGCTATTATTTAAAGAGAGATTACCAACAAGCTGTTAATGCTTACCGGAAATGTATAGAACTTAATCCGGAGCTGGATAAAGCTTATATAGGTCTCATAGGAGCTTACTATAAGGCTGGTCAAAAATCTCAAGCTTTAAAAGAGATAAGAAAGTTAAGAATTAGAGGAAAGACAGATTTAGCCGAGAGTTTATCTATCTGGATAAGAACTAAAGAAGGGCGTGGTTTTTAGAAAGGATCTTTTAGGAAAAATTCTTATAAAGAAAGGGGTTATAACTCCAGCTCAATTAGAAGAAGCTTTAGAAATTCAAAAAAATACTAAAGAATTTTTAGGCTCTATTCTCCTAAGGAAGAATTTTATTAAAGAGGAGGATTTATTAGAAGCTTTTTCTGAGCAGTTAGATATACCCTTTCTAAAGTTTAAAGACATTAAGATTGACTGGGGCTTAGCAGATAAGTTTTCTAACTCTTTAATTTTAGAAAAGAAGTGTTTTCCTTTAAAGGTAGAATCTGACTTTATAACTTTAGCTATAACTAACCCCTTAGATGCCTGGACAATCTCTCAAGCTCAGAGTGAAGCTCAGGGTTATCAGATTAAGATAGTTTTAGTCTCATCTAAAGATATGGAAAGGCTATTAGAGATGTATAATAACTACCTAAAGAAGAAAATAAAAGACCTTTTAAAGTAGTTTATGAAGAGGGCTGAAGACATCCTAAAAAAAGTTCTTATTGATAGAGGTTTAATTAAAGAAGAGGACTGGGCTAAGGTAAGAGAAGAAGCTAACAAGGCTGAGAATTTAATTTTAGGCTTAGCTCAGCAAGGCTTAATCTCTGAGAAGGAGGCCCTCCAGATTTTAGCCCAGCAACTCCATCTGCAATATTCAGATTTAAAGAATGTGACTATAGATAAGAGAGTTTTAGATAAAGTACCAGTAAGAATTGCTTTTTATTATAAGTTTTTGCCCCTTAAAGTTGAAGAGAGAGACTTAACTCTGGCAGTAAGTTTCCCTCTGGATATAAAGATCCAGGATGAGATACGTACCCATTTAGGCTATAATATCAAGGTAGTTTTAGCCTCCCGAGGAGAAATTTTAGAAGCTCTTAAGAGGTTTTACGGAGTGGGTGCAGAGACTTTAGAAAGAATAAGTATTAGTTCTCAGGAGGAGGCAAAGCCTGAGCTTGAAGAAGTAGAGAAGATAGAGGAGATTGAGAGTTTAGCCGAAGATGCTTCAGTTATTAGATTAGTAAACGAAATAATCTCTGATGCTTATAAGAAGAGAGCTACTGACATTCACCTTGAGCCTTACCGGGGAGAAGTAGCTGTGCGTTACCGTATAGACGGGATTCTTTACGATATTAAAACTTCTTCTCAGATAAAAGATTTTTTTTCAGCAATAATTTCTCGGATTAAGATTATGGCTAATTTGAATATCGTAGAAAGAAGACTTCCTCAGGATGGAAGAGCAATAGTCAAAGTTCAGGATGAGGCATTGGATTTGAGAATTTCTACTATGCCCACTCCTTACGGCGAAAGTGTAGTAATAAGGATTTTGCCTACTAAGATGCTTTTTAACTTGGAGAAGCTGGGGCTTTCTAAGAGGGATTTAGATATTTTAGAGGGTTTAATCAGAAAACCTTACGGGATAATCTTTGTGACTGGTCCTACAGGTTCAGGAAAGACTACCACCCTTTATGCTTGTTTGAATAGGATAAATACCCGGGATAAAAAAATAATTACCCTTGAAGACCCTATAGAATATGAAATAAAAGGGATTACTCAAGTTCAAGTTAATCCCAGTATTGGCTTAGACTTTGCTCGGGGCTTAAGAAGTATTTTGAGGCATGACCCCGATATTATAATGGTAGGAGAGGTGAGAGATTTAGAAACTGCGGAAATTGCTATAAGGGTAGCTTTGACCGGACATCTTATATTTTCTACCCTCCATACTAATGATGCCCCTAGTGGGATTACCCGCCTTATTGATATTGGGATTGAACCTTACCTTATTTCTTCTAGTGTAGAAGCTTTTATTGCT
>QNCG01000097.1 GCA_003644445.1 Candidatus Duberdicusella sinuisediminis | reverse complement strand
CTTATCAACGGTCTTGAGGAGTCTGCATTTTGAAATGTTTGGAGAGCCGAGATTTCAGCCTTTAGCATATTTCTTACTGCTTATAGTCAATAAAGTATTTAAAACCAGTTTCCTCTTACATCATATTTTTGCTTATCTAATACATCTTATAAACGGGATGTTGATTTACATTCTCTTAAAAAGGTTTCTGGAGGACAAAATTTTAGCAAGCATTTCTGCGGTATTCTTTATTGTTATGTTCTCACACGCAGATACTATTATCTGGACTCATTTTATATATATATCTCTTCAAACAGCTCTTTTTTTAGCAAGTCTTATCTTATTTTTTAATTTTCTTGAGAAGAGAAAGCATTATTTAATATTTCTTTCTCTGTTCTTATTAATGCTGGGTTCTTTACTCTACGAAGCAGCTCTTTTGATGAATCTCATCCTTATTCCTTTGTTCTTTTGGAAGATGTTAAGAGATTCCTGTGGAGAGAGTGAAAAGTACTTTATGGCATTCAGCATATCCCTTTTTGTTTTCTTTCTTTCTTTTTTGTTGGTTTTTATGTATATCTACTTTCCAAAAGGGCAGCTTCTTCTAAAGTTTTCTTTGAGACTCCTTCTGGGGATTAAGGTTTCATTATTAATGATAATAAATAACCTCACTCAGATTTTTTCAATGCCAGCCGAATATTTTTTTGAAGACATTCCTTATATTGTGCTTAAAAAACTTGGGTTCTTTAGTTATTTACTTTTCTTTTTGCTTATTATTTATTTTTTTGTATGTTTGTATAGGTATCTGTATAAGAGAGAGAAAAAGACTCTTTTCATCTGCTTTCTGTATTTGGCAGGGTTCAGCTATATTTTTACAATTGCTTTTTCCCGGGCTAAGTTGTATGTAGCAACACAACCCCGATATATGTATTTCTTGGACGCTATATTAATTGTTATTTTAGCTTTTGCCATAAAGGATATCTTTCTTCTTCTGCAACATAGGAAAAGAATATTAGCGGTTTTAAGAGGGGCTGGTTTTGTATTTTTTAGTTTTCTTCTGGCAGTAAATATCTGCCAAATATATAAATTTTCAAATGATATAAATTTAATCTTAAGTCCTATGCAGAAAGGGTTTTATGATATAAGAAATTTTTTAAGGAGTAACAATTATGACGGTCGCTCTAAAATATTTATAGAGGAAGTGCCTCACCCTAAAAATTGGCATTTATTTTTAGGAAGAGGGATTTATTTAGAGACTTTGTTTTATAATAAGGATATTTTTACTCGGCATATAAGAGGTGCTAAATATATTTACAGCCCCACTAAAGGAATATCTCTTAACCCTTTGTATGGCAGAACCGATATAGATGATAAAGATTTCACATTAGAGTTTGATTTGGTATTGCTTCATAACACTTCAGAGGTTAAAATATTAGATAATAAGAATAATTTGTTGAGGATCGTTGGCGGAGAAGAGCCTTTTGTAGTTTTTGGCGGCAGGTGGAAAACAGGAGATAATATTTTTAATCTCTCTTTTAGAATACCTTTTGTTTATAAATTTCCTACGCATATTGTTATCCAGAAAGAATTAGATATATTATATGTCCTCCAGGATGGTGAACTGATTTTTAAAAAGAATATAGGCAATATCATGTTGGAATTTAAAGATAGAGATTTATTCTTAGGCACAGTTCCTTATTTTCCTCCCCAAGGGTGCTATTTTGAGAATTTTTCCGTGTGGGTGGGAAAAAATAAATACAGACTTAGTTCTGCTAATAAGTATCTTTCTGATAAAAGACTTACGGTGCCTGTGCCTTATCTGGATTCAAACATCAGTTATTATATCAAAAGTTTTAAGTATCTGGGTTACCATTCTTTTCTAAAGAATTTTTATCCTAGAGAGTTTTCGTATTAAGGAAATTTAGGGAAAGAGGTGAATAATGAAGCCAGTAAATTTGCCTCCCACTTACAACTATATCGGTATTTTTCTGACTTTTGGTTGTAATTTAAATTGCTCCTATTGTATAAATAATTTTGAGGAGGAAGTTAAGAAAAGAAAGATTATCTCCGGAAAAGATTGGGTAAGGCTCCTCAATCGTTTAGAGTCCCGGCCAGATTTACCAGTTACTCTTCAGGGAGGTGAACCAAGCATTCATCCTGATTTTATCTATATCATAAATAATCTAAAACCCTCTCTTAATATAGACATACTAACTAATCTCCAATTCGACATAGAAAAGTTTATTAAAGAGGTAGACCCTCAAAGGGTAAAAAGGCCTGCTCCCTATGCTTCTATTCGGGTTAGTTATCATCCTGAAGTTATGGATTTAGAAGATACAATAAGAAGAGTTCTTAGGATGCAGGATAAAGGTTTCAGTATTGGGATATGGGGGGTAGTTCATCCTCTTTATAAAGAACACATTCTGGAGGCTCAGAGAAAGTGTAGAAGTCTGGGTATAGATTTTCGGACAAAGGAATTTTTGGGAGAATATCAGGGCAGACTATATGGGACATATAAATATAAATCTGCTTGCACTAAAGAAAAAAGAAGGAAGGTTTTATGTAAGACTACCGAACTTTTAATAGACCCTCAGGCCCAAGTTTTTAGGTGTCATCACGATATCTATAAAAAAATGAATCCGATAGGTAGCCTTTTTGATGAGAATTTTCAGATAGAAGATAAATTTAGAGAGTGTAATTGGTATGGGTTCTGTAATCCTTGTGATATTAAAGTTAAGACTAATAGGTTCCAAGAGTACGGTCATACTTCTGTAGAGATAAAGTTTTTAGATTAATTTTAAGAAGCCTTGTAGGTAGTTTGAAGAAAGAAAATAAAAAAGCTTTTTTTCTTTATCTTCTCCTTATCTGTCTTATCTATCCTCAGGTAGTATTTTTGGGTAAGTCCTTGATAGCTTCTCTTTATTATCCTAAAGAGTTTATCCCTCCCGGATACGAAGATAAAAAACTTCTGAATATATTCAACATAGATTTGGGAACGCCGGCCTTCTACGAGGTTCCTGTAAATAAGTTAGTAGGAGATATGTATTTAAAGGGAGAATTCCCTTTATGGAATCCTTATCAGGGCTGCGGTACGCCTTTACTGGGTCAGTATTCCACAAGGGCGCTATTCCCTTATCAAATATTAGAAGATATCTCACCTTATTGGTTATGGGATTATTTTATTTTGGGAAGGCTTCTAATTTCTGGCTTTTTTACCTTTTTGTTTTTAAGGCTCTTAGGTTTGAGTTTTTCCCCTTCTTTTTTTGGAGGGGTTTTTTATATGTTTTCAGGAAGTTTTATCTGGTTTGTAAATTTGGAGCAATTTACTAATGTAGCTATGGCTCTTCCTGTATTTATTTATTGTTTAGAAAGACTTTATAAATTTAACAATTACCAGCAAAGTTTTTTATTATCTTTAGCTCTATTTTTAGTTATGGCCGGGGGTCAACCCGAGATAGCTTTATATGTT
>QNCG01000096.1 GCA_003644445.1 Candidatus Duberdicusella sinuisediminis | reverse complement strand
TATCAAGGTAAAGTCTATGTGGGTTGCCGAGACGGTTATCTCTACGCTTTAGACAAAGATAAAGGAGAACTTTTCTGGAAGTTTAAGACTGAGGGGTTTATTGATTCTTCGCCAGCAGTCTTTGAAGGGAAGGTTTATTTTTCTTGTAGAGATGGCTTTTTTTATTGTTTAGACAGTGAAAAAGGAGAACCCTTATGGAAGTATAATACTCAGGGAGCAGACCGTTCCTCACCTCTTATTGCTGAAGGAAAAGTATTTTTTGGCTCAGGTTTTCCTAATAAGCTTATATTAGCTTTAGACAGCGAGAAAGGAGAGAAACTCTGGGAGTTTGAGGCTGAGCAGATGGTCTATTCTTCACCAGCTTTGTTTAACAACCGACTCTATATTGGAGCTAACGATGGCAATATTTATTGTTTGGATAAAGATAGAGGAGAGCTTTTGTGGAAATACCATACTAAAGGAGGCATAGATTTGGCTTCTGTAGGCTTAGATAGAGATAAGCTCTATTTAGTTTCAGGAAACTTTGACTGGTCAGTGTACGCTTTAGATTTAAATACCGGAAAATTAGTTTGGCGATATATTATTGAAGATAGAACCCCAACTCCTAATTATGTATCCTCAGTAGCAGTAGGAGAAGAGAGAATATTCTTGGTAGCCGGCTACACTGAGCAATACCTTTATTGCTTAAGCAAGGATAAAGGGGTTCTTTTATGGAAACATAAATTAGGGTCAGCTTCCCGCTTAGGCTTTTCTTCTTCGCCAGTATTAGTTAAAGGTATAGTCTATGTGGCTTCGCGGGAAGGAAAACTTAAAGCTTTATCTGTAGAGAGAGGAGAGCTTCTCTGGGAATATAACTTAGGAGAAGAGGTTCTTTCTTCACCCGCAGTTTCTGGAGGTAAGCTTTTTATAGCTACTCAGGAAGGAAATATCTACAGTTTAGAATAATACTTTAGGAGAGTTTTTTTACTCCCCGAATACAGGAAACTCCTAAAGTCACGTTAGAAGATGAAGGACACTTCCCACAACCTAAGGCATTTATCTCAAATATTTCCTTAGAGGAGATTTTAGGAGGCTTGTAATTTTTCTTCTTTTTTTTCTTCATCGAAATAATTTTACCAGAATATTTTTTTTTAAGCAACTACTTTTTCTGAAGATAACCTACCACTTCCCTTACTGCTTTTTTGATTTCTCTTTTATTTTGAGCCTTTTCTATCTTTTTTAGTTTATCCTCAGAGAGAGAAGTTATCTTTTTTATATCCTTTTCTCCCTCCACTATCTTAGGAGTTAAGAATATCAAGAGTTCTGTCTTTAAGAGGGTAGTCTTTGTCTTCTTAAATAGGTTTCCTAATATAGGTATGTCTCCTAAGAGAGGTATCTTATTCTCTATCACACTGTTATTATCACGCATAAGTCCTCCTAAGACTACAGTGTAGCCGTCAGGTACAATTACTGTGGCGTCGGCTTCCCGTTTATTTATGATGCTGGCATCGTAAATTTTCTGAGGGCTTAAGTCTTTAAGTTCAGCATGGACTATTAAGTTAACAATCTTGTCTTTACTTACCCGGGGGGTAACTTTTAGCTGTAAACCTACATCTTCGTACTTATAGTTAACTGTTTTTACATTGTTTACCAAGTCTACTACTGAGGATTCAATTATGGGAACTTCCTGGCCTACAGTAATAGTTGATTCCTGGTTATTAGAGGCCAAGATTCGGGGTGTAGACAAGACTTTACTGTTTTCTTGAGAATCTAAGATAAACGCTAAAAGATTGAGAGTCTCTTTACGGTTTAATAATCTATAAGTAAATCCTTTCTCTAAGGCATCTTCACCTAAATTTAAGAGGGAATGAAAGATGCTTTCTTTGTCGGTATTTCCCCCTAAATCTACTTTTACTCCTTCAGTAGTAGAAGTGGAACTAGTGGGATGGGCAAATTCTACTCCCATAATAAACTCGTCACTTAAAGTAACATCCATAATAATTACTTCAATCATTACCTGAGGAGGCAAAACATCTAACTTTTTTATTATTTTTTCAATAGCCGAGAAGTTAGTCGAAGCTGAAGCCACGATTATGGAGTTTGTTTCTTCCTCGGGAAAAGCCTTTATTTTCCCAGTAATCTGAAGGGGTTCTTTTTCTTCTGGCAGTTCTACCGAGAATAAAGGAGAGGGGATTTCCTTGTCTTCAGAGAGTTCATTAAGTATTTCAGCTACTTTTTCAGCACTTCCATAATTGAGAACAAATGTTTTTACCTGCATCTTGGTAGGAAGGGGTTTTTCTAATTCTTTTATTATTAAACTCAGTCTTTTAATGTTGGAAGCAGTATCAGTTATTATTAAGGTGTTTGTTCTTTGGTCAGCTAAGATATTTCCGTGTTTCCCTACTAAAGAAGAGAGCATAGTTTTAAGTTCTGCCCCTGAAGCATATTTGAGAGGGATTACCTGGGTAATAACTTTATCTTCTTCTTCTATCTTTTCCGGAGAGAGGCCTACTTCCACTTCCACATTTGTCTGTTTTGTTTCGGGAAGAGGGACTACTTTTAGGACATTACCTGAACTTACTAGAGTAAACCCCCTGACATTTAAAGCACTTTCTAAGACATTCTCTACAACTTCTGGCTTAACTCCCTTAAGGCTTACTACGGTTATCTTCCCTTGAAGATCAGGATGGGGGATTATTACTTTTTGGGTGATGTCTCCTAATACTTTAAGGGCTTGTCTGATGTCAGTATCTTGAAAGTCTAGGGAAATTAGCCCTGGGGGGGAGGCTTCTGGAGAAGAGTCTTCCTGAGGATAGAGAGGTTTTATTATCAGGAAGATTAAGATAGTAATTAAAATAGGAATTAATTTATGGTTCATTATTTTCCTCCTTTTTAATTTTTCCGGTTCTTATTTTTTGGATAAGGTTAGGCTTGTATTCTGGAGGAGTTAGCGTTTTTTTTGGTGGTGATGCTTCTTCTTTTTTAGGAGTTAAGGAGATAGATTCTAACTTTGATTTTTTAAGTCTGAGAATTATTGGAGATTCTCCTTTCCTGAGAACAACCTTATTAGGGGTTATTTCTTCTACTATAAAATCTTCCACATATTCTCCTTCTTCTACATAGAAACCTTCTCCTGAGGATTTTTCAATTATAGCTTTTAACTTTCCTTTGAGGTTTACTATCCCGGTAAGGATAAATCCTGGAGTTTCTTTTTCTTCAGTTGTCTTCTCTTTAACCTTCTGGACTTTCTCTTCTTCTTTTTGTTTAGGTCGGAAGAAGTTTCTTTTTTCAATAACTTCATAGTAAGAGAAAGGTTTTTCTTCCTGGGCAAAGATTATTTCCCCAGATAAGCAGAAAATTACAATTAAGGTAGTATTTATTAGTTGTTTTTTGCTCATCTCTCCTTTAAAAATATAGTAGATATTATTAATTTTCCTTTAAGTAAGCTTGAGCGTTCAGATTTAGGCGTAAGTTCTAATTTATTAACAACTAATACTGCCGATGAT
>QNCG01000095.1 GCA_003644445.1 Candidatus Duberdicusella sinuisediminis | reverse complement strand
GATAGGAAAAACGCGCCTTAATACGGATATAATTTCTTTAGAAGAAGATAAGAAGGGGAATCAAAATACCTTAGAAAGTGTGTTAAAAGATTTAGAATCTTTGGAATCAGAGATTGCTAATTTAAATAAAGAGAGTTTAGAGATTGAAGATAAGATTACTTCTTCGGAAAATGAGAATCAAGATTTTTTAAAACAGATAGAGAATAAAGAAAAGGAGAGAGATTCTTTAAAGGAAAGTATAGAGAAACTTAAATCTCAGCAGGAAGATTTATTCTCCGAGAAGCAGACTATTTCAGAAGAATCTGAACTTGTTCAGAAAGAATTAGAGGAAATAAGAGAAACAGCCCATCAGTTAAGACTTAAAATCCAGAATCTTGATTTTAACCAGAGTAAGGTAGTTTCAGATTTACAACAACTTTATTCAGTAGAGTTGAACTTAGAAGAATTGGATTCTGTAGAAGAGTCTTTGCCAGAACTTCAAACTCAGGAGGAGACATTGAAGAGAAGGCTTAAATATTTAGGGACTGTAAATTTAGCCAGTTTAGAGGAGTATAAGGAATTAGAGGAAAGATTTAATTTTCTTAATACCCAGCGCCAGGATCTGCTTTCTTCTAAGGAGGCTTTAAAGAAAGCTATGAATAAGATTAAAAAGACTTCTTCGGAGAAGTTTATTGAGGCTTTCCAGAAGATTAGAGAGGAATTTAAAAGTCTTTTTAGATTTCTCTTCGGAGGAGGCAAAGCCGAAATATACCTTTTAGATGAATCTGACCCTTTAGAATCGGGTATCGACATAATAGTTCAGCCCCCTGGTAAGAAACTTCAGAGTGTAAGTTTACTTTCTGGAGGAGAAAAGGCTCTTACAGCCATAGCTTTAATATTTGCCATCTTTAAGTTTAAGCCTTCTGCTCTGTGTATATTAGACGAGATAGATGCTCCCTTAGATGAGGCTAATGTGGATAGATTCAATTACCTTCTTTCTGAATTTGCTGAAAATTCTCAGTTTATAATAATCTCCCACAATAAAAAAACTATAAGTAAAGCCTCTGTTCTTTACGGGGTCACTATGCAGGAGCAGGGAGTATCTAAGATAGTTTCAGTTAAGTTCACTGAAACTCCAGTCTCTCCTTGAAGGTTACATTTCCCGAGAGAAGGTTAGGCTTGATTTTTTAAGAAATATATGTTATTTATTTTGGTATTATGGACGAGAAAAATTTACAAGATTTACAAAGGGAATTAGTTCGTTTAAGAACCCAGTTCAAGATATTTTATGAAATTACCCAGGCTTTGAGGACTACCTTAAAGTTGGATGAAATTCTCTACATCATTCTTACTGCTATAACTGCCCATGAAGGTTTAGGGTTTAATAGAGCAGCTCTCTTTTTTATTGATTATAATCGCAAGAAGATAAAAGGGATTATGGGGATAGGCCATGTTGAGCCGGCGGAAGCTGAGGGGATTTGGAAGTTTATTGAGCAGGAGAGAAAGGACTTATATGATTTAATAGAGGAATATCACCGAATAAAAAAATCCCCAGAAAAGCCTAAATTTTTTGAGTTAGTTCAGAGCTTGGAATTTCCTCTTGATGAGAAAGCCGGGCTCCTCTACGAGACTTTTAGTGAAGGTTTCCTTATTCATTTGAAAAAAGAAAATAGAGAAAAGTTTTCTGAAGACCCTCTCTATAAAGTATTTCTATTTGAAGAAGCAGTCTTTCTTCCTCTCTGGGCTAAGAACCAAATAATTGGAATTTTGTTTGTAGACAATTTTATTACTAAGAAACCAATTCAGGAAGAGGAATTGAATATTCTAAATATGTTTGCTTCTCAGGCAGCTTTAGCTATAGAAAATTCAAAACTTTTTGAAGATACTCTCTTTAGAGCCCATACTGATTCCTTAACTAACCTTTGGAATTACGGATATTTTCAGTATAAATTGGATGAACTCCTTGATCAAGCTCTGAGGTTTAATAAAAGGCTTTCTCTCCTTATGATTGATATAGATGATTTTAAAATGTATAATGACGAATTTGGGCATTTAGAAGGAGATAAGGCTTTGATTAACATAGCTTCTTTAATAAAGAATTCTTGCAGAAAGCGGGATTTGGTCTGTAGATATGGAGGAGAAGAATTCGCAGTGATTCTTCCTGAGGCTTCCCAGGGAGAAGCTTATGAGATTGCGGAAAGAATCAGAGCTTCGGTTGAAGACAATTCTCATCTCTTTAAGAGGAAGTTTACTGTGAGTATCGGGATAGCTTCTTTTCCTGAAGATTGTCAGGATAAGTATTCTCTGGTGGGAGTTGCTGATTCTTTTCTTTATCAGGCAAAAAGAGAGGGAAAAAACAGGGTAAGCTTTAAAACTTCTTGATTTAAAAGCTTTTTTGTGTTAACATAAATTTTCTATGTGGGCAGTAGTAGAGATTGGTTCTAAACAATATAAGGTAAAAGAAGGTCAGGCCCTTTATGTAGAAAGGATTAAAAAGCCTTCTCCTGACAACAAGGTAAGTATAGATAAAGTCTTGCTTTTAGCCAAAGATAATACTTTAGAAGTGGGAAGGCCTTATCTTAAGAATGTAAAAATAACCGCGGAAGTTTTAAAAGAAGAAAAAGATAAAAAAATAATCGTTTTCAAATATAAGAGAAGGAAAAACTATCGGAGAAAAAAGGGACACCGCCAGATTTATACTCTCCTTAAAATCCTCAAAATCGAAGAGAAAAAGTGAATCTCTCCTGTTTAGTTCGGATAAGAAATTAATGAAAACTGCCAAATTTGTTGACGAAGTTGAAATCTTTCTTAGAGCCGGTAGAGGAGGAGAAGGTTCTTCAGCTAAGAAGAGGACCAAAAGAGGTTTTGTTAACTGGGGTGGCGATGGAGGTAAAGGAGCTGATGTCTATATTAAGGGAAACCCTCATCTTTTTGACCTTTCTAAATTTTTAAATAAAAAAGTTTTTTTGGGAGCTTGTGGAGAAAACGGTTCTTCTAACAGGCGCAAAGGTAGAGATGCTCCTTCTTTAGTTATTGAAGTTCCTTTAGGAACTTTGGTAAAGGATGGGCAGGGCAAAGTTCTTTGGGAGATAAGGGATTGTGGGAAAATTCTCTTGGCCAAAGGAGGTAGAGGTGGCAAAGGGAATTTTAAAAGGAAAGAAATTATTCCCCCTCAACCCGGAGAGTCTCGAAAAGTAATTTTAGATTTTAGAATTTGTGCTGATGTGGCCCTTTTAGGTGAGAGCAATTGTGGAAAATCTACTCTTATTTCCAAACTTACAAATCTTAAGCCCAGAATTTCTGATTTCCCTTTTACTACTCAACTGCCTGTTTGGGGGGTTGTAGAAAGAGATTATAGAGTATTTACAATTTTAGAGTTGCCTGCTATTATAGGAGGAAAGGAGGAGAAACTCTTAGGGTTAAGATTCCTTAAGCATACACAGAGAGCTAAGGTTTTAATATTTCTTCTGGATGCAGAAAAACCACCTTATGAAGAAAAAATTTCTTCTATTAAAGGGGTTTTAAATAAACACGGCATAGATTATTCTTCTAAGAAGACTTTGATAGTAATAAAT
>QNCG01000094.1 GCA_003644445.1 Candidatus Duberdicusella sinuisediminis | reverse complement strand
TATATAAATAATTTTTACTTTTTTCCCCTGGAGGTTTATCTGGAGGCTAAGGGTTTTTCCTTTAAATTGTTCTTTAACAAGTTTAGGCTCAATTATAAACTTTCCCTGGTTAAATTTTATTCCAAAGACCTCGGTTATTAAAAGGTAGATAAGCCAACTCGCTGAACCCGTAAGATAAGGATACAAGCCCTTATGCTCTAAGTTGAAGTATTCAGGGATACAAGGTAAGATTTGGGATTTAGGGTTAGTGGCTAGTTTAAATAAAGAGTTTATAATTTTTGAACCTTCTTTTACAAAATCTTGTTTATATAAACCATAGGCAAGCATTACGTTCATATGGGAGAAGACAGAGCCATTTTCTTTATCTCCGTAGGAGAAACCAAAAGCTCTTCCTAAGTTAAGTTTTAACTCTTTAAAATCTGTATTTAATCTAAAAGCATATAACTCTTTCTCTTTCAGATAGTTAGATATAGCTGTCCATATCTTTTTAGTCTTAGTTCTGGAGAAAACACCACTCATTATAGCGAAAGTTTGAGAAGGAAGAAGCAGTCTTATTTTATTTTTGATTTTTCCTTCCACTCTACCAGAGGAGTTGTCATAATAACCATTAAAAAAACCCAATTCTTTAAGCCACTCTTTTTTTTCTATGTGTTCTTTAAGCCAATTTGCTTTTCTTCTTAAGTCTTTCATCAGGGAGCTTGTGTTTATCTTTATAGTCTTTCCTTCAACAGCAGTTTTTGTTTTTTCCAGGTATTTTTCCAGAAGTTTTCTTTTTTCCTGGGGGTTGTTATAGTTTATTTTTGAAGAAAGAGTATCCAGAAGGATTTTTACTTCTTTGGTAAGTTCAATTTTCTTAATATTTTTTTCTTTAAGGAGATATTCTAATAAGTCGGCTAAGTCTTTAATATTTTTTGCATACATACAGCTGAAAGCTACTGTTTCTCCCCACTTTTCAGCCATATCTAAGGCATCGTTCCAGTCAGCATTTTCTAATCTTATATTTCCTTTTTTTCCTGCATTAAAGAAAGGAACAAGATTTTGAATAAGAAGGTGGTCTAATATAGTAGATTTGTAGATTCTCCCGAATTTATCTCTTAAAAAGTAGTCTGGTCTTTCTTTTTTTAAGAAGTTAATATCTACTTCTTGAGCTCTTTTTAATTGGTGGTCTCTAAAAAACTCTACTTTTCTGAAAAGAGTTTTGTAGTCTCCGGTTCTATCCAAGTAAGCTTTTAGAGTTAGATAGGGCCAGACTCCGTGGTCAGACCAGACTCTGCTTATTTTATTGCGGTCAGAGATGAAGGCCCCTTCTTTTGTTATTATGGTAGCATTAGAACCATCTATTCTTAGACTTCGGAAATTATTAATCAGTTCTTTCTTTATGTCTTGAGGAGAAGTTATTGTGAGGTTTAATAAATCCTGCCACAAGTCTCTAAACCCTCTTCCTCCTTTTCCGTAGTCAAAGTGAGCTAAAAATGAGCAGCCAAAGAGTTTTCTTAGAATAGGTTGGAGTCCTACCCAGTTAATCCAGAAATCAAATTTATTATCTTTAGTATCTACATTTATTCTTTTAAATAGTTTAACCCAGGCACTTTTACTCTTCTGGAAGGCTTTAGCTATTTTTTGAGGGCTATTGAAATTTTTAACTATTTTATAGGGGTTAGCTTCGGTTATCCCCATTATTAAAAATAGGTTTAGAGCTTCTTGAGAGTTTAAAGATTGTCTCTTAAACTTTAATCCTGCAAAATTTTCTTTGCCAATTTCAATCTTTTTTATTTGGGGTTTCTTATTTGAGAATACGCTTTCTGGATAAAAGACGCTCCCTCTTCCTATAAATTCTTCTAAGTTAGAGAATACTCCCGAAAGAGGGTTTGATTGGTTAGTAAAGCCAAAAACAAAATAGGAAGTTTTATTTTCTTGGTGGCCTCTTTCATCAAAGATGAGAGTAGGTTTAACTATAATTCCTTTTCTGCTTATAAAAGCCCTATTTAAGAGAGAAGTTACATGACGGTGGTCAAAGATGTTGTTAGCTGACCTGCAGAAGAGAGGAATAGAGCTTATGGGGATAAAACTTTTAGGTTTAGAATCTTTATTAGTGATTTTAACCCAGATAATTTCTAAAGGTGCATCTTCAGGGATAAAGTTAATTATTTCTATTAAGATTTTCTCTTCTTTATTTTCTCGGATAACTTTAGTCCACAAAGGACCTGCTTCTAAAATTATCTTGTCAGATGTAGGCCAGAGTGGAGACAAATTTAATATTTTATCAGGTCTAAAATAAAGCCATAAACTACGCACAGAAAAAGGATTTTTAATATCGAAGATAGTGGCCGGGTAAGTTAAGTAATTATCAAAAGAAGTCTTTATATCCCCGGATAAGAAGGGGGATATCCAGGAGAAGATTTTTCCTTGAGTATTAGTTAAAGGAAAGTATATCTCCGAATAGTGGTGAGGATTTTCTACGTAGAAACTTCCCTCTTCTTTATTTTTTATCTTCCAGATAGACATCTTATTCTGAATACAACTTTTTTAATCTTTTGATAATCTTTTCTACAGTCTCTTTGGGGGTAGAAGCCCCAGAAATTATAGCAATTCTATCTTCTTTTCCAAAATTATTTTTTTTAATGGATTCTGCTCTATTTAGCCAATAAGTGTTTTTATTGTATTTCTTAGAGAGTTTATACAATCTTTTAGTATTGGCACTTTTTTTAGAACCCACCACTATTACCTTATCATTATTTTTGCTTAATTTTATTACTTCTTTCTGTCGGGCTTGGGCGTCGGGACAGATAGTATTAATAAATAGGGTTTGGGGATTAGTTTTTTTAAGAATTTTCAGGATTTCTAAACTTTCTTCTAAACTTTGAGTAGATTGCAGTAAAAGAGCAATTTTTCCCGAGAGTTCTTTATCTTTTAACTCCTTCTTTTTCTCAATTACTATAAAGTCTTTCAGGTAGCTGATTAGAGCTTTTATTTCAGCATGGTTTTTATCTCCAAAGATTACAATTTTATGCCCTTTCTTTTCTAAATAGAGAGCTTTCCTGTGGATTTCTTTAACCATAGGACAGGTTGCATCTATCAGTTTTATATCTTTTCCCTGAGATTCTTCATAGATCTCTTTTTCGGTTCCGTGGGCTTTAAGGATAAGTATAGAGTGAGAAGGTACCTCTTTTAGAGAAGAAACCAACTCTAGACCCTCTTTTTTTAATTCGTTTATAACTTTTTCATTATGGACGATTTCTCCTAACATAAAGACTGATTTTTTCCTTTTATGTTCTTTAAGAGTTTGGTAGGCTTTCTCTATAGCTTTTCTTACCCCAAAGCAAAAACCAGTATGTTTAGCTAAAGTTATCTTCATATAATAAG
Source organism: Candidatus Duberdicusella sinuisediminis (assembly GCA_003644445.1). GTDB lineage: Bacteria > Omnitrophota > Gorgyraeia > Duberdicusellales > Duberdicusellaceae > Duberdicusella > Duberdicusella sinuisediminis. Next base: position 245 of record QNCG01000094.1, on the reverse strand, counting down.
TTTAAGTTATACTATTTTATTACTTTATTAAACAGGTGCAAGCATTTTTAAATTCTGATAGCGTAAAATATTTTGTGCACTTTTTCTTTGACAAGGAAGATATAAAAAGACAGCCTCCTGTATTGAAAAGATTTAAGTTTATTAACCCGATTTAAACAGGAGGCTATATATAAAAAATTGGTAGCGTTTGATTAACTGTTGCTGAAAATATATCTAACTTTCTGTTATTCAAGATGTTTTAATAG
>QNCG01000093.1 GCA_003644445.1 Candidatus Duberdicusella sinuisediminis | reverse complement strand
TTAAGAGGCTGTTTTTATTGTAAAGTTTGCTATAGAGGCTATTGTGAAAAATTAGGTGGGTTTAGAAAGAAGAGGCTTTTTAACTCTTCCTTTTTTTATACACTTAGTACAGGCTAAAACTCTTTTTATTCTTCCATTTATTTGAACTTTTACTCTTTGAAGGTTGGGCTTAAACTTCCTTTTAGTTATACCAGTAATCTTTTTCCCTACCCCACCTTTTTTCTTAGCTAAACCTCTCCTCTGAATTGAGGAGCCGGTGGCTGACTTTTTTCCGCAAAAAAAGCATTGTTTACTCATTTTCTTAATTTAATAGACTTAAGGTTTTTAAATTCAGCATTTAATTTTTGAAAAGTATACTTGAAATAAAGAGATTGTCAAGATAAAATTAAGGAGCTAATTTATAGCTTGTCTTCTTAGGGAGTATTATGTTTGAGAGGTTAATTTTGGGAGGTGTTTAATACTATATGGAGTTATTAGCCGGATTGAATCCCCAACAGAAAAAGGCAGTAATTCATAATGAGGGTCCTCTCTTAGTAATTGCTGGAGCAGGCACAGGCAAGACTGAGATTATTACTAAGAGGATAGCCTATCTTATTACTACCAAGAGAGCTTCTCCTTCGGAGATTTTAGCTTTAACCTTTACTGATAAAGCAGCCGACCAGATGCAGGAAAGAGTAGATATATTAGTCCCTTACGGATTCGTGGATGTCTGGGTTTCTACTTTTCATTCCTTTGGGGATAAGATTTTAAGGGAGAATGCCTTAGAAATGGGTTTAGACCCTGACTTTGAAATTTTAACTCAGGAGCAGGCAGTGGTGTTTTTTAGAGAACATTTATTTAGCTTTCCCCTTAAGAAATACAGGCCTTTGGGTTCTCCTGCTAAATTCATTGAGGTTTTTTTAAACATCTTTAACCGGGCAAGAGATGAGGATGTAAGTCCTCTTGAATATATAGAGTATGCTCAAAATCTTCCTGAAGACACACCCCCAGAAAGAGAAGAAAAAGAACGCCAGAGAGAAATAGCCTTTTCCTACAAAAAATATATGGAATTGCAGATTCAGGAAGGAAAGCTTGATTTTTCAAGTTTGGTCTATTTAGCTTTAAAACTTTTAAGAGAGCACCCTTCAATTCTTAAAAAGTATCAGGAAAATTTTAAATATATATTAGTGGATGAATTTCAAGATACAAATTATTCTCAGCTTATGCTTCTTAAGGAATTGGCAGCTTCCCATAGAAATATTATGGTAGTCTGCGATGATGACCAGGCTATCTACAGGTTTAGAGGAGCAGCTTTTAGTAATATTATAAATTTTATGAATTTTTATCCTTTGGCTCAAAAAATAAGTATAAACATAAATTACCGTTCCCAAAAAGCAATACTGGACACAGCCTACAGATTAATTCAGCATAATAATCCTGACCGTTTAGAGATTCAAGCTAAAATTGATAAGCACCTTAAACCTGCTCAGGAAGGGCAAATAACGCCGGTTAAATTTTGCTATTTTGAACATTACAACCAGGAAGCAGATTTTGTAAGTTTAACAATAAAGGAGAGGGTAGAAAAACAAGGTTATAAATATAGAGATTTTGCAATTCTGGTAAGGTCTAATAATGATGCTGACCCTTTTTTGAGGGCTTTGAATATTTTGGGTATTCCCTGGAGGTTTTCCGGAAATAGAGGCCTTTTCCAACAGGAAGAAGTCCGTCTGTGTATTACTTTCTTAAAGTTAATAGCCAATCCTTTTGACTCTTTAAGCCTTTATTATTTTATAGAGAAACTTTATAAGATAAATGAGATTGAACTTCTTTCTCTTACAAATTACGCTTCTTCTAAGAATCGGTCTCTTTTTTCTCTCCTTAAAAATTTAGAGGAAGTTAAAGATGAGATTTCTCTTAGCCAGAGTTCAATTGATAAAATAGGAGAGTGTCTTAAGGATTTAGAAAACTATATAAAGATAGCTTCAACTGAATCTACAGGAAGACTCCTTTATCTCTGGCTTACTGAAAAGGGAATTTTATCTTCTTTTCTCAGAGAAGAGACTTTGGAAGCTGAGCAGAAGATAAGAAATATTGCTAAATTCTTTGAGAGCATAAGAGAGTATGAACAATTAACTAAGGAACCCCGTCTTCATTATTTTGTAGATTATTTAAATATGATAATTGAAGGAGGAGTCTCTCCAGAAATAGAAGAAGCAGGGTTAGATGTAGATGCAGTGAATATCTTAACCGTCCACAAAGCTAAAGGTTTAGAATTTAGAGTTGTGTTTATAGTAGGGTTAGTTGAAGGTAAATTTCCCTGGCCTAAAAGGTCACCTTCCTTAGAACTCCCTAAACAGCTCTATAAAGATATTTTGCCTTCAGGAGATTACCACATTCAAGAAGAAAGAAGGCTTTTTTATGTAGCTTTAACTCGAGCCAGAGAAGAAGTTATTTTAACTTCTTCCCAGGATTACGGAGGAAAAAGGCTTAGAAAGATAAGCAGGTTTGTCTACGAAGCTTTAGATATACCTAAGATAATCTCTCCTTTAAAGAGACAGCCCCAGGAATTAATAAAAGCAAGAGGAAGAAAAGAAAGCTCTCCTCAGTTTATCTTAGAGAAGATTCCTCCTGATAAAGTCATTTCTTTAAGTTATTATCATATTGATGACTACCTTACCTGCCCTCTCAAGTATAAGTTTGTCCATATTTTGAGAGTGCCAATTATTCAGCATCATTCAGTAATTTATGGGAATGCTCTTCATCAGGCAATCCAAAGATACAATGAAGCAAAGAAAAAAGGAGAAAAGACAACCTTAGAAGAAATGATTGAAGTATTTCTTTCTTCCTGGCGTTCAGAGGGGTTTATAAGTAGAGAGCATGAAGAATTGAGGTTAAAAGAAGGCAAAGATACCCTGAGAAAATTCTATGAGCGCCAGGAGAAGGAAGGAAAAATTCCTTCAGAAGTAGAGAAGGAATTTCGTTTTTCCTTAGATAATTTGATAATTAGAGGCAGGTGGGATAGGATTGATTTAGAAGATGGGAAGCCAGTAATTATAGACTTTAAATCTTCTTCAGTTACTACCCAGGAAGAAGCAGACAAAAAGGCTAAAGAAAGTCTTCAGATGAGTCTTTATGCTTTTAGTTATTATCAATGTTTTGGAGTGTTGCCCCAAAGAGTAGAACTTCACTTTTTAGAGTCAGGTTTAATAGGAAGGGCCCAGAAGAAGAAGGAAGACTTCCCCAAGTTAATAGAGAAGATAAAGAAAGTAGAAAAAGGTATAAGAGAGAGAGATTTTACTCCCCAGCCTACTTATTTAGCTTGTCAGTGGTGTCCCTATAATCAGATATGCCCCTATACTTTAATTAACCTTTTTAAATAACCCTCACTAATTGAAGCCATCAATATTATTAAGAGTAAAAGAGTCTGAGTTAAGAAATTTTCAATTTTCAATATAACTTGACATTTTATTTTCAAAAGAAAGTGTCAAGTTAAGAAGTTCCGGTACTGCTTTGTAAAGTAAGTTGAGGTGTAGGTTAAAAAAGGTTAAGATACTGTAAAATATCTTTCGCACTTTTACTTTGACAACTAAATAAAAAGGGCATATCCTCCCTTTTGGGATCATTAACAATATTAACCTGTTAATGAAAGGAGGATATGCCCTATGAACAG
>QNCG01000092.1 GCA_003644445.1 Candidatus Duberdicusella sinuisediminis | reverse complement strand
TTGACCGGACATCTTATATTTTCTACCCTCCATACTAATGATGCCCCTAGTGGGATTACCCGCCTTATTGATATTGGGATTGAACCTTACCTTATTTCTTCTAGTGTAGAAGCTTTTATTGCTCAGAGGTTAGTGAGAGTAATTTGCCCTTATTGTAAAGAAGAAGATAATTCTCAATCTTCTTTGAAAGAAGCTATTGTTAAAGACCTTAATTTAAGTTCAGCAGAAGAAGTTAAAATTTTTAGAGGTAAAGGTTGTGATAACTGTAATTACACTGGATTTTTTGGCCGGACTGCAATCTATGAGATTTTGCTGGTAGATGAAGTTATTAAAGGGTTAATTCTTAAAAAAGTCTCGGCTAATGAGATTAAGAAGGTAGCTATAGAGAGAGGGATGCATACTCTTATTCAGGATGGCTGGCAGAAAGTTATCCAGGGCATAACTACTCCCCAAGAGGTTTTGAGAGTGGTTTCTATAGGGGAATTGGGAGGAGGAGAGTTGGATAAGAATATTTTTAGAGAAGAGATTAAATTTTTAGGAAGAAAAGCAGAGGAAAATAAAGAGGAAACCAGTAATTCTACAGAGAAAAGAATTTATCCTCGTTTAGATAAGAAACTTAACGTAAAATACAAGGTAATTAAATCAGAGAAAAAAGATATAGCTGAGGAGAAACTCACCCTTACTGAGAATATAAGTGCTGGAGGGATTGCTTTTTTAGCTTTAGAAGAGTTAAATAGAGGTTCTCTTATAGAGGTAGAGATAGATTTGATGGATGGTCAACCGCCTATCCAGTGTTTGAGTAGAGTGATATGGACTAAGAGATTAGATTCGGGAGAATACGAGGTGGGTATCTGTTTTTTAGATTTGACTACTGGCGAGAGAGCAAGGCTTAAGAGATATACCCAACAAATTTAGAGGGAAATGGCTGTATTTAAATATAAAGCCAAACAAGGACCCCAGAAGGTAGTAGAAGCAAAGATTGAAGCTCCTAATGAAGAATTGGCTATTAAGAAGATTGAGGATATGGGGCTTTTTCCTATAAGTGTAGAGGAGATTTCTCCAAGGGAGGTTTTAAGAGAGCAGAAAAAGAGAGGAAGGGTAAAGCTTGAGGAGGTTGTTATCTTTTCTCGGCAGTTAGCTACCCTTATAAAGTCAGGAGTACCTATATTACGAGGTTTAAATATCCTTTCTCAGGAGAGTAGCAATCCCTACTTCCGGAGTATCCTCAAGGATATTTATGAGGAGTTAAAAGAGGGAGGAAAACTTTCTCAGGCTTTAAGTAAACATTCTAAGGTTTTTTCTCCTTTTTATATTGCTATGGTAGAGGCTGGCGAGGGCAGTGGTAGTTTAGATGAGGTTTTATTCAGGTTAGCCGAGTATCAGGAGTCTCGACAGGAGATTATTTCCAAGGTAAAATTAGCCTTGATATACCCTTTGATTATGTCTCTGGTAGGAATAGCCACGGTTATTTTTATGCTCCTTTTTGTAGTCCCCAAACTTACTAAGATATTTGAGAATTTAGGACAAACTCTTCCCCTTCCGACCCAGATACTTATCTTAGTAAGCAAAGTTCTCTATGATAAAGGTATTTTTATCTTAATAGGGTTGCTTGTTTTAGGGTTTATCCTAAGGAGTCAACTTAAGAGTAAGTGGGGAAAAAGATTTTTAAGTATAGTTAAGTTGAAACTGCCTGTTTTAGGTAAACTTATTCTTAAAAAAGATTTAGCTATCTTAAGTAGGAGTCTTCAGCTTTTATTAAGAAGTGGGTTGCCTATTCTTAAAGCCATAGAATTGACTGCCCCTATAATTGAGAATGAGATTTTGAGAGAAAGTTTTCTCCAAGGATACAAAGAGTTAAAAGAGGGTTCTTTTTTAGGAAGAACGCTTAAAAAGTTTGGCATCTTCCCGGTTTTTATGACCAACCTTATCAGTATTGGAGAGGAGTCAGGAAAGTTAGATTCGGCTTTAGAAGAGTTAGCTTCTTCTTACGAAAAGGAGACTGATAAAAGCATAAAAGTTTTTACTACGGTTTTAGAGCCAGTAATGATTTTAGTAATAGGAGCAATTTTAGGTTTTGTAGTAATAGGATTGCTTCTGCCTGTATTTCAGATTAATTTGATTATAAAATAAGGATTTTAGATATCTGAGAGAGGAGGAGAGTGAAGTTCAAGGTATTCTTTTTAAGTTTATTTTTTTGTTTTACCTGTTTTAGTATAAAAGCTTTAGAATGGAAAGAATTAAAAGGAGAGCATTTTATAATTTATGTTTTGAAAGAAGATGCTTTTTCCCAAGAAGCTTTAAGGAGAGCAGAGAAGTATTATCAAGATATTGCTCATTATTTAGGATATGCGCGCTATTCTAATTTCTGGACCTGGGATAACAGAGTTAAAATTTACATCTATCCCGATAAAAAGAGTTATTTAAAGTATTCAGGACAGCCTCAATGGTCAGAAGGGATGGCTAATTATACTAATAAACAAATATTAACCTATCGGGGAGCTAAAAGTTTCTTAGATTCTATACTTCCTCACGAGATAACCCACCTTCTATTTAGGGATTTTATTGGGTTTGAGAGTAAGGTTCCTTTATGGTTAGATGAAGGTGTAGCTCAGTGGGCTCAAGAAAAAGATAGAAGGAAGATTATGGAGTTTATGAAGCAAAGTTTTGATAAAGGGATAGTTCTTTCTTTTAAAGATATGATGAATATAGATGTTAACAAGATTAATTCTATAGATTCTATCCATATTCGGTATGCCCTCCAGAAAGAACCCACCCTTATGTTTTTAAGTGGAGATAATTTGGTAAAACTTTTTTATCTTCAATCTGCTTCTCTGGTAGGGTTTTTGATTGAGAGGCATGGGAATAGCAGATTTACTGATTTTTGTCGCTATTTAAAGAGAGGGGAGCCTTTAGATAGCTCTTTGAGAAAAGCTTATCCTAAACTTATTACTGATTTAGACCAACTTCAATCTCTCTGGATTTCTTATATGGAGAATTATAAAGGGATGAATAGGAGGTGGAGAAAATGAAAAGAAAGTCTTTTACTCTTATTGAGATAATGTTAGTAGTAATAATTATTGGAACTTTGGTAGCAATGGTTTTTCCTCGTTTAGCGGGAAGAGCCCAACAGGCAAAAGTTGCTGCAGCTAAAGCTGACATAAACGTGAATATTGCCACTGCCTTAAAGCTCTATGAGTTAGATAACGGAGCTTTCCCTACTACTGAGGAAGGCTTATCAGCCCTTATCAAAAAACCCCCTTCAGCAGTAAACTGGCAAGGCCCTTATTTAGAGAAAAAGCCTGTTGACCCCTGGGGAAGAGAATATAAATACAGATTTCCTGGACAACATCGCCCAGATTACGACTTATATTCTTTGGGAAGAGATGGCCGAGAGAGTGAGGACGATATTACTAATTGGGAGGAGTAGTTTTTAAGTTAAGTTGAAGATGAGATTAAGGAAAATAAAAAGTTTAAGTTTTGTTGAACTTATGTTAAGCGTGGCTGTGCTTTCTTTAGGTATTACTCTAGTTTATCAAGGATTTCTTACTTCTTTAGGAGGTTATAACTATTGTATAGATTACCTTATTGTCCAGAACTGGTTAGATGAGAAGCTTTGGGAGATTCAAGATAAACTTTCCCATTACAAGATTCTCTTAACTGAGGATAAAGAGGGGAGTTTT
>QNCG01000091.1 GCA_003644445.1 Candidatus Duberdicusella sinuisediminis | reverse complement strand
GTAAGTTTATATTCTGATACAAATCTCTATAATTTAAAGCTTCAGGAACCTTTCTTAAGGGTATATGCCGGGTTAAGATAACTATGCGTAACTTATTGCCTACCATAAACATAGAAAAATTTTTAACTTTAAATTTTTTAGCTAAATATTCAGTATGGCCTTGAAAATCAGGTTTTATTAGTTTTATAGCTTCTTTAGAAACAGGAGCGGTTACCAAAGAAAACCCTTTTTCTTTTTTTAGGAAATCTACAGCTACTTCTAAATACTGGAGGGCTAACTGCCCCGAATATCTGTTAGGATAACCTTTCTTAATCCTTCCTGAATATTTAGTCTTAACTTCTATCAATTCAATCTTATTGGCTATTTTAGAAAACCCTTTAATCTTACCTAAAATACTCTCTGTGCCAATAATTTTAAAATCTATCTTTTTAGAGAGTAAATCTTTAAGAGCCGTTATAGTAATAAAAGGGCCTATACCTGCTGGGTCGCCGGCAGTAATTAGAACCTTCTTCATCTTTTCAGTATCTTTTAATCAAAGCTTTCTCTTTTAAACTATTCAGCCAAAGGTTAAGTTTTTTCTGAAATTTTTCCTGGTAAAGTTTTTCCCAAATTTTTTCTTTTACTTCTTCTAAAGAGGGTGTTTGAGAAGGATTCTTTTTATTGATAATAAATATCATAAATTCTCCTTCTATTTGTAAGGGGGAAGATATTTCCCCCTCCTTTAGTTCAAAAAGCTCCTTTAGTTCAGCCCTCGCCTCTTTCTTACTAAGTTTTCCTTCAATAAGGTTCTGAGAATATTCTTTAAGAATTTTTTCAACACCCTCTCTTTTTAATTCTTGAAAAACCTGGAAAGCAATTAACTGAGAAGAAAATTTCAGGGCTTTATACTCTATAGAAGGAGAAAGGTTAAATTCTTCAAGATGAGCACGGTAATATTGAGTAACTTCATAAGGTTTTACTTCAATTTTATCCTTTACCTCTTTATCTAAAAGCGCTTGGATTAAGAACTGTTCCTTAATTTTTTCTTTTAAGGAAGCTAAATTTAACCCTCTTTCTCTCAAAGAAGCCATAAATTCATCTTCATCTTTGAAACTGGAAATAAATTCTTTCAATTTCCTTTCTATAAACTTATCAGGAACGGCTAAATTCTCTCTTTTAGCTTCTTGAATAATAAGTCTATCTTCTATCAGTTTTTCCAAAGCTTTTTCTTTCTCTTTTTTGAATTCTCTTGAAAATTCAGGACTACTCTCTTTATAAACTAAGGAAAGTCTGAGCTTAAGAAGGTTAATATAATTTTTTAATTCCTGTTCAGTAATGATTTCTTTGTTTACTACCGCTACTATGCGGTTAGAGGCCCGGCAGTTAGCTATTCCGCTAAATATTAACAAAGATATAAATAACAACCTCATCTCTTTAGTGAAATATTAAACTCTCCTCTTAACTCCTCTATCTGTGATTTTAAAAGCCGGCAGTATAAATCTAAACCTATTTGCCAGATAAAGCCGTGTTGTTCTTCTCCTAAAATATTTCCTGCTCCTCTTATCTCTAAATCTTGTAAGCTCAAGGCGAAACCTGCTCCTAAATGGGAGTATTCTTTAATAACTTGGAGTCTTTTTTTAGCTTCTAAAGAAATCATCTCTTTGTTGGGAACGAGAAAGTAAGCATAGGCTTGAATGTTAAATCGGCCTACTCTTCCTCTTAGCTGGTGTAAGTCACTTAAACCAAACTTTTGAGCATTATTTACTATTAAGGTATTAGCCTTAGGGATATCTATGCCTGATTCAATGATAGCCGTAGAGAGAAGGCAGTGGATTTCAGAATTTATAAAAGAAAGCATAACTTTTTCTAACCAAGAACTCCTCATCTTGCCAAAAGCTACTCCTATTTTTATATAAGAAGGGAGAATCTCTCTTAAGATTTTTTCAGTTTTTTTCAAATCTTCTATTCTGCTTTCTACAAAGAAAATTTGGCCTCCTCTATTGTATTCTTTCAGGATAGCTCTTCTTATTAAATCTTTATTAAATTCTTCTACATAAGTCTTTACTGACAATCTTTCTTTAGGAGGGGTCTTTATGGTAGAGATTGCTTTTACTCCCGAAAGTCCTATATAAAGAGTCCGGGGAATAGGTGTAGCAGTTAGAGTAAGAACATCTACGCCTACTTTCATTTTTTTTATCTTCTCTTTCTGTTTAACCCCAAATCTTTGCTCTTCATCTATAATTAGAAGTCCTAAGTCTTTAAATCTTGTATCTGGAGAAAGTAAGCGGTGGGTACCTATTACTACATCTACTAAACCTTTTTTCAAATCTTCAATAACCTTCTTTTGTTGAGTAGGTTTTACAAAACGGGAGAGCATCTCTACTCTAACAGGAAAGTTTTTAACCCGATTTAAAAAAATTTGATAATGTTGTTCAGCCAAAATAGTTGTAGGCACTAAGAACGCCACTTGTTTTGAATCCATTACTGCTTTAAAAGCTGCCCGCATGGCTACTTCGGTCTTTCCGTAACCCACATCTCCACAGATCAGTCTATCCATAGCTTTATTGCTCTCCATATCTTCTTTTACCTCTTTCAGGGCTTTAATCTGGTCAGGGGTCTCCTGATAAGGAAAACTCTTCTCAAATTCTTCCTGCCAGGCACTATCTTTACTAAAAGAAAATCCCCCTAAGAGTTCTCTCAAGGCTTGCTCTCTCAATAACTCCCAGGCATATCTTTTTACTGACTTTCTTACTCTTTCTCTAAGAGCAATCCATTCCCGAGTACCTAACCGGGAAAGTTTGGGTGGTCTCCCTCCTAAGTTTACATATTTTTGAATTAAATGGGTTTTTTCTATGGGCAAGTATAACTTTTCTTTATTCTCGTATTCAATTTCCAGAAATTCTTTCTGACCTTGGGGAGTAGAAAGTTTCTTTCTGCCCAAATATCTGCCAATACCATAATTTAGATGGACCACAAAATCATTTTTCTTTATCTCTAAATTTGCCTGGAGAGGCAATTCTTCATAATAACTGATTCTTTTAAGAGCTTTTTTTAATTTAGGCAGAATTATTAAGATTTCGTGTTCCTGGAAAAAAATAAGGTTTTGGGGGTCAAAGCTCCTGATTTTAGAAATTTTATCCCAATCCCACTCAATTCTCACTGGATATTCAAAGCCTACACAGTACACGTCTAAAACATCTCCCCGCCTTCTAAAATCTCCCTCATCTGACAATTCGGGAAGATTTCTATATCCTAAATTAACCAATTGTTTAACTATTTCTGGAAGGGATGTAACTTTTCCCTTGTAGATTTTAAGATTATTAAACTCCATACTACTTCTTTTTAAAAAGAATAACCAAGGGGGAGGCTATGTAAATTGAAGAATAAGTTCCTGAAATAATCCCTACTAAGAGAGTAAAAGAAAATCCTTTTAAGTTAGAACTACCTAAAATAAATAAAGCTAATACTACTATTATAGTAGTCAGAGAAGTTATAATAGTCCGGGAGAGAGTCTGATTTATAGCTTTGTTTATAACTACCGAGTAGTTTTCCTTGGGTAAACGCAAAGATAATTCTCTAATCCGGTCATAGACTACAATAGTATCATTAATAGAATAACCGGCAATAGTTAAGAGAGCAGTAATTATAAGGATGTCAATACTATAAGAGAAAAATAATAAAAATGCTAAAGCTATAAAAATATC
>QNCG01000090.1 GCA_003644445.1 Candidatus Duberdicusella sinuisediminis | reverse complement strand
CCATAGCTCAACAGGATAGAGCGCAGCCCTCCTAAGGCTGATGTCCCTGTTCGAGTCAGGGTGGGGGCAAGGTTTATAAATATGTCTAAGGTTTTAATTATAAAATTAGGTTATTCTGAGACTTTAGATAAGGAAATTTCTACTACCATTAGCTTAGGTGACGTTTTAAGAACTACAGTTATCCTTAACTTTTTGAAGAAAGATTGTGTAAGTTGGCTTGTGGATGAGAGGGCCTATCCTCTTTTAGAAGGCAACCCCTATATTGAAAGGATACTCATCTATAATTTAGAAAGTGTTCTTCAGCTTCAAAGAGAAAGGTTTGATACTGTAATAAACCTAGAAAAGGTTCCTGGCGTATGTGCCTTAGCTGATTCTATAAATGCCTGGAGAAGATTTGGTTTTAGGTTCGATGAATATAGAGGTGAGGCTCAGAGTTACGATGGAGCAGAAAGAGTTTTATCTTTGTGTTTAAGTTTAGAAAGAAAGAGAAAGAACAGAAGATATTGGCAAGAGGCTTTAGCCGAGATGATTGGGGAAAAGTGGAGAGGGGAAGAATATATTTTGGGATATAAACCCAAAAGTAAAGTAAAATTTGATATAGGGTTTAATTGGGTTACAGGAAATAAATGGAAGAATAAGGCCTGGCCAAGGGAGCATTGGGAAAAATTGGAGACTTTACTAAAACCTTACTATTCTCTCAGCTGGCAAGAAGGTTTAGAGAATCTTTATAAATATATGGATTGGATAAATTCTTGTAGACTGATAGTTACTAACGATAGCTTAGGGATGCATTTAGCCATTGCTTTGAAAAAAAAGATAGTAGCTTTGTTTGGGCCTAGTTCTTCCAAAGAGGTCTATCTTTACAATTTAGGGAAAATCCTTACTCCTTCTGTAAATTATGATTGTCTACCTTGTCTTCAAAGAGAATGTTTTCAGAAAAAAAACTGTATGTATTTTATTAGCCCCCAGAGAGTTGCCAAAGTAATACATACACTTCTTGCTAAATAAAATGGATATCTACAAAATAGACTCCCACAAGTTAGTCTACCACTTAGATAGGTTATACGATTGGTATAAAGGTAAAGATATTTATCCTTTATATATTGAAATTTCTCCTTGGGGAGGGTGTAATCAGCGGTGTATTTTTTGTGCCTTAGATTTTTTAGGTTATAAGCCTCATTTTTTGGGAATCAAGGTTCTTAAGAAATTCTTAAAAGATATAGCAGGAGCCGGAGTAAAAAGTATAATGTTTGCTGGAGAAGGAGAGCCACTTATTTATAAAGATATAGCAGAAGCAATAACTTATGCTAAAGGAAGAGGTTTAGATGTTGCTTTAACTACTAATGGGGTTTTTCTTAATGAGAAGTTTTTAAAAGAAGCCTTTTCTTCTTTAAGTTGGTTAAGGGTTAGTTTTAATGCTCCTACTCCTAGAAAGTATTCTTTTATTCACGGTACTAAAAAGGAGGATTTTTATAGAGCAACAGAGAATATTAAAAAAGCAGTAATATTGAAAAAGAAGAAAAAGCTTTCTACTGTTTTAGGAGTGCAATTTCTCTTGTTAGAGGAAAACGCTAAAGATATTGGAAAAATGATAAAGCTAAGTAAATCTTTAGGTGTTGATTACCTTATTATAAAGCCTTATTCCTATCATCCTAAGAGTAAAAACTACCTTAAAGTTAATTATAAGAAGTTTTTATCTTTAGGAAAAAGAATTTCTAAATATGAAGATAAGAAATTTAAAATTATTTTTAGAGAAAGAGCGATTTTAAGTTTAGTTAATAGAAGAATCTACAAGAGGTGCTTGGGTCTTTCTTTCTGGGCTTATCTTTCTTCAGATGGTTCTCTTTATGCTTGTAGTAGTTTTTTAGGAGATAAAAGATTTATCTATGGTAATATCTATAAAGAAAGTTTTAAGAAGATATGGAGAAGTGAAAAAAGAAGAGAGATTATAAAAACAATGCAAGACTGGGATACTAAAAAATGTCGTTCAGCCTGTAGGCTTGAGCAGATAAATAATTTTCTCTGGGAGATTAAAAATCCTCCTCCTCATAAAAATTTTATTTAGATGAATTTTGAATTTTTAAAGAAGAAAGCAGATTATATAAGAAGAGAGGTAATAAGGATAGCTGTCTCTAATCAGGCCGGTCACATAGCTCCTTCTTTATCTTGTATTGAAATATTAACAGCTCTCTATTATGAGTGTATGAATTACGATTTTAAAAACCCTAGGTGGGAAGATAGAGATAGATTAATTTTTTCTAAGGGTCACGGCGGTTATGGTTTATATGCGATTTTGGCTGATAAAGGCTTAATTCCTAAAGAGGAATGGGAAAATTTTAATAAACAGGGTTCTAAGCTTTCTGGATGTATTGAGCGAAATTTAGAATTTGGGCTGGAGGCAAGTTGTGGTTCTTTAGGTCATGGCTTGCCTATGGCAGTGGGGTTATCTTTAGGGGCAAAGCTTAAAAATAAAAATTATAGAGTTTTTTGCTTGGTAGGAGATGGAGAATTTCAAGAAGGTTCTAACTGGGAAGCAGTTCAATTTGCAGTAAAATATAATTTGAATAATTTAATAATTATAATAGATAAAAACAGACTTCAGGCTATGGATTTTATAATAAACATCTTAGATAGAACCAAAAGTAGCCTCTTAAATAGATTAAAAGGCTTTGGTTTAAAAATTAGAGTAGTAAAAGGCCATAATTTAAAAGATTTAGTAAGAGCAATTAACAAAGCTAAATTTTCTAAAAAAGGCCCAGAGGTTATCTTAGCTCAAACTATAAAAGGCTATGGGCTTAAGTGTATGGAGAATGTGGCTAAATTTCATTATAGAGTACCTACTAAAGAAGAACTTTTAGAAAATAATTTTTATGAATAAGCCTAATTATAGGAGAGAAATTGGCAAAGAACTTTTTTATTATTTTCAGAGAGATAAAGAACTTTGTCTATTAGTCTGCGATATGGGTTTTGGGGTAATAGAAGAAATAAGGAGAAATTTTCCTCAAAGGGTCATTAATACCGGGATTATGGAACAGGCTACAGTGGGTATTTCTGCAGGGTTAGCTATGGCCGGGTTAAAGCCTGTAGTCTATTCCATAGTAAATTTCCTGGTATTTAGGGCTTTAGAGCAGATTAGAAATGATGTAGTTTTGCAGGGTTTAGAAGTTAAATTTATTGCTACTGGCGTAAACAACTACTTTAGTTTTTTAGGAGCTTCTCACTGTTGTGGGGAAGATGATAAGATTATTATGGAATTAATTGGTATGAAAGTATTTGACCCTTATAGAGAAAGGAAGCCTTTTTCAGAGGTAGTGAGAGAATGGATAGATTATAAAGGATGCGCCTATATTAGGGTGTGATATGAATGAGCGTTTTTCTTTCTCAGTGATTATGCCTGCTTTGAATGAAGAGGAGAATATAGAGGAGGCTATTAGAGAGGTTATTTCTGGTTTTGATGAGTTTAATTTAAAGGGTGAGATTATAGTTGTGGACGATGGAAGTAGTGATTCTACCCTTGAGATTGTTAAAAGAAAAGTAGAAGAGCATCCGGGGAAGATAAAAGTTATTCACCACCAGGAGCCTTTAGGGGTAGGAAGATGTTTTTGGGATGGGGTAAGAGAGGCTGGAGGAAGTTTTGTCTGTATGCTTCCCGGAGATAACGAGAATGACCCTCGAGAGATTTTCCGCTATGTGAAACTCTTTAATGATGTAGATATAATCATTCCTTTTGTTGTTAATAAAGAAGTAAGGCCTAAATTAAGAAACTTTATCTCTTCTTTATAT
>QNCG01000089.1 GCA_003644445.1 Candidatus Duberdicusella sinuisediminis | reverse complement strand
GTATTAATTGTAGATGTAAAAGAAGGTATAAGAGAGCAGACTAAAAGGCACAGCTTTCTTTTGTCTTTATTGGGGATAAGCCAGATAATAGTAGTTATAAATAAGATGGATTTAGCAGATTATTCTCAGGAAAGGTTCAACCAGCTTAAGCAGAATTTAGAGAGTTTTCTTAATTCCTTAGGCCTTAAGCCCTTATTTTATCTTCCTCTATCAGCCTACAAGGGAGACAATATCTCTAAGAAGTCGGAAA
This sequence comes from Candidatus Duberdicusella sinuisediminis, assembly GCA_003644445.1. Classification (GTDB taxonomy): domain Bacteria; phylum Omnitrophota; class Gorgyraeia; order Duberdicusellales; family Duberdicusellaceae; genus Duberdicusella; species Duberdicusella sinuisediminis. The sequence goes on along the minus strand of QNCG01000089.1, from coordinate 3,542 downwards.
AGCTAAGCTGGTTTGGGGGACCTACTTTTTTAGAGAGTTTAGATTCTTTAGCCTCTAAAGTTCATCCTGAAAGTAAAGATTTTATCTTTCCGGTTCAGGATGTATATAAGATTGAGGATAAGAGAATAGTGGTAGGAAGAATTGAGTCAGGGAAAGTACACAGAGATGACAGAGTTAGGATTTCCCCTTCCGGCCTTACTACTAAAGTTCTTTCCATTGAGAAATTTAGGGATTCACCCTCAGAAGCCTGGGTTGGAGAAAATGTGGGTCTCATCTTAGAGAATGCGGTGTTTGTGGAGAGAGGCAATATTATCTATTCTCAAGGACTTACTTTTTCTGATAACTTCTCAGCAACGATATTCTGGCTTTCTAAAGAAGATTTTAATAGAGATAGACGCTTGGAGATAAGGTCAGCTACTCAGAAGACTACCTGTAAGATAGAAATAAAAGAGAGAATAGATTCTCAGACTCTGGAGGTGGTTGAGAAAGACTCAAAAATCTTAAAGAATTTAGAAGTAGCCCGGGTAAATATTAAGACCAAAAGGCCTTTGGCTATTAAAAATTTCTCAGAGTTAGAAGAGTTAGGAAGATTCGTATTAACTGAGGATGGTAATATCTGTGCAGGAGGCATTATTACTTCAGTATAAAGATGGAAAAGATAAATCTTTCTGAGCAGGTAATAGAAGATATTATAAAGATAATTACTAATTACAAAGAGGTTGAGAAGATTGTAATTTTTGGCTCAAGAGCTACTAATAATTCTAAAAATACCTCGGATATAGATGTTGCTATCTTTGCTAAAAACTGGACAGATAAAGACTTAAATATAGTAAAGTTTAATTTAGATGAATATATCAAGACACCTTTAAAGTTCGATTTACTTAATTTTTATGAGATTGAGAAAGAGAGCCTCAAAGAGAATATTTTGAGGGACGGGAGGATTATATATGAAAAAAGAAAGGATTAAAGAAGTTTATGAGGATTTTAAAAACGCTTTAGGGAGGTTGAGAGAGGCTTTAGAAGAAGATTTATCTAAGGGTTCTATAGTAGTTGATGGCACAATTAAAAGGTTTGAGTTTACTTTTGAGTTGGCCTGGAAATTAGCTCAGCTGATATTAGAGTATAATAATGTCCAGACTCGGGGGCCTCGGCTGGTAATAAAAGAGGCTTTTAAATTAGGGTTAATTAAAGAGGGAGAGAGTTGGATAGATATGTTGGAAGATAGAAATAAGACTTCCCATATTTATGATGAGAAGCAGGCTTTAAAAATATATAAGAAGATTAAAGAAAGTCATTTTAGTCTTCTTAAGGCTTTCTCTAATGAGGTAGTCGAATTTCTTAATTCTCTTGAGGGATAAAATGAAGAAGATTGTAATTATTGGTTTAGATGGAGTACCTTTTGAGTTGATTAAGGATTTCTCAGATAAAGGGGTTATGCCTAATACCAGCCAGATTATTCAGGAAGGAGATTTAAGATGTATGTCTTCAAGCCTTCCTGAGGTTTCCTCAGTTGCCTGGTCTTCAATTATTACTGGAAAGAATCCTGCAGAGCATGGGATTTTTGGTTTTACTGAGTTGTATCCCAATACTTACCAGATAAGATTTCCTAATTTCTTGGACTTAAAAGAGAGGCCTTTCTGGGAGAGAGTAAAGGAAAACTCTATAATTATAAACCTTCCAGCAACTTATCCGGTTAGGGAGATGAGAGGAGTTCATATCTCCGGTTTTGTCTCTATAGATTTGGAAAGAAGCGTTTACCCTAAGGAGTTAATACCTAAGTTGAAAGAGTTCGGATACCAGTTAGATGTAGATTCCGAAAAAGCCCATCATTCTTTAGACCTTTTCCTCGAAGATTTGGATAAAACATTAGAAGCAAGGGTTAAGACTTACCGCTATCTTTGGGAGAGTTATAAGTGGGGTATTTTTATGCTCGTCTTTACAGGCACAGATAGGCTTATGCATTTTCTCTGGTCTGCTTATGAAGATGAAAACCATAAATATCATCAACAATTTTTAGACCACTTCAGAAAGATAGACGAGGTTATTGGCCAGATACATAACAGATTAGATAGTAATGACTTGCTGATTATACTTTCTGACCACGGTTTTGAGGGGTTAGATAAAGATATCTATATAAATTATCTTCTGAGAAAAGAAGGGTTTTTAAAATTCGAAGATACTCAACCTGAATGGAGAAATATCTCTTCTGAGAGCCTTGCTTTTGCTTTGGACCCAGCCAGAATATATTTAAACCTGAAAGGAAACTACCCCAAAGGAAAACTAAGTAAGGAAGATAAAGAAATAGTTCTGCGGGATTTAGAAGGATTATTTTCCTCTTTAGAGGTAGAAGGAAAGAGAGTTATAAAAAGTATATACAGGAAAGAAGAGATTTATAAGGGTCCCTTTTTAGAATCTGCCCCGGATTTAGTCTTGGTAGGAGAGAAGGGTTTTAACTTAAAAGCCAATATAAAAGCAAAAAATTTATCCGATAGAGGCGTATTTACCGGAAAGCACACTCAAGACAATGCTTTCATCCTGGTTAATAGAGATTTATTAGAGAGTTCTTCTAAGAAAACAAGCGTTTTTGATGTAGCTAAAATAGTGATAGGAAGTGCTGAAAATTCGTATAGCAAAAGATGAGGTTTTTGGATACATATTTACAAATCAAGGATTGCTTATTTTGTCAACTTAAAGCCTTGAGAGAATCGGCAAAAATTCTATTGTAGTTAAATTATGAAACAACTTTTACGGGAAATTATTAAAGAATGGTGGGAAAGAGAACTTCCTCAGGTTATTTCAAGAAGTATAAATTTACAGGAATACACACTTGAAGAAGAGAAATCACCCCTCTTATTAGAGCCAGTAAAGAACTTAACAGTAATAACTTATTAACAATAACCTGGGATTACGAGGCAGAAGATAAATTCAAAAATAAAAAAATAAAATTCATCCCCTTATGGAAATGGCTGCTTACTTGAAAGGCAACATTCATTCTTAGAGGAGTATGTTGGATATATATCTGAATATATATCCAACTTTTTCACTTTTGCGAAAAAGTGAAATTATTAATAAGTTGTGTGGAGAGAGTTAAAGGAGGGGAGTTATGCAAGAGGATAAATACTTAGAGGATGAGGTAGATTTAAGAGAGTATATTCGGGTAATTGTTAAAAGAAAATGGACAATTATTATTGTTGTTTTAATTTCTTTAGGCGGAGGCCTTCTTTATAATTTTCTTTCCACTCCTATTTTTCAGTCTATAGCAACTTTAAGGATTGGAGAAGCAAAGGGAATTTTAATATCTAAAGAAGAGGCCTCAGAACTTTTGAGAAGTAAAGAAATAATTTCTCCTGCAATAGAAGGCTTTCCTATAGATTTATCAAAGCTTAGAATAGAAACCGAAAATATAAGAGGTACAGATTTAATTCAGTTTAAGGTTTTGTATCCTGATTCAACCTTAGCTATGAAAGCCTGTAAAGTTATATCTGAGAGTTTCTTAAATAAACTTAAAAAAATCTACGACGAGAGAATAAATTTTCTTAATG
>QNCG01000088.1 GCA_003644445.1 Candidatus Duberdicusella sinuisediminis | reverse complement strand
GTGATAAAGATGCTCTATTAATAGAAGTAGAACAAACAGGGGTTGCCTGTCATACTGGAGAAAAAAGCTGTTTTTTTAGAAGATTAAAATGAATTTAAAAGTAAATTTGAACTTAGAAAAATTTTTAGATTATTCTAATAAATTCAATATTATTGGCCTCTCTTTAGAATTAGGCGAAGATTTTATTACTCCTATACAGCTATATTTGAAAATAAGAAACAAGGACTACAGTTTTCTCTTAGAGTCTGTAGAGGGGGAAGAAAAAATTTCTCGTTTTTCTTTTGTGGGGTTTTTGCCTCTCTATCTTTTCCAGTCTCAAGGAGAAAATATAAAAATTAGAGATTTCCTGAAGAAAAAAACGACAATTTTTAAAACTTCGGCTGACCCCCTTCAAGACTTAAAAGATTTTATGAGTAAGTTTAGGGTATTTTTAGATAGAAAAGCGAGATTTGAGGGAGGTTTTGTAGGCTATTTAGGGTATGATAACATTCGTTTCTTTGAGCCAGTCTTAAATACAGATTCTAAAATTTCTTATGCTCAAAGTATGTTTATTTTTTGTAAGTATTTATTTATTTTTGACCATAAGGAAAAAAGGTTGCATCTTACTTCCTTTGTAGTTTTACCTTCAAAAATTAAAAAGGATGGATTAAAAAAAATATACAAAAAAGAGAAAGAAAAAATCTTAAACTTAATAAAATTTTTATCTCAGAAAGAAAGTATTCCTCCTGTTAGTTTTAAAAGAAAGAGGTTAAATTACAGGTCAAACTTTTCTAAAAAAGAATTTATTCAAGCAGTTAAAAAGGCTAAACAATACATAAGGAGGGGGGATGTTATCCAGGTTGTTCTTTCCCAAAAACTTACTGTAAAATTCTCTAAAGAAGCTTTTAATATTTATCGACAATTAAGAATTTTAAATCCTTCTCCTTATATGTATTATCTTAATTTTAAGGATTTAAAGATAATTGGTTCTTCTCCAGAGATGCTTTTAAGGTGTGAAAATAAAGTTTTAATCAATCGGCCAATAGCCGGGACCCGACCCCGGGGTAAGACTGAGAAAGAAGATTTAAAATTAGAAAAAGAGCTTTTAGCTGACCCTAAAGAAAAAGCTGAGCATATTATGCTCGTAGATTTAGGGAGGAATGATTTAGGCAGAGTTTCTAAGAAAGGAACAGTTCATCTTCCGGTTTTTATGAAAGTTGAGAGGTTTTCTCATGTTATGCACTTAGTAAGTGAGGTAAGAGCTATTTTGGATAAAGGCAAAGACTCATTTTCAGCATTGAGAGCCTGCTTTCCTGCTGGAACACTAACCGGTGCTCCTAAAATAAGAGCAATGCAAATAATTGACGAATTAGAGAAAGAACCCCGCAAAATTTATGGGGGGTGTGTGGGATATTTTTCCTTTACGGGAAATTTAGATACTGCTATAATTATTCGCACTATTATCTTGAAAGATAACAAAGGCTATATTCAGGCTGGGGCAGGTATAGTCTTAGACTCAGACCCTCAAAGAGAATATCTGGAAACTTTAAATAAAGCCAAAGCTCAACTTTTAGCTTTAGAGTTAGCTTCGGGCAATTAAACAGAGAAGAAAGGAGGAGTATGTCTTTAGTGATTCGTCTAAGAAAGCCAGGTAAATCTATAAAAAGGAGGTATCATTATAAAGTTGTAGTAGATGAGAAGAGAACTAAAAAAGAAGGCAAATTCATAGAAGAATTAGGCTTCTGGGATCCTTCTAAAAATCCTAAACTTCTGAAAATAAACTTACAGCGTTATAAATTTTGGATAGAAAAAGGAGCAAAGCCTACTCTTACTGTAGAAAGGTTAATTAAAAAAGTAAAAAAGATATCTTCAGAAAAAGTTTAGAAGAAAGGAGTTTCAAATGAATCCTTCCCAAGGCTCAGGAATAATCGGGATCTTACCTTTAATTTTTATATTTGTGATTTTTTACTTTCTGATTATTCTCCCTCAGAAAAAACAGCAAAAAAGGCATCAAGAGATGATAAAAAACTTGCAGAAGAACGATGAGGTAGTTACTATTGGAGGTTTACACGGAGTAATAGTTAACATAAAGGAGAAGACCTTTGTGCTAAGGATAGATGAAAATACCAGAGTAGAAGTTGATAAAACTGCTATTTCCTACAAGATTCAAAAGTAGAAATGAATAGAATGCCTTTAAGAGGAATTCTTATTTTGGTGGTTTTTATTTTGAGCTTTATTTTAATCTTTCCCTTGGGAGAAAAGATTAACTTAGGCTTAGACTTAAAAGGAGGCATGCACCTAATTTATAGAGTAGACACAGCTAATCTTTCATCCCAAGAAAGAAAAGGTGCTTCAGAGAGAGCTGTAGAGATAATAAGAAACAGGATTGATGAGCTGGGAGTAAAAGAACCAATTATTCAACCTCAAGGCCAAGACAAAATTCTTATTCAACTTCCAGGAGTAGTAGACCGAGAAAGAGCTTTAGAAATAATTGGCAAGACCGCTCTTTTAGAGTTCAAATTAGTGGAATGGGAGCCAGAGTTAATAGAAAAGAATAAAGAATCTCTGGATTCTGAACACGAGTGGGCCGAACTAGAAGAAAGAAAAATTCTTTTAAGAAAAAAAGCTGTTCTTACTGGTAAAGACCTAAAAGATGCTCAAATAGGTTTTGATTCTCTGGGATTAAGTTATGTCTTAGTAAGATTTAATTCACAAGGTTCTAAAACTTTTGCTGAATTAACCCAAAATAATGTTGGCCATAGGTTAGCCATAATCTTAGATGGGAAAGTAAAATCAGCACCAGTAATAAAGGAGCCAATTCTTAATGGAGAAGCTCAAATTACCGGAGACTTTACTCCCACTGAAGCTAAAGATTTAGCCTTGGTATTGCGTTCAGGTGCCTTACCTTGTCCTTTAGTATTGGAAGAAGAAAGAACTGTCGGGCCTCTTTTAGGTAGTGATTCTATCCGGAGGGGAATAAATGCTGCTATTTTAGGAGGTCTGTTAATAGGAATTTTTATGATTATTTATTATCTTTTAGGAGGGGTAGTCACTGTATTAGCCTTAGTCTTTAATCTAATTTTAATCTTGGCAGGATTAAGTCTTTTAGGAAGTACTTTAACTCTTCCGGGGATAGCCGGAATTATTCTTACTTTAGGTATGGCTGTAGATGCTAATGTTTTAATCTATGAGAGAATAAGAGAAGAATTGAAATTAAAGAGACCTTTATCTATGGCAGTGAGGTTAGGTTATCAGAAAGCTTTTAGGACTATACTTGATTCTAATGTGACTACCCTTATTGCTGCTCTTTTTCTCTTTATATTCGGTACAGGACCAATAAAAGGATTTGGGGTAACTTTGAGTTTAGGAATTTTAGCTTCTATGTTTTGCGCCTTGGTCTTTACTCGGGCTATATTCGATTTTTTAATATCTAAAAAGATAATGAAAAAATTCTTAATGTTTCAGATAATCAGAGAACCTAAAATCAATTTTGTAAAAGCTATAAAATTTTGCCTGATTTTATCTTTAGGAGTTATTTTATTAGGGGTTTATACTTTTGTTCAGAAAAAGGGTAAGGTTTTCGGTATAGATTTTACCGGAGGACAAATCCAGGAATATAAGTTTAAGCAAAAAATAGATTTAGAAGAACTTAGAAAAACCTTAGCCGAAGAAAAAATTGAAGATGTGGTGCTTTATAGCTTTTCTTCAACCAATACTTTGGCTATAAAAAGTTCTCAGGATACTTATTCGAAGGTTCAAAGAATTCTTAAAAAACATTATGATGGAGACTTTGAACTTTTAAGGGTAGAAAGAGTGGGTCCAGTTGTAGGAAGGCTTTTGAGAAAAAAAGCAATATTGGCTATAATTTTTGCTATTG
>QNCG01000087.1 GCA_003644445.1 Candidatus Duberdicusella sinuisediminis | reverse complement strand
CTGTCCTCATTTACATATTCCTTTCCAATCAGGTTCGGATAAGATATTAAAATTGATGAATAAAAAAGTTAAGAGTAGTTTTTATAGAGAGTTAGTATCTGAAATAAGAAAGACTATCCCTGATTGTGGAATAAGTGCTGACTTTATGATAGGTTTTCCTTATGAAGAAGAAGAAGATTTTAAAAAAACTTTAAGATTGATAGAAGAGACAAATCCTGTGCGTTCTCATATTTTTCCTTATTCAGAAAGAAAACAGACTCCCAGTTTCAAGTTTCCCAAAATTTCTTCAAAGGTAGTGAGAGAGAGAAAAGAGATTGCTATTCAGGTTGGAGAGAAAGCTTCTTTAAGGTTTAGAAAGAGTCAAGAGAAAAAGATGTTTAAGGTAGTTTTGGATGAGAATTCAGAAAAAAGTTATACTAGAGGTTATACTGAAAACTATATAAGAGTATTATTGAAAGAAACCTTTTCCTTAAAGGAAACTTGTTCTAAATCCTTGATTCCCATAGTAATAGATAAAGCTACCCCCAAGATAACTTATGCTCGCCTTTTAAAATAGGGAATTACGCTTATTGACTTTCTTGTAAAAAAAATTAGAATTTGCTTGACAATTTCTAAACTTTCAATAAAATTTTAGATTACTATAATTGCTTTTGCCTGGATAGCTCAGTCGGTAGAGCACGTCCTTGGTAAGGACGGGGTCGTGGGTTCGATTCCCGCTCCAGGCTGAGAGAGTAGGGATTCGCAATCTAAGAATAATTTAGGAAGAAAAAGAAGAACCCACTTAAAAGAGTGGAGAGGGTAGATTTTAGTCCTTTTTATTTTTTTAAAAGAAGAGGATTTCTCTAAGTAGTTATGCGAGAATTAATTGGACTAGAATGTTCAGAATGTAAGAGAAAGAACTACTACACCACTAAGAACAAAAGAAAACATCCGGAAAAATTCCAGATAAATAAATTTTGTAAATTTTGTCGTAAATATACAAAACACAAGGAGACTAAACCTTAAAAATTAGGCGAGTAGCTCAATTGGCTAGAGCACCGGTCTCCAAAACCGGGGGTTGCAGGTTCAACTCCTGCCTCGCCTGAAGGGATTGAAATGAAGATAGTTAATTTTTTTAAAAGGATCCCTAGCTTCTTAAAAGAAGTTAAGGAAGAATTAAAGAAAGTTTCTTGGTCTTCTAGGCAAGAACTTTTGAATGCTACGGTAATAGTTTTAATTGGGAGTTTCTTCCTTACTTTATTTATAGCTTTATCGGATCTACTTTTAGCAAGGTTTCTTCAGTTTATAATAAAGTAAGATGAAAAGATGGTATATAATTCATACTCTTTCGGGAGCAGAAGAAAAAGTAAAGGCAAATTTAGAGGCAAAGGTTAAAGCTAAGAACTTGCAGGATTTAATAGATGAGATTATTATCCCTAAAGAGCAGGTCTCGGAAGTAAGAAGAGGTCAAAAAAGAATTTTAGAAAGAAAGTTTTTTCCCGGCTATGTCTTAATTCATATGGAGATGAATGAATCTACCTGGTTGTTCGTTAAAAAGACTCCAGGAGTTACCTCATTTATTGGAGCTAAAAATCCGGTAGCTGTTCCTGGTGAGGAAGTAGAGAAAATTTTGAAGAAGTCCGAAGAAACTCAAGCTAAGCCTTTACCTAAAGTTGCTTTTGAAAAAGGAGAAACGGTTAGAGTGGTAGAAGGTCCTTTCGTGAATTTTAATGGTTTAGTAGAGGAAGTAAATCCCCAAAAAGGAAAACTTAAAGTTGCTATTTCCATATTTGGTCGTTCTACCCCTGTAGAGTTAGAATTTTGGCAGGTAGAGAAAATATAAGGATTTAATTTATGGCAGTAAAGAAAAAAAAGAAAGTAAAGACTCAAATTAAACTTCAGATACCTGCAGGTAGTGCTAACCCTGCACCGCCAGTAGGTCCAGCTTTAGGTCAGCACGGAGTAAATATTATGCAATTTTGTAAGGCTTTTAATGATTTAACTAAGAATAGAGAAGGTTTAATACTTCCGGTAGTGATAAATGTTTATGAAGATAGGAGTTTCGATTTTATTATTAAGAGTCCTCCTGCTTCAGTCTTACTTAAAAGAGCAGCTAATTTAGCTAAGGCTTCATCAACTCCCGGTAAAGAATTTATTGGCGAAGTTTCCCGAAAACAGGTAGAGGAGATAGCTAAGCAGAAACTTCAAGATTTAAATACCAAAGATTTGGCTCAGGCTATAAAAGTTATTGAGGGTACCGCCCGAAGTATGGGGATCAAGGTAAAAGATTAAATTAAGAAGAAAGTGAAGAGAAGTAAGCGTTATAAAGCAGGAGAAGAACTTGTAGATAGAAATAAGTATTATTCTTGGGAAGAAGCTATAGATATTTTAAAGAGTATGCCTCCTACTAAGTTTAATCAGACTTTAGAAGTTAGTATAAAGTTAGGCATAGACCCCAGAAAAAGTGAGCAGATGGTGAGAGGTTCAGCAAAACTTCCTGCTGGGTTAGGAAAGAAGAAAAAAATTTTGGTGTTTTGTGAACCCGAAAAAGAAGAAGAGGCTAAACAAGCAGGAGCAGATTTCGTTGGTTCTAAAGAGCTAATAGAGAAAATTTCTAAAGGCTGGCTTGATTTTGATTATTGTATAGCTACTCCTTCAATGATGAGAGAAGTATCTAAATTAGGAAGAATTTTGGGCCCCCGAGGACTTATGCCTTCTCCTAAGTCCGGTACAGTAACTGATAATTTAACCTGGGCTATAAACGAGGCTAAACAAGGGAAGTTAGATTACAAGATGGATAAATTCGGCTCTTTAAATGTAGGGGTAGGAAAAATATCTTTTCCTAAAGAAAAACTTTTAGAAAACTTAAGGGCTTTTTTCAGCTCCCTTATTCAGGCTAAACCTTCAAGTTGTAAAGGTAAGTTTATAAAATCAGTTAGTCTTTCTCTAAGTATGTCTAAAGGTCTAAGGGTGAGCTTACCCAAGGAGTTTGACTTATGATTAAAGTAGGTAGATTTTATAGAGAAAAGATAATAGAATTTTTAAAAAAGGAAGCTGAAAGTTCTGGGGCTTTTCTCTTTGTAAATTTTAAAGGCATAAATTCTAATCAGTTAAATATTCTCAGAAGAGATTTAAAGGAAAAAGAGGGAAGGTTAGTGATAACAAAGAACAGTCTTCTCCAAAGGGCTTTTCCTGATTGGAGGGAAGAACTGGGCAAAATTCTTACTTCGGAAACCGGAGTAGTCTATATTTACTCTGATGAAGTTGGCGTGATTAAAACTTTGTTCAGATTTCGCAAAGAGAATGAAAACTTAGAAATAAAAGCAGGTTTTTTGAAAGATAAATTTATAGAAAAGGAAGACTTAGAAGAACTTTCTAAGTTACCTTCTCGAGAAGTTATTTTAGGTTTAACTCTTAATTGTATAGCTTCTCCCTTAATAGGTTTAGTTAATTCTTTACAAGGTATTATTTTAAAACTTGTTTGGGCAGTAGAGGAGATAAGGAAAAAGAAAGAATCTGTTGTGCAGAGTTAGTATTGGTAATTTGAGATTTATTTAAAAAGAGGAGGTTTTTATGGCTAATATTGAGGAGATTATTAAAAGTATTGAGGAAATGAGTGTGCTTGAACTCTCTCAACTGGTTAAGTCTTTAGAAGAAAAATTTGGAGTTAAGGCTCAAGCACCAGTTGTGGCTGGAGTTATGCCCCAAGCTCAGACTCAGGCTCAAGCTGAAGAAGAAGAGAAGACCTCTTTTACAGTAGTACTTAAAGAGATAGGTGCAAATAAGATACATCTGATTACAGAGATAAGGGCTATTACTCAATTAGAGCATAAAGAGGATAAGGAATTGGTAGAATCTGCGCATAAACCAGTAAACGAGAATGTATCTAAAGAAGAAGCCGAAGAACTT
>QNCG01000086.1 GCA_003644445.1 Candidatus Duberdicusella sinuisediminis | reverse complement strand
GGATAAACCCTCCTAAAATTGTTCCCGAAGTTTCTAAAAAATAAACTTTGCCCACAGTAGTATCTTCTTTAAAAAATCTTGAGTATAATTTACAACTCAGAGAAAATAGGGCTCCGTGAGGAAGACTTACTGGAATAAGAATTAAGAGAGAACTCAGAAAGGCTCTTTCTACTGTTATTGCTTCTGAGGGAAGGACCCCCATTAAAAGTTTTAAATCCCTTACTAAGAAGATAGCCAAAGGAAAAGAAAGAGAAAAAATAAAGGTAAATACTACAAAACTTAAAATTTCTCTTTTTTTAGAAAAAAACCTTCCTCCTAAGAAACTCCCCCCTGCTTCCAAGATAAGCCAGTTAGAAAGGATTATGCCGATAGTTAACTCATTGCCTAGAAAAACTATAAGAAATTCTCTTAAAATTAAGATTTGGGCTAAAATCCCTCCTAAGCCAGTAATTAAAATTACTATGTTAAGTTTCCTTTTCATCAGGAGAAAGAATTCAGTTTTTGAGCTGAAATATTAAATAAGATTTCTCATAAAATTAACATTGCATCCCCAAAGCTGTAAAACCTGAACTTATTCTTAATAGCATAATCATAGGCTTGAAATAGAAATTCTTTTCCGGCGAAAGCTGATACTAACAGAAGATTTGTAGATTTAGGAAGATGGAAATTAGTAATTAAAGAATCTATAATTTTAAATTTAAATCCGGGGTAGATAAATAAGTCAGTAAATCCTGAAAAAGGCTTAATCTGGATTAACTCTTCTTTTAAAAAAGCAATTGATTCTAACGCTCTAACTGTGCTTGTTCCGCAGGCAAAGATTCTTTTTTTCTCCCTTTTGGCTGAATTTATAACTCCAGCAGCCTCCGGAGAAACCTCGATGTATTCTTCATCCATTTTATGAGTTTCAACTTCTTCAGCTTTTACCGGGCGAAATGTCCCTAATCCAATATGAAGGCAAATATAAACTATCTTTATTCCTAAAGAAGAGAACTCTGACAAAAGCTGAGGAGTAAAATGTAAACCGGCAGTAGGAGAAGCTACTGAACCTTCCTGTTTAGCAAAAATAGTCTGGTATCTCTGGGGTTCTTTCAATTCTTTCTTTATATAGGGAGGAGTAGGAATCAAGCCTTGTTTAGAAATTAAATCTTTAATTTCTGAAGGAGAAAACTCTACTAACCACTTACCCTGAGGGTCTCTTTCTAAGACTTTGACTTTAAAACTGTTATTCTTAAAAAATAGTTCTTCATAAAGCCTTATTCTCCGAGCAGGTCTTATCAAGGCTTGCCACTTACCTTTGGAGACTTCTCTTAAGAGAAGAATTTCTATTTTTGCTCCAGTCTTTCTCTGAACAAAAAGCCGAGCAGGGAACACCTTAGTATTATTTAAAACTAACACATCTTCTCTATTAAAAAATTTAACTATATCTTTAAAAACAACTTCAGTAATCTTGCCTGTATCTCTATTGAGAATAAGAAGCCGGGAAGAATCTCTCTGAGGAAGGGGCTCCTGGGCTATAAGCTGAGCAGGAAGATAATAATCAAAATCTTTTATTTTCACTATACTCCCTTCACTCTCACTACTCAGGATTAACCCTGCAACTCCCTAAGAAATTTTAAAACCTCATTCTCCAATAATTTTTACTAAAACCCTCTTGGGACGCTGGCCATCAAACTCTCCGTAAAAAACCTGCTCCCAGGGACCAAAATCAAGCTTACCCTTAGTTATGGCAATTACCACTTCTCTGCCCATAATTGTCCGTTTAAGGTGAGCGCAGGCATTATCTTCTCCGGTTAAGTTGTGTTTGTATCTTTTTCCCGAAGGGACGAGTTCCTCAAGCCACCTTTTAAAATCTTCTTTTAAGCCTCCTTCTTCATCATTAATAAAAACAGAAGAAGTAATATGCATAGCATTAACTAAACACAAACCCTCTTTTACTTTACTTTTTTCTACTAACTTTTCTATCTGGGGAGTTATGTTTATAAATTCAACCTTACTCTTAGTATTAAACCATAAATATTCAGTAAATGACTCCATATTTTCCCCTCTTTAAAAATTAATTTTATCATAAAGCCTGAAATCTGTAAAAGGAGATAAAAAGTTCTTAAAAAATGAAGGAAGACCCCTTAAAGAATAGAGTTTCTGCCTTAACTAATATTTATAATAACTGGGAGGGATAGCCTGAGCAATATATTTTACTGCTTCAATTATACAGACTCTAATTGCTTTCTCCATGGGGGTATTCTTGTACATAGATAGTCCTCCACCTAAACCCCAACTTCCCAAGAAACCAGTCATTATTGCTCCAGAAATATCAGAAGCTTCTCCTTGAACCCGGGTAGCAGCAATTATCTCAGAAGTAGAACTATCTATTATTCTTATATCTAAAGCCATGTGAGCTTTATTTAGGGCCCCTCTTAAAAGTCCTCCTAATATCCCACTGCCTACTCCGCCACCTCCACCGATGCCCGCTCCTCCTCCCGAAGCCTGAGGCTCAAATTCGGTAACTGCTGCTGAGATAATTAAATCAGCAGTCTTTATAGCTCCAGTAGTTACCTGCGAATCTCCGGAAGCAGCTCCCGAAACTTTTAATTCCTGTTCCCGCATTACTGCCGAAAGGTCTTGTCTCTCTACTACTCTGAACCTTCCACTGTTTACCAAAGCAGTTATCAGCATCTCTCTTAAGCCCGAACCAACTTCTCCAGTGGCCTTAGCAGCTTTTACTTCAAAATTAGCTATAGCCACTCGAGCTTTAGGACCATAATAAGGAGGAAGGGGTTGAGTGCCAGCAGTATTATCTACAACAGCAGTAGGCTGGGTTAAACCCTCTAAACTAGCACATCCAGAAATTATTAAAAATCCCCCTATTCCCAAGAAAATAAAAGACAAATATTTCCTAATCATTTTTTACCTCCTTTCAAAATTTCTATAATTTTTACTCCCAAGTCTTGGCCAGCTTTAGACAGGGCTAATTTCCCGCCAGTAATTAAGTCGGTATGAGGAACACTGGCTGTTGAATCTAAGTAAGAAACAATCCTCCCATCTTTTACTCTTATAAGCTTGGCAGTTATATTAGCAAAACAAGACCGCATTTGAGAAGAAGGGATATTACCCCCTGCTGAGGCTACAGCTTTTCCTAAAATAATATAATCTACGCCTTTTAATTTAGCCAAACTAATTGCCGTATCTTCAGAAATATCCACGACCCTAAAAGCCTTTTCTTTAGAAATAGTATCTCTCAACTCCTGAGGCTCTATCACCTTATAATTATTCTCAATAAGGGTCTGGGCAATTTTGGCTTCGGCCACAGATAAGTCTATCTCCGAAACCCACCAGGCTCTTTGGGGCCCTTCTATATTCTGCTCCGAAATCAGAAGTAAAAAAGCAGGAATATCTTTCTCCTGAGAACTTAAATTTCTTAGCCAGAAAAACCCCAATAAGAATGCTCCTATTATTAAAACAATAAAGATAATTATTTTTATACTCTTCATATTTAGCCTCCGCTTTAAGAAAGGTTTGTTAATTTCTCTTTAACAATTGGAGCTATATCTTTGGGTTCAGCTCTCCCTCCGGCCTTTTTTAAAACTGCTCCCATAACTTTACCCATATCTCTTAGAGAAGAAGCTCCTAATTCTTTAATTACAGCTTCAACAATTTCTACTACTTCTTCCTTAGACAAAGGAGAAGGCAGGTATCCTTCCAAAAGAGAAATCTCATAATTTAATTTTTCTAAAATATCCTGGCGAGGTCCTTTATTGGCTAATGAATCCTTGAGTTCTGAAAGTTTCTTTTTTTGTTTCTTTAAAATCTCTATAACCTGAGAATCTTCTAATTTCTCCTTTTTAAGAAAGATAGCTCTATTTTTAAGCTCAGCCCTTATAAAACTTAAAAATTCAACTTTGGCTTTTTCTTTAGACTTTAAAGCTGTTATGTAATCT
>QNCG01000085.1 GCA_003644445.1 Candidatus Duberdicusella sinuisediminis | reverse complement strand
GAATTGCCCTAATAAATACTGCTTCGGGGATATTCTTTTTATTAACAACTATATTAAAGCAAAAATACTTTCCATAAATAAGGTAGACATAGATTAAACCTCCTTCCTCGTACATTATCTTATTGCGAGGGGTAACTCTTCCTTTATAAGAATGGGAAGCCGGGTCTTCTTTTCCCAAATAAGCTTCGGTTTCTACAATCTTACCAGCTAAAATGCTTCTTTTTTCTCTTACTACAAGAATTTTACCTAGAAGCTGGGGGGCTAAAATTTTTGCTGGTTGAAGATAAAAATCTTTCTTTAATTTAAATTTTAAAACAAAAGCAGACCACTCCCTTTTTTCAAAATTGTCAGTTAAAAACATAATGGTTTAAGATTATTATTTAGTCTGGAGGTTATTTAATAATTTTGAATGTTAAGAATTATTCTAATCAGGGCTGAAATTCCAGTCTTTTAAAACCCACTACTCTATTGTTATCAAAATATATTTCGATTTGTTTATCTTCGTACCTATAAAATTGCCATCCTTCTAAAGTAATTCCTATATAAGAAGGTTTACCTAATTTTCTCTGGACAATTTTTTTGGTATCTCCTCTATCTATAACTGCGTCGTCTACCACTATATAATTTTTACTCGCTCTGCCTTCTCCCAAAGGAAAGACCACATTCATTCTTAAAGCCCCTCTTTTAACTGAAAAATAGTCCCGGGCTTTTACACAGCCCAGGCTAAAAAGTACCAAGGTTAATATGGATAACCTAAGAATTCTTTCTCTGTAATGATAAAAACTTCTGAAGTTCTTCATCGGCGATTACCCCCCTATCTTTTAAAATTTCTCCTAAAGGTATAGCTCGTTTAAAATGAATATCTAAAAGTTCTTCTAATAAATAAGGAGTAATTTTGCCTCTATTTAAAAGAAGCTGACCTAAAGGCGGGAATTTTTTCTTATCGAGCACCTCTCTGTTTTGAATTAGGGAAAAAGAAGGTCTTCTTTGTTTTCTACCCTGATTTAACCCTCTTCTTTCTACCATAAATTTACTTCCGGGAATTTTCTTCAAATAAGATTTAAGTTCAGTTAAAGCATCGTTTATCTGAACTACATTTTTAAATTCTCTTTGCTGATTATTAACTATGGCTATTGAAATACTCATAAGAGGTACTTTTCTTAGCTGATTTGTCCTATCTTCTACCTCAATGTAGCCGCAGACTCTATCTTCAGGAGAATAATGTAGGGGCATGAGGCGTTCAAATTCGTAAATAAACTCCGAAGCGATAATTTTTTCTTTATCGGGAGAAGTAATAAAAACAAAATCATCTCCGCCAATATGACCTATAAAATCTTTAGGGTTTCCGTATTTTTTAACTGTTTGATAAAGAATGTAGGCGGTTTGAGTTATTACTCTATCTCCTTTTAGATAACCGTATTTATCGTTGAAGTACTTAAAGTTATCAATATCAGCATGAGCAAAGGAAAAAGGCTCTCTTTTAGTTATTTTTTCCTTGAGAATTTCCTCTATAATTTTGCCTCCCGGTAGATTAGTTAAAGAATTGGTATAAAAACTATACTGGGTTCTTTTCAAAGCCATCTCTATCCTTACTCTTAAGTCTAAAGGGTCAGGAGGTTTTAAAAGGTAATCGTCTATACCGTGCTTTAGATTAAGGAGGTGTTTTCTCAGTTGTTTTTTATCAATCAAAACTATTAAGGGCAGAGAACTGGTAACAAAACCTTCTTTAATCTCCCGGCAGAGAGAAAGACCTTCCTTGTGAGAGAAGGGGAAATCCAGAATTATTAAATCGGGCTCTTTTTTCTTAATCTCAGCCAGATTAGGGGTTTCCTTTAATATATCTACTTCGTAACCCCAGCCCTCCAGACAAAAATAGATGATTTCAGCTAAGTTTTTATCTCTGGCTATTAAAAGAATTTTTTTAATCTGGTTCATAGAAATTTAAAATAAGCTCAATCTCTTCTTTTAATTTTAGGGTTAAGGCCCAATTGTGTATATACTTCCACTAAAGGAATGTTGTGTTTAGAGGCTATCTTTTTACAGTCTTCATATTCAGGGTTTTCTTTAATAAGAGAGCCTTTTAAAAATCCCTGGCGAAACCTTATTTTACCTAAAGGGGTGTCTTTTAGAATAAATTTATAATTGAGTCTGTCTCGGTTAAACTCCGAATACCTTATCCCAAAAGTAGTAGTATGCTTAAATATTATTTCTTTCATCTTATCAAGGTTTATTCTATCAGTAAGCACAGAGAGTAGAAAAGAAGGTCTGCTCTTCTTCATAATAACCTGAGTAATATAAACATCTAAAGCCCCTTCTTTAAAAAGAAGCTCTAATAAATAGTCAAAAACTTGAGGATTTATATCATCTAAGTTAACCTCTATTTTTATAATTTTTTCTTTAACTGTGTCATCTTTTTCACCCATAATTATTCGAAGAAAGTCTTCTTTTTCAGTTTTAATAAAGTCTCCTGCTCCGTAGCCTACTTTCTTTAAAGTAAAATCTAATTCTTTTTGGGGAAAGTCCTTAAGGAGAACTCCGGCAGTAGGAGTTATACTTTCATAATCGGAGCCAGTAAACCTTACTTTTTTATCTTTGAGAAGTTCTAAGGTAGCTGGAGCGGGGTTACTTAAAGGGAATGTTGAACAGAAACATTCTTTAATCTCTAATTCTTCCAAAGCTAACCAGAAAGAAGCTATTTCTATTAAAGCATCAGGTTTTCCTAAATGGCTGAATCGAAAATCCCTGCTTTTATGCCCGTGAACTTTTTCTTCTATTTCTTTTAAGCGGGAATAGGTCTTTAAAATTTTTTCTTTGATTTTTTTATTTAGTTTAGTCAGGGTAATTAAAGTTCTTATCTCTAAAAAAGAAAGGTTCATCTTTGGAGGGAAATTAAATATAATTTTATTTGTTTTTATGTGACCTACGAAAACCTCTTTGAATTTAAAACCTGCTCCTCTAAGTTTTAAATTTTTTACTAAATTTCTTAAAGAAGACCTTTTAAATCCTAAGTTAATAAGGGCAGAAAGAAGCATATCTCCCGAGGCTCCTCCTATTAAGTCAAAATAAAGTATCTTACTCATTGTTAGCTATTATGTGGGCTAAATAACCAGCACCTATGCCGTTATCAATATTTACTACTCCTATGCCTGGTGAACAACTATTGAGCATGCCTAAAAGGGAAGCCAAACCCTCAAAATGAGAACCGTAGCCTATACTGGTGGGTAAGCCAATAACTGGCCTTTTAGTTAGAGCTGAGACCAGACTGGCTAAGGCTGCTTCCATACCTGCAGATACTATTATTACTTTAGAGCTGTTTAGTTTATTTTGAAAAGGTAAAAGACGATGAAAACCGGCTACCCCTACATCATAGATTCTTTCTACTTTGTTGCCTAAAAGTTCTAAGAATACTGCTGATTCTTCAGCTATGGGGATATCGGAAGTGCCCCCAGTAACCACACTTATTTTTTCCCGGGTTTTAGGTAGAGGTCTACCTAAAAATCCTATTTGAGCTTTTTTAAAGTATTTTAGCTGGGGAAAGGTCTTTTTAAGAAACTTGTATTTTTTCTCCTCTAAACGAGAAAGAATAATAAGAGTATTTTTCCCCTTAAGATTAGTAACTATTTTTTTTAATTGCTGAAGGTCTTTGCCAGGAGCAAAAATAATCTCAGGAAGGCCTCTTCTCTTTTCTCTTAAATAATCTAACTTAGCAAACCCTAAATCTATAAAGCCCTTCTTTCTGGGAAGCATTTAAGTAAAAAGAATTATCCCTAAAAGAACCAAGATGATTAGAAAAGAGATTATGTAGAAATCATTAAAATAAAAGAAGTTGTAAACTTTTTCCTTAAAAGGAATCTTTCTTTCCTGAATATTATATTCTTTCTGAATTCTATCTTTATGCTTTACTATCTCCTCTTGGGGAAAACGCAAAAATTCTCCACCGATAAGATAAGAAGGAATCTTTCTCTT
>QNCG01000084.1 GCA_003644445.1 Candidatus Duberdicusella sinuisediminis | reverse complement strand
TTGTAAAGTAGCGTGTTAAGATTTTACTGGATAGGCCAGGATAAATTTTATTTAACATTTTCAAAAAGACTAAAAATATCCTGTTACCGCAATATAATAATGTCACCTTTCTGCAACATAAAAGTATTCGGGTAGTTTAAGGTAAAATGCCACCTTTTAAGAAAAGGAGGCAGTAAGAATGAAAGAAGAATAGGCAATTACTCTGACCTTGAAGGAAGAGACAGGATATGAGGTAATTAGAGACAATTTGAAGAAGCTAATAAAAGTAAAAGAGGCAAACTTTGCGTCAGCCACTACCTAAAAGAGGAATTTATCCCTGAATGGAATAAGAAATTTTCCCGCCAGCCTGAAATAGAAAAGCCTGCCTCTGGATACCTGCCCAAAAAAGCAAATTTATCCTTTATCTTCTTCATAAAAGAAGAAAGAACTGTATATTCTGATAATACTGTATTCTGCAAGGGAATAAAATATTAGCTACTTCCTAACCCTTACCGAGCCAGTTTCGCCAAAACAAGGGTAGAAGTATTAGAACACCTTAATGGCAGAATATCTATTATTTACCAAGGAAGGAAGCTAAGATATAGAAAAATTGCTTTTCGCAAAAGTCCCGGAGAAAAGAGCATTTTTTTAGAAGAGAAACTTCTGGAAGGTGACATTTCTATTTTGCAAAAAAGATGACATTTTTATGTTGCAATAACAGTAAATAAAATAGGTATTGACAGAAAGTAGGGGGATGTTAAAATTTAACTATGGATTTTGAGAGAGTAACCCCTGATGAGATAATCCACAGAGGTAAGCGTTTATATAAACATCTACATTTCAAGTCTTTTTTTTCTATTATTATCCTCCTTTCAATAATTATTTGCCTTCCTACAATATTCTATACTGTTGAGCCGAATGAGGTAGGGGTAGTAAGAAGATTCGGTAAGTTTGTGAGGATAGCTAAGCCCGGTTTACACTTTAAACTTCCCTTTAGGTTAGAGAAAGTCAATAAGGTAAAGGTAGAGTATATTTTCAAAGAGGAGTTTGGTTTCCGAAGCGTCCAACCAGGAGTAAGAAGTGTATATTCACAAAAAAGTTATGACGATGAATCTTTAATGCTTACTGGCGACTTAAATGTTTTAGATGTAGAGTGGATAGTCCAATTTAAAATAAAAGACCCGGTAAAATTTCTCTTTAATATAAGAGACCAAAGAAAGACTTTAAGAGATGTGAGTGAGTCAGTAATCAGAGAGATAGTAGGAGATTATTCTTTTAATGAGGTTTTGACTGAGAAGAGGTTAGAAATAAATAACTTAGCTCAGGAAAAGATGCAAAATATTTTAGATTTTTATGGGAGTGGTATTCAAATAGTAACAGTTAAACTTCAGGATGTTAACCCACCTTCACCGGTCCAGCCAGCTTTTAACGAAGTAAACCAGGCTAAACAGGAAAGAGAGAAGATGATAAATGAAGCCTGGCAAATCTATAATCAGAAAATACCCAAAGCAGAAGGAGAGGCTTTAAAGATAGTAAGAGAAGCTGAAGGATATGCTCAGGAGGTAGTTAACAGAGCTTTAGGCGATGCCGAGAGATTTAATCTTCTATATTCGGCTTATAAATCAGCTAAAGAAGTTACTTTAAAGAGACTCTATCTTGAGAAGTTAAAAGAGATAGTTTCGAAAGCAGGAAAAGTCTATGTGTTAGACCCTCAAGAAAAAGGGATATTGCCTTTGTTAAAATTGAGAGAAGATGAGAAGTAAGCTGTTTTTAACTTTAATAATCCTTTTATTCTTATTTTTCTTAGGAAATCCTTTTTTTGTGGTTAATGAGTATGAGCAGGCTATAGTTACTCAGTTCGGGAGGCCTGTGGGTGAACCTCTTAAAAAGGCAGGATTATATTTTAAGCTTCCCTTTGTTCAAAAAGTTAATTATTTTGAAAAGAGGATTTTAGAATGGGATGGTTATCCTACCCAAATTCCTACCAAAGATAAGAAGTATATCTGGGTAGATACCACTGCCCGCTGGAAGATAAACGAGCCTCTGAAGTTTTTTCAATCAGTATACAACGAAAGAGGAGCTCAAGCCCGGTTAGACGATATAATTGATGCAGCAGTAAGGGATTTGGTGACTTCCCATAATTTAATTGAGATTGTAAGAAATTCTAATCGTTTATTAGAAGAAGCCAAAATTGAAAAGACAGATTTTGTAGAGGCTTCAGCGTTAGAGAGAGTTTCTTGGGGGAGAGGAAAGCTCAGAGAAGAAATTTTAAAAAGAGCTCAAGAAATAACTCCTAAGTACGGGATAGAGTTAGTAGATGTAAGAATTAAGAGAGTAAATTATGTAGAGGAAGTAAGAAGAAAAGTTTATGACCGGATGATTTCCGAGAGAAAAAGGGCTGCTGAGCGTTATCGCTCGGAAGGAAGAGGGAAGAAGGCTGAGATTGAGGGTCAAACTGAGAAAGAACTTAAGAAAATTCTTTCCTCAGCCTATAAGACTGCTCAGAAGATTAAAGGAGAGGCAGACAAGGAAGCTACTAAGATTTATGCTACTGCCTATAGCAAAGACCCTGAGTTTTTTGCCTTTTTAAAGAGTCTTTCCGCTTATTCTGAAAGCATTGATGAGGATACCACCTTAATTCTTACCACTGACTCCGAATATCTTAAATATTTAAAATCCAGTCAGCCTTCCCCTTAGAACTTTTTTGAGAAAGAGAACAGAGAGAAGGCCGGTATCATTTAATATTTAATTTATTTTTTAGTTATGTTAGAAGTAGTAAAATCAGCGGTAGAGAAAGCAGGGGATTTTCTCTTTTCTAATTTTGGCAATATCCGGCAGGTAATATCTAAAGGAGATAGAAATTTAGTTACCGACTTAGATAGAGAAGCCGAAAAAATTATAGTAGATGTATTGAGCAAAGAATTTCCTGAACATGGCATTCTGGGTGAGGAAGCTGTACGGAAAGATTTAGATAGAGAATTTCTCTGGATAATAGACCCTTTAGACGGAACTCATAATTTTATTCGGGGAATAGATATATTTGGGGTATCAGCAGGACTTTGGCACCGGGGAGATTTTATCTTGGGGGTAGTTTACTTTCCTAAAGATAGAGAACTTTATTGGGCTGAAAAAGGTAAAGGCGCCTTTAAAAATGGGGAAAGGATACTTACTTCCCAAGTTTCTGAACTTAAGAAAGCTTCAGGTTGTTTTGATTCTGCTATTCGCTACTCTCCTCAGGTTATGCTTAAAGTCTTAGGTGAACTTACCAAAAAGTGTTTTAATGTGAGGATGTTTGGTTCATCAGTAAGGAGTTTAACTTATTTAGCAGAAGGAAAGATTGATTTTACTATAGAATTTTATGACCGTCCCTGGGATTTTGCTGGAAGTGTCTGTATTGTCAAAGAAGCAGGAGGAGTATTTTTCGACTTAAAAGGAAATACTCCTACTCCTAAGACTATTGGCTATGTAGCTTCAACTTCCAAAATTTACCCTCAGTTAAGGAATATCTTAGAAGTTTGTGGTATTTCTAATCCAGAATAAAAAGAGTAAATAGCCTTTGACCCTGAATTTTAAATAGAGAGGGGCTTTGTTTCTATTCTTTAAGGTATGATAAACAAAAAAGTTTTTCTCTTTCTCCAGATAATCTTTCTTATAGGGGTTTGTTTCTTTCTTCTGGTTAATCTTTTCTTTCCTTTTTTTAAAAATACTCAACCTCAACTAGAGATAACTCCCGATAAAATAACTTTTCCCGCAAAGCTTAATCTTAGAGTTAAGGATCCTTTAGTACTTATTAGTTTTGATACCCGTTCTTATATTGAATCTTTGAGATTATGGAGGAAGTATAGTTTTCAGAAAGCTTTACAGAGAAGAAGTTTATTTTTAGTACCTCTCCCTTTAGAGATAATTCAGGATTGGGTAATTACTAACAATATAGATTATTACCACGCTCCTTTTTCCAGAAGAATTCTTTTTCTCTTTGAAGGTGAAGATTTCTCTAAAGAAG
>QNCG01000083.1 GCA_003644445.1 Candidatus Duberdicusella sinuisediminis | reverse complement strand
GGAAGAGAATAACCGTACTGAGGCATAAATAGAAAAGAGAGAATAGTAAATAAAGCTGAAATTTTAAAATACTTCCTCTTACGCATAATCAACCTCCATTCTTACCATAAATTTTAGATATAAATTAACAAATAAAGAGAGCCCAAAAAGAAAACGTTTTCACGAGTATAACATATTTTGACTTCTTTCTTCAAGGTCAAAGCCAAAAAGAACTTAGAATTATTATATTAAAACTTTTATAAAGCATTATAAAAAGTTCAAAATCCCACCTTTCTCAACAATAATCTTAGAAATTTGCTTAGAATTTTTTAGTAACCTCTACCCATCTCTGGAGATTGTGGCCATCTGAAGAATCTCTTCCTAAAGGATAGCCAAACTCTATCCGGGCTGAGAAATTATTGGAGAGATTAAGTCTGAATCCAAAACCTGCGCTCTTTAGAGTTCTGTGCTTGCGCTCTCCTGAGGGCTTATTTAAATGAACAGTAGCCCAATCATAAAAAAGGACTATATGGAAAGCATCATAAAAGGTATCTTTAGTGAAAGGCACCTTAAGCTTCTTGGGAAGGAAGTAAGGGGGAAAAGACCATTCCAAACTTGTATAGTAACCTTTATCTCCAGAAAACTCAGCAACCGGATAGCCTCTCACGCTTACCGGCCCACCAATCTGAAACTCCTCAGAAGCTACCAAACTGTAAGCAGAATACTGGGCAGAATTCTTCCATAAAATATAGGAAGAGAAAGGCCCAGGCTGGAGCCGGAATAAATTAAATACGCCTTTAAAAAACTTTCCTCCAGCGCCTGTTCGCGAAGCATTATCATCTTTTGCTGACATTCCTCCCATTATATCAGGAACCCCTACATCTAACTCCGAGGTAAAAACAGTTCGGCCCCACTTATCACTCACATCTAAATCAAAACCTCCTTTAAAAACCCTGAGTCTATCCTCTGAATCTAAGGCACCCAAAAGATAATTCTTTATATCCTTATAGTCAAAACCAAAATTAAACCTTAAATCTAAATTAGGGGTGGTAATAGCTCTCTTGGTAAGAAAAACTCCATAAATATCTGCTTCTCCTATTGACCCCAAAACCTCAAATTCCCGGCCTAACTTAGTCTTACTGTGAATAAAGTAACCTCCGACTTCCAAGGTATTGCCCAGAGGAAGGGTGTAGCGGGCTGTCTTCAAACGATAGTAATCGTACTCAGACATTTGATATTTAAAATAGAGCCTGTCATCCCAGCCTAAAAGATTGTTATGCTCAACAACGAAAGAATAACGGTCTTTTTCTATATAGCGA
Source organism: Candidatus Duberdicusella sinuisediminis (assembly GCA_003644445.1). GTDB lineage: Bacteria > Omnitrophota > Gorgyraeia > Duberdicusellales > Duberdicusellaceae > Duberdicusella > Duberdicusella sinuisediminis. The sequence continues at coordinate 2,736 of QNCG01000083.1, read as the reverse complement.
GAACCATAATTATCAAACTCAAACCCCGGGTGGAAAGGGAAATTATCTTTTACCTCTAAAATTATATCAGTTGTCCCGGGTTCTCCCCCTGGCTTAAGGACTGCCCTTACAGTTCTGTCGGGGTGCTCATTAATATAGGTAAGAGACTTCTGAAGGAGAAAATAATCAAGAGGCTCGCCTTTCTTCAGGCTGATTTTTTTTTCCAGAAGGGAGGTCTTAAAGTAGCGGTTTCCTTTTATCTCTAACCTACCTAATTCCCCCTCCACTACTCTTATTATCAAAATATTTTCTCTTATAGTCTGAGGAGGAATGTAAGCCCGGCAAGTAACATAACCTTTTTTTCTATATTCATCAGTTATCAAGTCAGCTACCTTCTGCATATCGGAAAGAGAAAGTTCTTTATTCTCGTATTCAGAGGTTATCTTCTCAATAACCTCTGGGGGGATTAAAGTAGCACCTTCTACTCTAATTTCCTTAATAAGAATCTTAGGGCCTGCTTCTTCAGGAATAATTTCTTCAGGAAGGGCTTCTTTAGGGGAAGGCCTGGGTTTTGTGATTTTCTCTTCTAATTTCTTTTTTCTCTCTAACTCTTTCTCTTGCTGAATGAGCCCTCCTGCAGTTTGAGAGGCTGGAGGCTGAGAAAAAACCTTTGTAGAATAAACTACAAAAAAGAAACAAATAAGAATTCTTACTACACCTATCCTCATCTATTCGCCTATCAAAAAGCTCTTTATTTTCCCATAACTAATATTAGGCGTCAAGGATTTTTTATCTTTTTTAAATAGTTTAAAAAGCCTTCTTTAAAAGAAATAGGAGGTTAAAAATAGGGGGTATAATAGAAAACCTAAACTCAAAATAAACCAAACCAGGCTTATATTTTTAAGAAATGGTTGCGGGGGGCCGATTTGAACGGCCGACCTTCAGGTTATGAGCCTGACGAGCTACCTGGCTGCTCCACCCCGCGATTAAATTCTTATTCTTCTATTTTAACTGCTACTTCGTTTTCTTTCAAAAGGCCTAAATTTTCCCGGGCTACTTTCTCCAAATAAAAGGGGTCTTTATCCCAGGAACCAATCTGAATTTTTAAAGTCTCAATCTCCTTTTTGGTCTCTTCTATACTCTTAGATAAAATATTGTACTCTTCTCTCAACTCTTTTATTTTAGTATAACTTGGCAAAAATAAAAAGAAAATTATTAAAAATAAGATTACTCCTAAAAAAAGAAATCCTAAGACCTTAAAGAAATCTATCTTTAAGGATTTTACCGGCATATTCTGCCCTCTTGCCTAATTCTTCTTCAATCCTTAAAAGTTCATTGTATTTACAAATTCTGTCCGTGCGGGACAAAGACCCGGTTTTAATCTGGCCAGACCCAACTCCTACTGCTAAGTGGGAAATGGTTGTATCTTCAGTTTCTCCCGAGCGATGAGAAATAACTGCTGTGTAGTTATTTGCAAAAGCCAGATTAACTGTGTCTAAAGTTTCTGACAAACTTCCTATCTGATTAACCTTTATAAGGATAGAATTGGCAACTTTTCTTTCTATGCCTTCTCTTAATTTTTTAGTATTAGTAACAAATAAGTCATCTCCTACTAACTGGATTTTTTCTCCTAATTTCTCAGTAAGAGTTCTCCAGCCTGACCAGTCATCTTCACTTAAACCGTCCTCAATTGAAAATATAGGGTATTTTTTGATTAACTTAGAATAAAAATTTATTAAATGCTGAGCGCCAACTTCCTTCCCTTCAAAAAGGTATTTTTCTTTCTTATAAAAAGAACTGGCTGCACAATCTAAAGCAAGGCAAATCTGTTTCTCTGGAGAATAGCCGGCCTTATGGACAGCCTCTATTATCAATTTAATAGCCTGTTCATTCCCCTTTAAATTAGGGGCAAAACCTCCTTCATCACCTACAGATGTAGAAAGCCTGCGAGCTTTGAGGATGCCTTTTAAAGTATGGAATACCTCTGAACTTGCCTGCAGAGCCCGGCTAAAACTATTAAAACCAAAAGGAACAATCATAAACTCCTGAATATCTAAGTTGTTATCTGCGTGCAGGCCTCCATTTAAAATATTCATTAACGGCACCGGCAAAAGTTTTGCCTTAGGGCCTCCTAAATATCTGTAAAGAGGTAAACCCTTACTTAAAGCATCGGCTTTAGCTACTGCTAAAGAAACCCCTAAAATAGCGTTTGCTCCTAAATAAGATTTATTCTCTGTGCCGTCTAACTTTAGGAGTATCTTGTCAATCTTTCGGAAATCAGGCTGAAGCCCCTTTATCTTAGGAAAAATTTTTTTATTTACATTCTCTACTGCTTTTAAGGCCCCTTTACCTTTATATCTTTTAGGGTCTTTATCTCTCAACTCTAAAGCTTCATACTCACCGGTTGAGGCTCCCGAAGGAACTGCTGCTCTTCCTAACACCCCTGTATCCAAGATAACATCTACTTCTACAGTAGGGTTTCCCCGGGAATCTAAAATTTCTCTGGCTCTAACTTTTTTAATCTTAGGCATGCCTTTCCTCCTCTCTCTATCCAAAGACTTTGTTAACTATTATACAAACACCAATTAATAAGTCAATAATTTTGACAATGAAATGCCAATTTAAAAATGTCCGTTTTTTACCAGAATAAAAATCTCCGGTTTTAGACTTTAACTAATGCTAATTCTTCTCTGTCTTTTTTGCTTTGTAAAAGAACCTTTTTCTTTTGCCAATCTTCTCCCATACAATAAACTCTTG
>QNCG01000082.1 GCA_003644445.1 Candidatus Duberdicusella sinuisediminis | reverse complement strand
TAGTTGTGGAGAGGTGCCGGAGTGGACGAACGGGTGCGACTGGAAATCGCATGTTCCGCCAAAAGCGGGACCCAGGGTTCGAATCCCTGCCTCTCCGCCATAAACCACGTAAGGTTTATGGTACTATCTTTTCTTCAGAATAGTCTGAGCTTTATCCCAATAGAGACCCTCTAATTACTAAAGATTTTAGAAAATTAATTTTTCTTACTCTTGTGAGTTTTAAAAGGCTATTAATTTATTTACTCATAACTTCTTTTCTTCTTTTCTCCTGTTCTTTTTCGGGCTCTTCTCAGTGCGTTGTTATTTATGGAGATTCCCGCACAAATCATCAAACCCACCAAAAGATTGTGAATGCTGTTATAAAGATTAAGCTGGATTTGGTAGAAGTATTTAATTCTGATTTAAAATTAATTGACAGTTTTAAGATAGCTAAGAAATTTTCTCTAATTATCTCTGGACAAAGATAAAAAAATATGCTTATATTAGAATTGATAAATCATTTTATTTGGAGAGGTGGCCGAGCCTGGTTTAAGGCGCCGGTCTCGAAAATCGGTTTCCGAGTTAGCCTCGGAGCGGGAGTTCAAATCTCCCCCTCTCCGGAAAAAGGAGGTGGGTTTATGGGTAAAAAATTATCTCTATTAACTTTCAGCTTAATCTTACTTTTAGTTTTTTCTTCAGGTTGTCAAAACAGGAAGACTCGGGCAGTAGAAGGAGCGACAATTGGGGCTGTTACCGGAGCAGCTTTAGGAAGTATTATTGGACATCAGAGTGGAGAAACCGGTGAAGGAGCGGGTATTGGAGCAGCAGTAGGAGCAATTGGCGGAGCTATTATTGGCAGTCAGATTGAAAAAGAACAAACTTCTTCTTCAGCTCCTCAATATTCTAACTCTAATCAGTTAACTCTTAATCAGATTGTAAAAATGACTCAGCAGGGGGTGAGTCCTGCAGTAATCATTGACAGGATATACCTTACTAATTCTTATTTTAAAACTACCCCTCAAGATATTGATTATTTAAGAAGCCAGGGAGTAAGTCCTGAGGTAATTAGGATAATTGAACAGAGGCAATATTAAATAGTTTCTGGCTTTTCAGAGTTCAGAGGTTTCTCAACCCTGAGGTTTAGCAGGTAGTTGAAGAAAAATAAAAATTCTTCATATCTGAAGAGTGCGTAGATTCTTTTATTCTCCTTTTTAATGCTGAAGTATATAACCCTGTTTTCAGAAGTAAGGATTATTTTAGAGCTCTTACAAATATTCTTGAACTCATTAATCCTAAGTCTTTTTCAGAAGAAGTAAGGAAGGTGTAAGAGGTTATTTTCTGGAAGTCTATCTTTCTCAGGATGTTTTTTAATTCTTTTAAATCATAAAGGAGCTGGCAGTAGAGAGTATCTCTAATTAACCTTGTTTTACTAATAACAATTTCTCTAACCCTTATAGTATTGTCTTTAAGAACCCTCTTTCTTATTACCAGGGTTTTCTTATCAGCCTGATGGATAGATATAGGCTTAAATCTTTTCTTTAAATAATCCTGGTTGGGTATATCTACAAGGAATTTACCCTTATTTTTTAATAGCCGGTAAGCTGATTTTAAAATTTTTAGATTTTCTCTTTTATCTAAAAAGTACCCTAAGCAGTTCCCTATCATAAATACTACTGAGAAACTTTCTTTTTTAAGTTTGGGAGAACGGGCGTCAGCCCTCACAAATTTTATATTTAATTTTTTCTTTTTTGCTTCTTCCTTCCCCCGATTAATTAAAAACTTAGAATAATCTAAAACAGTTAAGTCTTTGTAGCCCCTCCGGGCTAATTCTAAAGAGTGTCTTCCCTGGCCTCCACAGAAATCCAGGATTTTGTCTTCTTCTTTAAGCTGTAAAAAATTCTCTAAAAAATCTACCTCTCTTTTAGTGAGCAGAGGATTATTTATAGTTCGGGCATCAGTTGTAAGATAGACTTCACCAAATAATTTTTTCCACCAGTATTTATCCACTTTCATTTTTATAAAAAGCCAAATAAACCATCGGAGGCAATAAGAGCAGGCTTACCTCTCCAGGGAGAAAGGCGGGCAATCTCTTCTTCTTCAGGAGTTGTCTGGGTATAGTCTTTGAGTTTATTTTCCACCCAGAGTTTTTCTAATTTTAAGGCATCTTTCCAGAGGTTTTCGGCATATATCTTTAGCTGTTTAATGTGTTGGGGATTTATTATCCTGGGTCTTAAAGTATTCATAATCGGGCCTAATAAGTAGACATTGCCCATCTTTATTGATTTTTTGTCTATTCTTTTCTGCAATTCATAAACAAAATCAAAGCCCAATTTTAAAATAGCCTCATTGATTTTCTTTTGAGCTGATTTAACTGAAAGTTGAGAGTAGAGGATAGCTGTACTTTGCACTCCTCCGCCTGAGCCAACATTAGTAGGGATACCTCCAAAGCGGGTTACAAATCCAATTAACCCTTTATCAGTAATAAAGCAACGAAAATCAGTCTGCCAGGTTTTTAAAAATATCTTTTTATTTTCTTTGTCAAGCCAGGGAAATTCTTCTGCCCATATATTTAAAGGGATTAAGGGTTGAATGATGTAATCTCCCTTTTTAAGAGCGGTTTCTATAGCCTTTCCTTTATTTTTTTCTTTATAGCCAATAATAATTCCTTTTCCTGAGTAGCCATGAGCAGGTTTTAGGATTATTTTTTCCCAGTTTTTCTTAGTCCAGGTTATTAAATCGGAGATTTTTTCTCCTTTAGGTCCGGTAGTTTGGCGAGGAAAAAATCTTCTTGTCCAGGGGGTTCTTTTGACTGTGCTCTTAGAGAATATTTTATTAGCTGGGGCAGTGGTGAGGAGTTCAAATATACCTTTTGCTCCAATTGGTTCTGTGCCTCGGGGGTTTACTACTATACCTTTCTTTATAGCATAGAGTAAGGCTTTGGCTTTGCCTTCCTTTTTAAGTTTGACTATTACCTGGTTGTTAAAATCCAAAAATATTAGAGTAACTTTCTTCCCCTTTAAATAAATTTGCCCGTTTTTAAGTTCTAACTGGGCTGGTTCAGCAAGAGAACCCTTTACTCCCTCTAGACTATTTAAATAGCGGACAAATCTTATATTTTCTCCTACTTTTTTTAAAGTTTCTTTTTCTGCTACCAGCAGGATATGGGGTGGGGTTCTGCCCCAGATATTTTTATGAGCTCTTAACAAGAGTTGAGCAAATTTAGGCACAGGATTAAGTAGAGAATTATTAAAGTTTAAGTTTATCTTGATATTAATTTTCTTTTTAATTTCTCTCCAGGTAAATCTTCCGATTTCTTGAGCCATTCTTTGGTAATCCCATCCACCAGGGCTTCCTAAATTCCACTCTGAATGATAACCTAAGAATTCTTTGGGCATATTTCCTCCTTTAGTTTCTCCTCTAAAAGAGCAAAGGGTATTTCTCCTTGGTTTAAGATAAATTCTAAGAATTTTTTTAAACCTTTATAATGAGCATATTTTTCTTTAAGCCTTTGAAATTCTAATTTTCCTATAGTATAGCATAATTGATAGCCGGGCATAAGTAAATAGTGTTCTATCATCACAGGTATTCTTTTCTCAGGATAACCTAAGTTTTTAAGCATAGATTTTATTGAGGATAATTTTATTTTATTAGTTCTTATCCCCACATCGAGGAGAGCTCGAATTGCCCGCCAGGCTCTTCTTCTTAAGCCAATTAATTTTTGAGAAGGGTTTTTTATATAGCCGAGTTCTACGATAAGTTCTTCAGAAAAAGATGCCCATCCTTCGTAAAAGAGAGGCGATTCAATCTGGCTTCTTATAGGATTTTTTAATTTTCTTCTTACTGAGTCTAAAAGGTGGTGTCCAGGATAAGTTTCGTGAGCAGAAATAAATTTATACTCTTGATAGTTAGCCTCCTCAGCATTTATGTAAAAGATGCCTTTAGTTTTTTTGGGAATTCCTGCCCAGAGAGTATAGGCTGCTGAAGCCCTTAAAGGTTTTAAGTGCCGGGGAACCTCTTTTACAATAACTTCTTCTTCTCTTTTTAGAGGGAAAATATCCCTTTTTAGCAAAAATTCTTTTAGTCTTTTTACTTCTTTCTGGTAGAGATT
>QNCG01000081.1 GCA_003644445.1 Candidatus Duberdicusella sinuisediminis | reverse complement strand
GGTAGCCTCATCTGAGAATGAGATAAACTATACTAATTTCTTTTTTGATTTAAAAGAGAAGGGGTTAGAAGGGGGAAAGGTAAAAATGCTTATCTGTGATGGCAAAAAGGCAATAGAGAATGCTTTCTTGTTTGTATATCCTGATAAAGATACTCAAATATGTTGTATTCACCATGTAAGAGAAGCCCTAACATACATAAAAAATAAGAATCTGCTTCCTTCTTTAAGAAAGAAAGCCTATAATCTCTATAAGGTAAAAACAAAGAACGAATTCCTGAATAAATTAAATACCCTCAAAAAAGAATACCAGGATAAAGAGCCTAAGTTTTTTAATATCTTACTTAAAAACATAGACAAAACTTTAACTTTCTATAAATACCCGGCTAAAATTCATTCCCTAATAAAAAGTACAAATCTATTAGAGCGGTTTATCCGTGATATAGAACAATTAACCCGCTACTGGGCTGGATTTAGAGATGAAAAGAGTGCAAATAGGGTTATTTATCTATTAGTAGAAAGGTTTAATAAGAATAATAACTCTAACTATGGAGGTATAGCCAGTATGAATTTACACACTTTCTTGACACTACTCCAACAACGCCTTTCTTGACAGAGAAAGAGTTATATTGTAAAGTAATCAATATGGAGACAAGATACAATCCTACCGATACTGAAGAAAAATGGTATAAATTCTGGGAGGAAAAAAGTTTTTTTAATGCCAAAAAAAATCCTGATAAAAAGCCTTTTTGTATAGTTATTCCTCCTCCTAATGTTACTGGTATCTTACATATGGGCCATGCTTTAAATAATACTATCCAGGATGTTCTTATAAGATTTAAACGAATGCAGGGCTATGAAAGCCTGTGGATGCCGGGCACAGACCACGCCGGCATAGCTACTCAAAATGTAGTAGAGAGACAATTAGCTAAAGAAGGTTTGAAGAAGGAAGACATAGGAAGGGAGAAATTTTTAGAAAGGCTCTGGGCTTGGAAAGAAGAGTATGGCTCTACAATTATAAACCAGTTGAAAAAATTAGGAGCAAGTTGTGATTGGCAGAGATTAAGATTTACCATGGACGAGGGGTATTCTTTAGCAGTTAAGCAAGCCTTTATAAGGCTCTTTAATAAAGGTTTAATCTATAAAGGTAATTATATAATAAATTGGTGTCCGCGTTGTAAGACTGCCTTAGCTGATGAGGAAGCTCCTTACAAAGAAATAGACGGCTGGCTTTATTATATCCGGTATCCTTTAAAGAAAAATCCAAGTTCTGAATCTTCAGTTCCTGATTATATTACTGTAGCAACTACCCGGCCGGAAACTATGCTGGGAGATACAGCTTTAGCTGTAAATCCTAAAGATGTTCGCTATAAATTTTTAAAAGATTGTCAGGTTATTCTTCCTATCGTAGGAAGAGTTCTTAAAGTTATTGAGGATGAATTAGTGGAGCCTGAATTTTGCACAGGAGTGGTTAAAGTTACTCCTGCTCATGATAAGAACGATTTTTTAATTGCTAAAAAGCATAATTTAGACTTCATTAACATAATGAATGAGGACGCTACTATAAATGAGCAAGGTTTAGAATTTAAGGGTTTAGATAGATTTCGGGCCCGGGAGGCTGTCTTAAAGAGATTAGAAGAAGAAGGTTTATTAGAGAAGAAAGAGCCTTACAAGATAAGTGCTGGCCATTGTTATCGCTGTAATACTATGATTGAGCCCAGGCTTTCAGCTCAGTGGTTTGTAAGGATGAAGCCTTTAGCCAAACAAGCTATAAAAGTAGTAGAAGAAGGAAAGATTGAATTTTATCCTGGGCGCTGGAAGAAGGTTTATCTTAACTGGATGGAGAATATCCAGGATTGGTGTATTTCCCGGCAGATTTGGTGGGGACATCGAATACCAGTTTATTATTGCCGAGAGTGTAGAGAAAAGCATCAGAATTCAGAATCAGATTCTAACTCAGGTATTATTGTCTCTGAATATCAGCCTTCTAAGTGTGGAGTGTGCGGGTCTTCAGATATTTATCAAGAAGAAGATGTTTTAGATACTTGGTTTTCTTCGTGGTTGTGGCCTTTTGCTACTTTTGGTTGGCCGTTTGAAAGCCAAACTCCTGATTCTGAAATTGGGAAGAAGAAAGAAGAGTTTGAGTATTTTTACCCTACGGATGTCTTAGTTACAGCTTCTGAGATTCTCTTTTTCTGGGTAGCCCGGATGATAATGGCTGGATTAGAATTTATTGGCGAAATACCTTTTAAGAGAGTTTTGATTCACGGGACAGTCCGGGATATAAGAGGTAAAAAAATGTCTAAGTCTTTAGGCAATATTATTGACCCCTTAGAGATTATAAATGAACTGGGAGCAGATAGTTTGAGGTTTTCCTTGATGTTGCAGGCAGGTTCGGGTCAAGATGTTTATTTATCTAAGGAGAAATTTTTAGTAGGTAGAAACTTTGCCAATAAGATTTGGAATGCCAGCCGGTATATTTTGGAAAGGGCAAAAGACAAAGAAAAAGAGCACCCGGCAGAACTTAATTTAGAAGGGAAGATTTTAACTTTAGCTGATAAATGGATTTTATATGAGTATAATAGGTTAGTAGAGGAGTGTACCTCTTTTTTAGAGGAATTAAGGATTCACGATTATACCCAGGCTGTATATGAATTTTTCTGGCATAAGTTTTGTGATTGGTATCTAGAGATATCTAAAAAGGAATCTGACGAAATTAAGGATTTTCTCTTAGTCTTTATTTTAGATAAGTGTTTGAGATTGCTTCATCCTCTTATGCCTTTTATAACTGAGGATATCTGGCAAAGACTAAATATTAAGAAAGAAACCCCAACTCTAATGAAGGCAGGCTGGCCTAAAACTTTGGATTTAACTATCAATAAGGGAGAGATTAAGAATTTTCTGAGTTTGAAAGAATTGATTATTTCTTTAAGGGCTTTTAAAAAAGATTTGGGTATTAAAGAAAAAGTAAGTTTTTCAGTTAAACCCAAGAACGATTCTTTATCTAAGATATTAGAAGAGAATTTACACTGGGTCAGCTTTCTTTCCCGGGTAGAAATCTCCAGAGAGAAGACTTATCCGAAAGTTGTTTCTACGGCTACTATTGATTATGATATTTTTGTGGACAAATCTTTAGTAAAAAATTTAGAGCTTCACCAGAAAAGAATAGAAGCTAAGATTGAGGAGTTATCTGTGTTTATTCAGGGAGAAGAAGCTAAGCTCTCTAACCCTTCTTTTCTCCGGGAAGCTCCTCAGGAAGTTGTAGAGAGGACTAAACAAAGGCTTAAAGAGGTTTCAGAAGAGGTTGAAAGGCTTAAAAGAATTAAATGGTCGTGAAAAGAGTAAAAGAGATTATTCAGAAAGCCTTAGAAGAAGATATAGGTAAAGAAGACATTACCACCCTTTATACTATCCCTTCTTTTCTTAAGGTGAAAGCAAAGTTAATAGCTAAAGAAAGCCTTGTTCTCTGTGGGATAGATATTTTTGGGCAGGTATTTAAAACTTTAGATAAGAATATCCAGATTAAAACTCTTAAAAAAGATGGTTCGAGGGTAAAGAAAGGGGAGATTTTAGCTGTTTTAGAGGGTAAGGCTTCAGCTATTCTTAGAGGAGAAAGAACCGCCTTAAACTTCCTTTCTCACTTATCAGGGGTGGCTTCAAAGACTCGCAAGTTTTTGAATAAGGTTAAGAAATATAAAGTGAAAATTTTAGATACCCGCAAGACTATTCCTGGTTTAAGGGCTTTAGAAAAATACGCTGTAAGAATAGGAGGTGGTTTAAATCACCGTCAGGGTCTCTGGGATGGGATAATTATTAAAGAAAACCATCTTTTAAGCTTGGGGATAAAGGAAAAGAATAAATTCGATTCTCCGAAGTTAGCCAGTTTAATCAAAAATATTAAGAAGGCTGTCCGTAAAAAAATAGAAGTAGAGGTAGAAAACCTTAGAGAATTTAAGTGTGTATGTGAGTGTAGACCGGATATAATCCTTTTGGACAATTTTTCTCCTCAACAAGTTAGAAAGGCAGTTTTATTTAGAAATAAATATTTTCCTAAAATTAAATTAGAGGTTTCTGGCGGGATAGGTGAGTCTAATATTGCAAAGTTTGCTAAATTTCAAGTGGATTTTATCTCTTTAGGAGTTCTTACCCATTCTTCTCCGGCTAAAGATATTTCCTTAGAAGTGATAGCTTCCCGATAAAGGTAATACTTATGATGTAAAAGCAAG
>QNCG01000080.1 GCA_003644445.1 Candidatus Duberdicusella sinuisediminis | reverse complement strand
TCTTACCTTTTTATCACAACCCAAATATACCATATCTCCTTTCTAAATTTCAACCCCCTCAAAAAAACTAGATTTACTGAGTTAAATTTCCTGACCCCCTTCAAAAACTAATATTGAAAATAAAAAAGGATAGACTTCCTCTTTTGAAAATCTATCCTTCTCTATCTCAAAAAGACTCTTATCAATTCTTCCCGAGGCTACCCTTACTTCTTCCCTAACACTGCTAAAGCAATAGCTGCTAATAAACAGGTATTAGTAAAATTCAAGAAAACCTCTGCTTCTACCCCTCCTCCAGGAAGTATAGGTAAAGGCTGAAGAATAATTCGAGAAATTATCCCTAAAACAAGGCTTATCCCGGCAACTATCAAGGCTACTATTCCTAAGATTCTCATCCTGCCCCCCTTTCTTTACTTTCTAAAAATAATTATATTAACTCTTAAAATTAAAGTCAAGAACTATCTACAGCCTGCCAACCACTTTTCTTTCTCCTCCCTATCACAATCAACACTCCAATTATCGCAAAAATTACTGAAGCCTGAGCTAAAGTCAAAATACCTTCCCAAGCTCTATCATTCCTTAACATCACTGCGTTCAAACCCAAGGCAAAAGTAATCGTCCAAATGAAAAAAACCGCCCCTAAAGGAGAAAGGCCTAAGTAAACTAAATAGTGATGGAAATGGTCTTTACCTCCATACCTTAACCACTCTATTATCGTCTTAACCTTGCCTTCTTTAATTCTTATAATTGTAGTAAAGACCATATCAAATATAGGAACGCCCAAAATTAGTATAGGGATTGCAATCTTAATTATATTATCTTCGGCCCAATTCCCGGCTAAAGCTATACTTGCCAGCATAAATCCTAAGAAAGTACTTCCTGCATCCCCCAAAAATATTTTTTCCTTCCTAAAATTATGGGGTAGAAACCCTAAACAAGCAAAAAGAAGAATAAGACAGATAAGACCTAATTGGGGCTGAGCATTTATATATAGAATCAGGGAGAAATAAAAACTATTTATTATTGCCGAACCACAGGCAAGACCATCCAAACCATCTAAGTAATTAAAAGCATTGGTAACTCCTACCAGCCAGATTAAAGTTATCAAAATTTCTAAAAAATTACCTAAAAATCCTGGAGGGAAAAAACTTATTCTTACACCCCCTCCAATAACAATTAAGCTTGCTATAGTCTGGACTATAAATCTAAATTGAGCAGAAAGCCCTCTAATATCATCTATTAACCCCACTATCAATATAAGAGTAGCTCCGGTAAATATAACAAAAACTTCTCGGAAAGTTTGACGATAAAGAACGACTCCTAATAAAAAACCTAAATATATAGCTACTCCTCCCAAAAGAGAAACCGGCTGTTTATGAATCTTGCGGGGAGAAGGCTTATCTACGATATCTAAACCTAAAGCTATCCCTCTCACCAAAAAACTAACTAAAAATACTCCTACTCCTACTACTATCACCAATCCCATCTGAAACAAAATTGTTTGAATCAAAAATGTTCCATTTTGAGATCTCTTAAGATACGCAAGGCTTTAAAACCTTCAGCATACTTTACTCTTCCCTGATAACCTCTAAAAGTTGCGCAAGATATAGCACTATCTAAAATAGTTAGCCCTTCTACTCGAGTTTTATCTATTTGAGAAGCGTGAAGTTTAAGAAGGTGGAGTTTATCCTCTAAAACATCTTTAATATCTACAAATATATCTGGCTCAAAATTAAAAGTGGTAGGTACTTCATAAAAAAGAACTTCCTTAACATACCTTGTCGCTGAAACTCCTGCTTGGGCCGAAGCCCGGTGGTCCTGATGAATGTCGTCTAAATAATTCAAAAATACTATCTGGGGCTCTACTTTCTTTACTACTTCCTCTATTTTTAAAATTAATTCCCGATTATCTACCAACTCTGTGTCCTTAAAGCCACCCCAGAATAAACCTTTTCCTCCTAAAAACTTTACTGACTCCTCCTGCTCTTTAATTCTCACAAAAGGATCTGCTCCATAACCGCCTGAAGTTAAAACTAAAAGATTAACATCGTGTCCAGCTCTTGCATACTTAAGAAGTGTCCCCCCACAGCCAAATTCAATATCATCAGGATGAGCCCCTATAGCCAAAATATTCATCTTCTATAACCTCCTATTAAAATGACCTTACTTTCCTGACCTTCGTTAAATAAAAGATCTATCACAGAAAGATTTGGCACAAATTCTTTTTCATCTCTGCAAAAAACCTGCCTATAAATCGGGTGTTTAAATTCCTGATACTTAAGAACTATCCCTTCTTCTTTAAATCTTTCCTCATCTAAATAATCTCTTCCCCCAACCCCAGAAAGATAAGTATCAGCCCCTAATTTTTTACAAATCTCTATAATTCTCTCTGTCCCAGTATGAGTGGTGCCCAATTCAGATTCAAAATAAACCGGGGTCTCAATCTTGAGTTCATTTAAAATAAACCTTATTATAAAAACATTTAAATCTATGAGCTTCTCCCACTTTCTATTTAAATAAACTTCCTCCAGCCAATCTCGGTAATTTTTGAAAAACTCTGCTTTACTATAAGAAACTTCTAAACTACGAAGATGGCCCCTTTGCCATTCAGAAGTATTGTCTATTTTTACTTCATTTATAAGTTGGTGCCTCTTGCCCTTCACAATTACCGGAACTGTAAGCCACATCCAGCCGTCTTTAACCCTAATTCTATTTCTATTCTGGAATTCTCTATGTTTATATTGTACTTTATCTAAAAAAACAAAACAATCACTTTTTAATATCTTATCAAAATAACCTATCCAAGGCAAATATTGAGGCTGATGAACTGAAACAATCATAATTCAACCTTTTTTACAAATATAGGGTTAGTAATCAAGTGGAGTCCTTTAGCTCTTATCTCTAAACGGTAATAAGATTTAGGTTCTTTTATGCTATAGTCGTAAAAAGAAATAGAAAACGGAGTCTCAGTCTTACTTTCTTTTATTACTTTGCCATTCTTTATTAATTTGAGCTGAACTTCTGAGAAATCTTGCTTCAAAAATTTAGCCTTAATATTTACAATTACTTCTTTATTTGCCGAAAGGTCTCCTCCCATAGCAGCCTCCTCTCCTAAATCACTAACTAAAGAAAAATCTTCCAGAAAAAAGTCTAAACTCCTTATACCCCTCACTACATAAACTCTACCTTCCTTAAGAGCAGATAGAACAGAACTTTTATTTTTCTTCTCAACCAAAACAACTGTCTGTAAGTCCTTTATAGCCTTAGATAAGTCTCCTTTCTCAAAACTTAACCCTCCCACTGCCCAAACAGGATAGTCTCTTATACCCTCACAATATTCTAAGAGAACTTTATCCCATAATCCTTCTGGCCTTCCTATTTCTCTATAGCCATCGTAAAAAACACAAAAACCTGTATATCCTTGAGTATTTAAGAATTCTTCTATAGAAGGCCTACTCTCAAAGTATACTCCCAAAAACGCCCCTCTACTTTCAGCCTCAGGTTCAGCCCAAAATACAAGACCCCCTCTCTCTCTAACATAATCAACAAATTCCTGATAAGGGATTATGCCTAAATTTCCCTGGTATTGAGTATATTTAAAATCTAAAAAAGGCCAATTATTTATAAAAAATAAAACACCTACCCCTATTAAAAAAATTCCCAAAAAATTCAATCTCGGCAAAGGCTCTCTCCAAATCCTTCCCTGAAAATCCTTATATTTATACTTTTTCTTATTTAAAAATATGGTCCCTATACCTATAATCACTAAAGGCCAAAATTTAAAAAAAGAAAAATTCTTAGCCAAACCTCTGGTATTGCCTATAATTGGGAGATTTCTGTAGCCTTCCTCATCTAAACCTAAAACCAAAAGATGCTTATGCCAATTATACATTTTAAGATTACCCTTAAAATAAGAACCTTCCCAATAATAAAAAGGTGAAACCTCTAAGCCTTCTATCAGAACTAAATCCGGAAATTCCTTATTAAGCCTGCTTATATCCTCTAAATAGTTCTTAATCCCGTAGTTAAAAACTGAAGGTTGCTCTACAGTCTTCTTGATTATTCTTCTTAAGGGCCAAATCCCATATTCCCATTTAAGAAGTGCTTTGTCTGTAAAAATTACTCCCTCAATCCCTTCTTTCTGGACGGTATTAGAAATCTCTCTCAAAGAATACTCACCCTCACTTATATTTGAATTTACGTGAAGAATTATTCTTAAAGGGATAAATTCTTTACTTTGGGCTTCTAAAG
>QNCG01000079.1 GCA_003644445.1 Candidatus Duberdicusella sinuisediminis | reverse complement strand
TTTCTAAAAAAGAATTAGAAAAAAATCTTCTTAAGACTATTTCTAAGTTTAAGCATTCTCAGAAAAAAGATTTACTTATAGACTTAATTTTTTATTCTGCTCTTTTTCTTTCTTATTCTCAACAAAATCCTGAATTCCTTCTTAAGAAAAAGTTGAAGCAGAAATCACTTAAGTTATTTTATGAGGGCCAGGATTGAAAAGAGAACTAAGCCCTTTCTTCACTTTTTAGTTAGTTCTTCCAAGAAAATTCACGGCTGGTATGATTGGGGAAGAAGAGAGTGTACTTCTGAAAGATTTCTCCTTAATCCTTATTGTGGTTGTGGTTTAGGGTGTTTTTATTGTTATACCCGGGCTTTCCCGGGTTATTTTAAAGAATTTCACCAGAAAGGCTACATATTTGTATTTAAGGATTTTGACCAAAAAGTAGCCTCCCAATTAGATTCTTTAAATATTGGCTTCTGTGGGTATTTGTCTCCAGTCAGTGAACCTTTCCAGAAGATAGACAAATTCTACAATATTTCCTTTAAAATAGCTAAAGTGTTTATAGAGAGAAATTTACCTTTGGAATTTATTACTAAAGAAAAAGTGCCTTTATCAATAATCAAACTTCTAAGAACTCAAGAGCATTCTTTTGGTCAGGTTTCAATTTTAACTTTGAACCCTAAACTTAGTAAGATTTTGTCTAATTCTTATGTAGAAGTCCTTTTAGAAAATATAAAAAGGCTTTCTGAGAACAGGATATTTTCAGTATGCCGGGTTGACCCGATTATTCCTTATATAAATGATAATAAAGCCCAACTCAGGAGATTATTGGAAGAGGTAAAAAAAAGAGGGGCAAACCATCTGGTAACTTCAGTATTAGACATCCCTTTCAAAATAAAAGATTTTGTATTCAGGAATATTAAGAAAATTTCTGGAGAAACTCTTTTTAAGAAAATATCTTCTCTTTATAAAGAAAAGATAGGCTATTTACACGCTGACATTAATTATCGTAAAGATATTTTTAGCTTTCTGCGCAGAGAGGCTGATAGGTTAGGACTTACCTTTTCTTTATGTATGGAGTATGAACTTAAAGGTTCTCAGATTTTAGGGTTGAATAGAGAGTTTTCTTCCTCTTTGAATTGTGAAGGCAGAAATGTGCCTTTATACAAAAGAAAGGGTAAAAAATTTTATCCTGTAGAGGGGTGTTTAGGGAATTGTTTGACTTGTAAGGAGCCGGTTTGTGGGATAGAAGAGCTAGCCTATGGTAAAACCAGGAAGCCTTTAGCCTTGAAGTATTCAGATTACCGGAGATTTTCTCAGAGAATTGACTCTCAGGGTTTAGGGTGATAAACTAGAGATATGTTTACAGGAATAATTAAGGAAGTAGGCAGAATAAGAAAGATTTCTACTAAAAGGTCAAACTTATGGGGGGTAGGCTTATATTCAGAGAAAGTCTATTCCCAGGTAGCTGAAGGAGGAAGTCTTTCTGTAAACGGGGTATGCCTTACCGTTACTAAAAAAGAGAGAAACCTTCTTTACTTTGACATAACTTCAGCTACTCTCAACATCTCTAACCTTAAATATCTTAAAATTGGGGATTATGTTAATTTAGAGCCTTCTTTAAGTTTAAGAGATAAATTAGAAGGCCATTTTGTTTTAGGTCATATTGATACTACTGCTAAGATTAAGAAATTTACTAAGATTAAGAATACAGCCTCTTTAGAAATAGAGGTACCTTCAGGTTTTAAAAAATACCTTATCCCTAAAGGTTCGGTCGCTGTAGAAGGTATAAGTTTAACTATAGCTGAAGTTAAAAATAATTCTTTCAAGGTAAATATTATCCCTTATACTTTAGAGAATACTAATTTAAAGTATAAAAGAATTGGCTCTTTCTTAAATATAGAATTTGATTATTTAGGAAAGGTAGTTTTAGAGAAAGTTTCTAAACTGAAAGATTGAGCATTTCGGGGGATAGCTCAGTTTGGTTTAGAGTGCAGCGTTCGGGACGCTGAGGCCGTGGGTTCAAGTCCCACTCCCCCGACTGTAAAGATATTTTAAGGCTAAGTTTTTAATTTGGGATACTAAGGCTGAGAGTTTTCGTATTAGTAGGAGTTAAACTCTTAAGAGATGAGGTTAAAAGATTTTAAGGAATTCTTGGATAATAAAGGAATAGAGTACAAAGAGAAAAGGAGTTTATTAAGTCAGAAGTTATTAGTAAATTACAAAGGGCTTAAGTTTCTTTTCCTGGAGTTTTCTCTGAGAAATTATTTTCAGGGGGTAAAGATAAGCTTTTTCTTTCCTAAACCTCTTAAGTTAGGGCTTTACTGTGGTTATAATATGGAATATTTGTCTTCTCTCTCCTATAAATACCAGAAGGATTTTTTGACTAAAAAGATTAAATTACCTTTTCCTGAGGTTGAATGTTGGGCTAAGAAGGAAAAAATAGTTAAAGAATTTTTCTCAGATTATTCTTTAATTGAAAGTTTAAGGAATTTGAAGGACTCTTTAAAGATCTCTCAGCAAAGAGGAGGCGTCTTTACTTTTGATAGTTCTGCTTTTATTATTAAAGATGAGTTTATAGAAGTCTTTATTGACGAGAAGGCTTTTTTTGAACCAGAGAGGATTTTAGAGAGTTTTTATCAGTTAGTTTCTAAATTTCTGGAAATTCTCAGAAGCAGAAGTTCTGAAATCTACCAAGAGCCTGCCTCTGATAAGATATTTAAGGGTATAGTTATTTTTCTTATTATTCTCACTTTTTTAGTTCTGGGTTTAGTTTTTTATGTTAATTTTAAATTTGGCCTCAAGATGTAGGAAAATTTATGTCGGTGGTAAGATATCACTTAGTTTTTAAAGGTCAGGTTCAGGGAGTAGGGTTTAGATTTACTACCCAGAGGATTGCTAAAAAGTACAGAATAACCGGCTGGGTGAGGAATAATCCTGACTGGACAGTAGAAGTAGTGGCTGAGGGAGAAAAAGAAAGATTAGACTTATTTTTAGAAGAGATAAAAGATTATTTTAAAGGTTATATTTCTGACTACGAACTGAAAATCTCAGAAAGTAGGGGAGAATTTAAGGATTTCCAGATAGTCTTCTATTAAGATTATGCAGGTAGTCTTGTTAGCGGATATCCACTCTAACTTAGAGGCTCTTCTTCAGGTTCAGAAAAAAATAAAAGAACTTTCTCCAGATAGGGTTATCTGTTTAGGAGATATAGTTGGTTATGGAGCAAGACCTTCAGAGTGTATTCAAATAGTAAGAGAGAATTATTATGTAGCTATTGCCGGAAATCATGAGTACGGTGTTTTAGGCAAGAAAGAGCTTTCTTTTTTTAATCCCTATGCCCGAGAAGCTATTCTCTGGACTAAAGCCAAGCTTAGTTCCTCTGATGAACTTTACCTTAGAAGCTTAGGATTAATTTACCAGGATAAAAACTTTCTGGGAGTCCACGCTAGTCTCTATGAACCTTCAGAATTTCATTATCTTGACAATTATTCTTATATTTTTAGAGATTTCAAGGTTTTAGAAGAAAGTAGATTTAAGCTGTCTTTTGTAGCTCACACTCATATCCCTTTTGTTTTTTTCTACAAAGGAGGAAATCTTTACCGGGATTATTCTTCTTGTATAGAATTAAATCCTAAAAGTTATTATATTATAAATGTAGGCAGCGTAGGCCAACCTCGGGATAGAGATAATCGGGCTTGTTTATGTGTAGTAAATTTTGATAAAGGTATAGTAAAATTTGAGAGATTAGAATATAATATTAACAAGACTCAACAAGAAATAAAATCAGCAGGATTGCCTTTAATCTTAGCCAAGCGTTTAAAAGAAGGCTGGTGATATTTTAATTATGAGCAAAGATTTAAAAAAGATTAAGAAAGAAATTGAAGAGTTAAGAGAAGAGATAAGAAGGCATGATTATCTTTATTATGTTTTAGATAACCCCGAGATTTCTGATAAAGAATACGATGAGTTAGTAAGAAGGCTTAAGGAATTAGAAGGAAAATACCCTCAATTTATTACTCCCGATTCTCCTACTCAGAGAGTTTCCGGCCAGGTTTTAGAAGGGTTTAAGACAGTAAGGCACAAAGTAGCTATGCTTTCTTTGGATAATACTTACTCTACCGAGGAAGTAAGGGAGTGGGAGGCAAGGAATAAAAGATTACTCAAAAAAGAAGTAGAGTTAGACTATGTAGTTGAACCTAAAATTGACGGCGTGAGTTGTTCTCTTACTTATCAAAAGGGAGTTTTAGTTTTGGGAGCTACTCGGGGAGATGGTTCAGTGGGTG
>QNCG01000078.1 GCA_003644445.1 Candidatus Duberdicusella sinuisediminis | reverse complement strand
TTGCATTGAAAGAGCAGGATTTGCTTATTGAAGGGGGTGAGGATATGCCTGAAAATACATTGCCTCAGCAAAGGGAGTTATCTTATGTTTAGATTGAAAGTGCGAAAAATTCTTGACACTACTAAGGTTAAAAAAATATTGACAGTATATATATTATATACTATGATGATTTTAGTTAATATTTGATAATCATTGAGTAGAATTGAGTATATTTCTGGAAAAGAAAGGAGAGGAGATGAAAGGAAAATTTTATAATACTAAAGAAGCAGCCCAGCTTCTAGGTATTTCTAAGCAGACTCTCTTCAGGTATGAGAAGAAGAAAATTTTTCCTCCTCCGAGGAGAAACCCTATTAATAATCGGAGAGAGTATACTCAACAAGATATTTTAAGACTTAAAAAAATCTTAGGAAGAGCATGAAGAAGCTAATAAGTTTAGTAGTTAAAGATAATAATTTGAAGGCTATAGAAATAGTAAAGAAGGGGAATCGTTTTCTTCTCTCCTATATTAAAGATAAGCAAGATTTTATTTCTAAATATAAAAAGCCTCCTTCAAATGTAGCTGTTACTTTGATTTGTCCGGTTTTTATTAAGTCTCTTTCGTTAAAAAAAGAGGTGCAAAAAAATAAAGAAAAACTTCGAGGAGTAATTTCTAAGAATTTAGCTTTCTCTCTAAAAGAAGCTTACTGGGATTATTCTTACTTAGCTGATAAGCTTACTTTTTTTGTAGTAAAATCCAAAGATGTAGAAGAAGTTTTTTCTTTTCTAAACTCTTTGGGTCTAAAACCCACTTTTTTAACTTCTAAAGCCTCTGCTCTTTATAATTATTTTATTTTTAATTACCAAGACTCTAAGGATTTTTCTCTTCTTTATTTGGAGAGGAATAGTTTTAGTTTCTTGGCTTTTCAGAAGGGTAAATTCTTTTTTTCAGAAATTCCTTTCCATCATTCAGATGTTTTAAAAACCCTGGAGATAGTAGCTTCTGAACTCACTCGTCTTAGAGATTATTTACGCTCTAAGGGGTTCTTTACTTCTGAGGTTTTTCCCCCTCTTTTTGTTTGCGGGAGGCGGGAGGAAGTTTTTTTAAATAGGCTTTCTAAAAGTTTAGCCTGTCCAGTTATTTTTTTAGAGCCTAAAAATAATATCCATCTTGAGGAGAATTTAGCTTTTGAGCCTGAATTAGTGCTTCTTTTGGGGACCGGCTTAGGTCTTTTTCAGTCTGAGCTATTGAGGATTAACTTTTTTAAAGAGAAGGCTCAAAGAGAAAAACTTAAAATTTTGAAGAGAAGATTTCAGAAGTTAGGGTTAAGTCTGGGGATATTTATTTTTATTGGACTTTTTGCAGGGAGTATTTTTCTTATTAGAAGCATTTTTAAGAATACTCAAGTTTTGAGGGCGAAAGAGGAAGTTTCTAAAAAGATATTACCTGTGTATAAGAATTTGATTTCTCAAAAAGAAAGGCTAAGGCGTTATATTGAGCCATTAAAGAAAAAAGTCTCTCAGAATAAATTCTTAATAGAAGTAATAGATGTAATAGGTAATTCTTTAGGAGAGCTTGAGCTACTTAGTTTTAACTTCTCAGTAGAAGACTCTAAAGTAGAGGTTCTTCTTAAGGCTAAGAGTTATGAAGAAGTGTCAAGTTTTCTCAGGAAATTAAGGGAAACTGGCTATTTTAAGGAGATTAAACCTTTATCTTCTTATCTTCAACGAGAGGGAAAAGAAGAATTTATTTATTTTAGAATAAGAGCCTTGGGAAACTAAGATGTCTGTTAAATCTAAAACAATAGTTACATTAAATATTGCTGGGGCTGTTGTTTTGATTCTTTTAGCTTTTATAAATTCAAATTTAGAGAGAAAGATTCAAAACTATGCAGTCCAGGTAAAAGAGACGGTTGCTAAAAACAAATTAGAAGAACTAAGGAAAGAAATTCGGGTTTTAAAGAAGAAATTTAAAGGTTTAACAGAGGTTTTTCGGGTTCAAAAAGAGGAAGAAGTTTTAGACCCTGAGATATTTTTTGCTCAGAAGATTAACAGTCTCAGGAAACAGCTTTTAAGAAAAGCTGAGGCAAAAGGGATAAATCCTCCTCAGATGGAAGTGCCTAAAAGTCTTCCTCCTCAAGAGGAGATACCTTACTATCTTGCTCAGTTAGAGAACTTAGAGAGAGCAATAGACTTAGGTTTAAGTTCTAATATAGACTTTGAAAGTGTGAAGATATTAGAGCCGATTTCTTTAGGAGGTCTAAGACAGTTAAGTATGGAGTTAGGATTTAGAACAGAAGGTAGTGCTTTTTCTAAATACCTCCTTCTTCTTGTAGAAAATAAACCTCTTCTTGATATAGACTATTTGGAGTTTAAAACTGAGGCAGGGATAGAAGGGGTTATTAAAATTTCTAACACTCTGGTAAACAAAGAAGCTTTTAATTTAGTTTCTCAAGATATTCAGGGGTTTGACTATAGGGGAAAGATTTTAGTAGAAGATGGCTTAAAAGAAAGATTCTTAAAAAATAAGATTTTTGCCAAAAAAGAGAAGATTTTAGTTCCGGTTGAAAAGTCTCAGCCTCTCTCTTCTAAAGTTCAGAGGTTTTTCTATAGAGGTATTGGAACTTTACGAGGTGAAAAGGTGGCAGCTTTAGAAGATAGTTTGAAGGGTGAGGTGTTATTTTTGACCATAGGGGATAGAGTGGAAGATTTTGAAGTTAAAGAGTTTAGTGATACTCAACTTATTTTAGAAAATATCAAGACTTATAAGAGATTAATATTAAAGAGGGAATAGATAAAAAACAAATTTTTAGTAATCAATGATACAAGGAGGCAGGATATGAGATTTTTTAAAGCAGGAGTATTAGCCTTTATTTTTTCTTTTATTTTTTCTATAGGCTATACTCAATCTGAGCTGAAATCTCTTGAGGAGGCTTATTTAAAAGGAGATTATACATTTGTAGTGGATAAGAGTAGAGAGATTTTGAAAGAAGAAGTTAATAACCCCCCTGTTTTAGATTATCTCAACAAAGCCTTAAAGGCAAACCAACTGCTTAGGAGAGCCAGGAAATATTTGAGTTCTGGAAACTATCAGGAAGCTTTAATATTGTTATCTCAGCTCAAGAGTGAGTCTCCTGAAGCTTCTTATTTAGATAAACTTATAAAAAATGCTTCTAAGAAGAGAGAAGCTCAAACTTATAAAGAGAGACTTTCTGAGTTCAATAGTTTATACTCTCAAATAAGCTCTCTGATAAAAGACAAGAATTTTTCTCTGGCTCAAGCTAAATATAATTATCTTGAAAAGAATTTTTCTGGCGAGAAAGCATTTTCTGAGAGACTTCGCAGTCTCAGAGAGTGGTTAAATAGAGAATTGGCCAGAGAGGAGAAAAGAGAAAGAAAAAGGAATTTTACCCTTAGATTAAATGAAGCTAAGAAATTGATTTCTCAGGGAAATTATGCTTTAGCCAGGGATTTTTTAACAAACTTACTTAGAGATTATCCTGACCAGAGAAGAGCTTCTTCTCTTCTTAAATATGTGGAGAGAAAACTTAAGAGAAGCAAAGCCTCTCCTCAGGTTAAAGAGGTTTCTTCTAGAAGAACTCCTCAGGAAGTAAGTAAACAGAAAGAAATAGAAGCCTTAAGCAAAAAAATTTCTTTAATTAGAGAAGCAGAAAAATTTATTCAATCTGAGAATTATAGAAAGGCTTACTTTATTCTTAAAGAACTTTCCATAATTTATCCCCGGGATGAGAAAATTAAGAATCTATTAAGTCAGGCTAAGTCTAAATTGGAGGAGGAAGAAGAAGCCAGAAAGAAGAGAGAGCTCCAGGAAAAAAGAGATTTAGTTAGTAAGATAGAAAAACTCATTGTCGAGGAAGATTTTAGCCAAGCTCAGGAAGCTCTTAAGGCCTTTAGCTCAAAATACCCCCAGGATAAAGAGCTGGAAAAGTTGATTCACCTTTTAAAAGAAAAGAAAGCCGAAGTCAAGAAGAGAGAAGAGGCTATAAAAGAAAAACGTTTTAGAGAAAAGCTCTCTTCTGATTTGGGAGAAGTTTTAGCCTCTATAAAGGAAAAGAATTATTCTCAAGCAAAAGCTCTTTTAGGGGATTTAGAGGAAAAATACCCTCATCAGAAGCATGTGTTAAATTTTGTAAGTTCAATGAGATTAAAGATTAAAAGATTGGAAGCCAGAGAGAAGAGAGAAGAGGCTATAAAAGAAAAACGTTTTAGAGAAAAGCTCTCTTCTGATTTGGCTTCTTGCAAAAAAGAAGTTTTAGCCTCTATAAAGGAAAAGAATTATTCTCAAGCAAAAGCTCTTTTAGGGGATTTAGAGGAAAAATACCCT
>QNCG01000077.1 GCA_003644445.1 Candidatus Duberdicusella sinuisediminis | reverse complement strand
CTTTAAAGATTTATCTTCTTCTATATAAAGTTTTAAAATTTTATCTAATAGGCTATAGGGAGGCAAGTCATCCTCGTCTTTCTGGTTGGGCTTGAGTTCAGCTGAAGGCGCTCTTCTTATTATTGAAGAAGGAATTATATTCTTTTTAATCTTGCGGTTAATAAATCTTGCTAACTTGTAAACCTCGGTTTTATAGACATCTTTAAGAACTCCAAATCCTCCTACTGTATCTCCGTAAAGAGTGCAATAACCTACAGAGACCTCACTTTTATTTCCGGTATTAAGAACTAAATAGCCAAAATAGTTAGAAAAAGCCATTAAGATATTTCCCCGGATTCGAGCCTGAATATTCTGAAAAGTAACATCTTTTTTATAGTTTTGGTCTTTTAAATAAGGTTTCACCGTATCTAAGTAAGAACTGTATATACTCTCGATAGGGATAATATGAAATTTTACCCCTAATTTTTGGACAAAACTCACTGCGTCATTAAAAGTCTCTGAACTAGAAAAGCGGGAAGGCATAATTAAAGCTAAGACATTTTCTCTACCTATAGCTTTTTGGGCTAAAAATAAAGTTAAAGCTGAATCTATCCCCCCACTTACTCCTACTATAGCCTTTTTAAAATTATTCTTTTCTAAATAGTCTTTAATACCTAAAATCAAAGCTTGATAGATTTCTTCTATTTTGTCTATTTTTGTTTGCAAAGGTTGATATTTAGCTTGACTATCAAATATAAGCAAGTCTTCTTTAAAACGCTCAGCTTTAAGAATAATTCTCCCTTGAGAATCTACCACTATACTTGAACCGTCAAAAATAAGTTCATCCTGACCTCCCACTAAATTACAGTAAAGAATAGTCAGGTTAAATTTTCTGGCTAATGATGCAAAATACTTCTTTCTTATCTCAAATTTTCCTGCGAAAAAGGGAGAGGCAGAGCTATTTATTAAAATCTGGGGGTTAGCTTTTTTGTGTAAAAATTTAAGTAAATCTTCTCTCCAGATATCTTCACAGATAGTAAGGATAATCTTAAAATTTTTATAAAGATAGAGTTTAGCTTCTTGAGAAGCTGTAAAATACCTTTTTTGACCAAAAACTCCATAATTAGGAAGGTGTATTTTAGAATAGATATCGATAATCTTATCTTTACTAAGAACGGCTAAAGAATTAAAGAGTCTTCCTTTCTTTTGTGAAGCATAACCTACAATAGCTAATAACTCCCCTTTCAAGTGCTTTTTAAGTTTATTTAAATAAAAAAGGTTTGCCTTAAGAAAACTCCTTTTAAAAAGAAGGTCCTGGGGAGGATAACCGCAAAGAGCTAATTCCGGAAAGACTATAATATTTAGTTTTCTCCGCTTGGCCTGGTCTATATAACCTCTAATCTTTTCAAAATTTTCTTCAAACCCTCCTACTGTAGAATTAATCTGAGCCAGGCCTATTCTCATTTAATTTAGTTAGTAGGTGTAATCCAAAAATTAACTATGGCGAGAAACCATTCTCAGGATTTCTCTTTCTGAGACTAACCCTACTATCTTTTCCTGGGGTTTACCCTCTTTAAAGAGAATTAAAGCAGGGATACTCATTACCATATACCGCGAAGCAAGTTCTGAAGCTTCTTCGATATTCACCTTTACTATCTTGATATTGTTTAATTGAGAAGCCACCTTCTCTATAATTTCAGCTACCTTTTTACAAGGATTACACCAAGAAGCATAAAAATCTACCAGCACCGGGGCCTGATGTTCTAAAACTTCTTCTTTAAAATTTTGGGGAGTTACTTCTTTAACCATATTGAATAATTATATTTATTTTTAAAAAGTTATCAAGTTTTAATTCTCTTAATCCTTAACCAGATAAAGAAAGAAAATAAAATTAAGCCTAAAGAAAGCCATTGCCCTATTGATAAGCCTAAAAAATATCCCAGGCATTCTCCCCTATAAAACTCAATGATAAATCTAAAAACCCCATAAAGAAGAAGATAAGAGACAAATATTCTCCCGGGAGGAAGCTTTTTATCTCTGAGAATAAGCAAAATGATAAATATCGTTAAAAGAAAAAAAGAAGAGATAAGTTGGGTTGGTATTAGAGGTTGTCCTAACTGACCAGCCGGAGAATCAGAGGGAAACTTAATTCCCAAAAAACTCGAAGTTGGCCGACCATAGCAACAACCGTAAAAAAAACAACCTATCCTTCCTAAAGAATGGGCTAAAACTAAAGAAGGAGAAAGTAAATCTAAAGTTTTCAATAAAGGCAGTCTTTTCCTTTTGGCAAAAAATAAAAAAAACAATAAACCCCCTAAAAATCCTGAATAAAAAACAAATCCCCCTGAGGAGATAATAGAGCCCCACCAGTCTTCTAAGAAATAATTCCAGTGGATTATTATATAACCTAAGCGGGAAAAGATAAACCCCCAAACTATTGTCCAAAATATTAAATCAGAAATAGTATCTTTGGGTAGATTACAGCGAACAGCTTCTTTTAAAGAAAATAACCATCCTGTCAATATCCCTAAAAAAACAAAGAAGCCATAAGTGTAAACTGTGAAGGGGCCAATTTTAAAAAGTACAGGATGCATCTCTAAACTAAATATATTTATGAGTTTGGGTAAGCTGGAGAAAAGCCTTAAGTCTTCGCGAACGTGTAGGATGCCTCAACTTTCTTAAAGCCTTAGCTTCTATCTGCCTAATTCTTTCTCGGGTTACCTCAAATATGCTTCCTACTTCCTCTAAAGTCTTGGGAGTTCCGTCTTCTAAACCGAATCTTAAGATAAGAATCTTTCTTTCTCTCTCGGTTAAAGTGGAAAGAACATTATTAATTTCTTCTTTAAGCATAGAATAGACTGTTGCATTGGCCGGAGAAACAGCTTTTTTGTCCTCAATAAAATCTCCTAAGTGAGTATCTCCTTCTTCACCAATAGGGGTATGTAAAGAAATCGGTTGCTGAGCAATGTTTAAAATCTCCTTAATTTTAGAAATAGGCATTTTCATCTCTTTACTTAACTCTTCCCGGGTGGGTTCTCTTCCTTTTTCCTGGATGAATAATCGGGAAATCCTTATTATTTTGTTAATGGTTTCAGTCATATGTACAGGGATTCTTATGGTCCGAGCCTGGTCAGCTATGGCTCTGGTTATAGCTTGTCTTATCCACCAGGTAGCATAAGTAGAGAATTTATAGCCTCGCTGATATTCAAATTTATCTACCGCTTTTATTAAACCAATATTTCCTTCTTGAATGAGGTCTAAGAAGGATAAACCTCTATTCACATATTTTTTAGAGATACTTACTACCAACCTTAAATTAGCTTCCACTAAAGCTTTTTTGGCTTTATTGTACGCTATTTGTCTTTTTAAAATTTCCTTATAAACTTTGTGCATTTTTTCAGGAGAAAGCCCTAAGAAACTTATTAGCTTTTTTCTCTCTCGGTAGAGTCTCCCTATACCCTCTTTTTTCTTTCTTTTTCTCTTTCTAGTTTTTTCTTTAATCTTATTGATTTTTCGGTTTATATAATCTATTCTCTTTAAAGTATCTTTAATCTTGTTGATGATGCCCTCTACAATAGAAATGGTGAAGTTATACTGGATAAGAAGTGAACAAACATCTTGAATTTTCCGGGTCCGCCTTAGACGAGAGGTGAGTCTTTTAATTCTTCTTATTTCTCGAGTCTTAGACCTTATTTCTCCTTTCACTACGTCGTCTAAATTAACTTCATTATTAATTATCTTTTTAATAAGTTCCAAAATCTCTTTTTTAGCTATCTTAGTTTTAAAAACTTCTTTTCTCAATGCTGTTTCTTTTTCTTCAATTTCCCGGGCTAATTTTACTTCATCTTCCCGAGAAAGAAGGGGGATTTGGCCCATTTGTTTCAAGTACATCTTTACCGGGTCATCTAAAGGAGCTACCTCAGGAACTCCTGAAGAAGGGGTTTGAAGTTTTTCTTCCCAGATTTGAGCTTCTTGACTTTCTAAAACACTTATGTTTTGGCTATCTAATTTTTCTAAAATTACATCTAAATCTTCAGGGGAAGATATCTCTTCAGAAAGAAAATGATTTATCTCATCATAGGTTAAATAACCCTTCTTCTTACCCAGGGCTATAAGTCTTTCGATACTATGTTTTAACTCTTTCCTCATCTCAGTTTTTGCTCCCTTACTAATTTTTCGTATTCAGGAATTAAGGTCTTCAATTGAAGATAATCTCTCTTTTCTTCAGCTTCTTTTATTTTTTCTTTTAGAATTTCTATCTTAGTCTTTTTGGAATTTTCTTTTACTTTTAACAGACTTTCTTTAAAGGTTTCCTGGTCAAAATTAAATTCTTTCATAGATATTTT
>QNCG01000076.1 GCA_003644445.1 Candidatus Duberdicusella sinuisediminis | reverse complement strand
TCAATAACCCTTTTATTAAGTCTAAAGCTCTTATAATTTGATAGTCCTCTTTGTAGAAATCAAGTTCTTTCTCCTTTTTCCCTTCTATTTCTTCAAAAATTTTTTCTTCTTTAGAAGTCTTCTCCTCTATTTCTTTTTCTTCTACATATATATCGGGACTTATCCCTTTAGATTCAATCAGTTCTCCTTTGGGAGTATAATACTTAGCAGTAGTAAGCCTTAAAGCTGAACCATCAAAAAGAGGGATAACGCTTTGAACTGAAGCTTTCCCAAAAGTTTCAGTTCCTAAAATTATGGCTCTTTTATAGTCTCTTAAAGCACCGGCTACTATTTCGCTCCCTGAAGCACTTCCTTCATTGACTAAAACCACCAGGGGTTTATCCGAGATATGAACCCCTGAAGGATAACTTTTATATTCTACTTTGTTATTATCTCTATCTAAAGTATAGACTACGAGTTTATTCGGTTCTAAAAATAGAGAAGCTACTCTTACCGCGCTCTCTAATAATCCTCCAGGATTATTACGTAAATCAATAATATAAGCTCTCGCTCCTTTTTTCTCTAATTTCTGGATGGCTTTTTCTAGTTCTAAAGGAGTATTTTCTCTAAATTCTGAAATCTTTAAATATCCAACATTTCCTTCTAAAATAACTTTCTTCCTTATGTCCGGTATTTTGATTATTTCTCTTTTAATAGTCACATCAAAAACTCTTCTTTCCTTTTCTCTCAAGATAGTTATAGTTACTTCAGAATCAGGCTTCCCCCGCAATTTCTTAACTGCCTCAGTAAGAGTAATACCTCGGGTTAATTCTCCGTTAATTTTAACTATCCTGTCTCCGGGTTTTAGCCCTTTTCTCCAGGCAGGAGTTCCTTCTATGGGAGAGACTATAGTGAGAAGTCCATCTTTTAAAGTAATTTCTATACCCAGACCTCCGAACTGGCCTTCGGTTTCTACAAGAAGTTCCTGATAATCCTCAGGTCTTAGGAATTGACTGTAGGAATCTAACGAAGAAAGTAATCCTTCTAAGGCTCCGTAGATTAATTCCTGAGCAGATTTTTTTTCTACGAATTTAGTCTGGACTGAGGCTAAGGTATCAGCAAAAAGTTCAAGTTCCTTGTAGGTTTCTTCTTTTTCTTCTTTAGTTAAAGTTGCAGAGTATAAATTAGTTATCAGAAATAAACTTAGAAAAAATCCAACTGACTTTCTCATTTTGCCTCCTTTATTTGCCTTTCTATCAATTCTTTAAGAATATTGGGGTCAGCTTTACCTTTTGTTTTTCTCATTACCCAACCTACTAAAAACATTATAGCCTTGTCCTTGCCTCTTAAAAAATCTTCTACAGCTTTGGGGTTTTCATTTATAGCTTCTCTTACTAAACCTAAAAGCTCAGATTTTTCAGAAATACTCAAAAGATTTCTTTCTTCAGCTAATGTTTGGGGGGATTGATCATTCTCTATTAACTCTCCTAAGAGTTCTTTGGCTACTAAATTGGTAATTTTTTTACCTTCAACCATCTTTATTAATTCAGCAAAGTTAATTGCTCTTAACTTTATTTCTCCAATAGATACCCTTTTATTATTTAATGCTTCTAAAAGAGGGCCTGTTATCCAGTTGCAGACTTTTTTAGGATAATTGTAATATTTAAGAGTTTCTTCAAAGAAATTACTTAAACCTAATTCCGAAATTATCACTTCTATATCTTTATCAGTTAAATTGTAATTTTCTCTAAATCTTTTTCTTTTTTGAGAGGGCAACTCTTTAATTAATGCCTTTTGTCTATCTATCTCTTGTTTAGAGATAACAAAACTTACCAAATCTGGTTCAGGAAAATAACGGTAATCATGGGCTTCTTCTTTTGTCCTCATAGTCAAAGTAATCCTTTTATTATCATCCCAGAGGCGGGTCTCTTGAACAATTTTTTCTCCCTGAAGAATCGATTTTTTTTGTCTTTTAATTTCGTATTCTAAAGCCTGCCTTACCTGATTAAAACTATTCATATTTTTAAGTTCAGTTTTGGTTCCTAAACCTGGGAACCCTTTTTCCCTTAAAGAAATATTGGCATCACATCTTAGGAATCCTTTCTCCATATCACAGGTAGAGACTCCAATATATTGAAGAATAAGCTTTAATTCTTTAAGATAATCCTGAGCTTCTTGAGCTGAAGAAATATCAGGATAACTAACTATCTCCATTAAAGGCACGCCTGCCCTGTTCAAATCCACCAAAGAATATTTTTCCTTATGAATGAGTTTTCCCGCATCTTCTTCTAAATGAACCCTTTTTATCCTTATTTTCTTAGAACCTACAGTTAAAAAGCCTTCTTCTCCCAGAGGATTACTATATTGAGATATCTGATAGTTTTTGGGTAAATCCGGATAGAAATAATTTTTTCTCTCAAAAATAATTTTTTCCTTAATTCTACAGTTTAAAGCTAAGGCGGCCCTTAACCCTAACTCTACCGCCTTTTTATTTAAGACTGGCAAAACCCCCGGCAACCCCATACATACTGGACAGATTAAACTATTGGGAGACTGTCCAAAGAGATTAGGGCAACTACAGAACATCTTCGACTCAGTAGCTAACTGAACGTGAACTTCCAGACCTATAACTGCTTCTAACTCAATCATACTCCCGGGGGTAGATTTTGTGCCAATTAGTAACTGATTGATAAGAAAAGCTAAGTCTAATTAATATATCTTCAGAGAAATGATTAGCCATTATCTGTAAACCTACAGGTAAACCTTCTTTAGTAAATCCACAAGGAAGAGATACTGAAGGTATCCCCGAAAGGTTAGAAGGAATAGTATATATATCAGACAAATACATACTCAAAGGGTCCTCAATCCTTTCCCCTATTTGGAAAGGAGGGGTGGGAGAAGTCGGGGTAATTATAGCTTGATAATGCCTAAATACTTCTTGAAGTTCTTTCTTAATAAGAGAACGGACCTTTAAAGCCTTAAGGTAGTAAGCCTCATAATAGCCCGAAGACAAACTAAACGTTCCTAACATTATTCTTCTCTTTGCTTCTTTACCAAAACCTTCTCTCCTTGTTTTTTTGTAAACTTCTATTAAGTCTTTAGCCTTTTTTCTTGCCCCATACCTTATACCATCAAAACGAGAAAGATTAGAACTTGCTTCTGAAGAACTTAAAATATAATAGCAAGGGACAGCATACTCAGTATGAGGTAGGTTAATTTCCGAAATATAAGCTCCCTTAGATTCAAAAACTTTTATAGCTTCTTTAACATTTTTTTCCACTTCTTTATTTAGACCTGCTACAAAATATTCCTTAGGTAAACCTATTTTTAACCCTTTAATATTATCCTCTAAAGCTGAGGAGAATGGTCTTTTTTCCTGAACAGAAGAAGTAGAATCTTTGGCATCCCAGCCAGAAATTATTTCCAATAAATAAGCTATATCTCTTATATCCCGAGCTAAAGGACCAATCACATCCAAACTTGACCCAAAAGCTACTAATCCGTAGCGGGAAACTCTTCCGTAAGTAGGTTTAAACCCCACCACTCCACAAAAACTTGCTGGTTGACGAATTGAACCCCCGGTATCCGAACCTAAAGCTAAAGGAGAAAACCCGGCACTTACTCCTGCAGCTGAACCTCCGGAAGAGCCTCCAGGAACATACTGTTTATTGTAAGGATTAAGAGTTGGGCCATAACAGGAATTTTCACAGGAAGAACCAAAAGCAAACTCATCCATATTAGTAGTCCCTAAAATTACTAAGCCTGCTTTTTTAATTTTTTCTATTACTGTAGCATCATAACAAGATATAAACCCCTTTAGGATTTTAGAAGCACAGGTTATTTCTCTATTTTTTATACAGATATTGTCTTTTATTAAAATTGGCACTCCCCACAATTCCGAGGAAGATTCTGACGAGGGTGGTTCTACATCTTCAAACAAAGAGACTAAAGAATTTAGCTGGGGATTAAATCTTCTAATCCTTTCCTTAAAAAGGGAGATTACCCTATTTAAGGTCAATTCTTTATTTTTTATCTTTTGAGAAATTTCCCAGCCTGAAAGTTTATGAATCTCCATAATTTACTCAATTACTTTGGGAATTTTAATGAAGTTATTTTCTCGTTCAGGGAATATTTTAAGAAGACCTTGTAAATTAAAGAATTTTTCAGACTTATCGACTCTGTAGACATTAGTTTGAGTATGGGGATTAAATTCAAAGGAGGTTTCTTCTAAATTAAGCTGGTTAATCTTTTCTATATATTCTAATACCTTACCTAATTGAGAAGAGTAATAATTGAGCTCTTCTTGGTCTAATTCTATTCGACAAAGCTGAGCTATGTGTTTAACTACTTCTTTAGTTATACCCATATCTTTTTTAGGAAATATTACCATTTAAATCTAAAAAAGTCAAAAAAATATTAAATTTTCAGGGGGGGGGTTGATTTTTAAGAAAAAAATATTT
>QNCG01000075.1 GCA_003644445.1 Candidatus Duberdicusella sinuisediminis | reverse complement strand
CTTTCCTTATGCCCAAGTAAAGATATACTTAGACGCAGATTTTTCAGAGAGAGTAAGAAGAAGGGCTCTTGATTTCAAGAAAAAAAATATTAAGATAGAGGAAGATAAATTAAGAGAGGATTTGAGAAAAAGAGATGAAGCAGACATTACCAGAAAAGTCTCTCCTCTAAAGAAAGCAGAAGATGCCATATATATTGATACCACTAACCTTAAAATAGAAGAAGTAGTAAGTAAAATTTACAATATTGTTTTAGAAAAGCAAGAATATGGAAATAGATAAAAATTTAATAAGGAATTTTTGTATAATAGCCCATATCGACCACGGCAAATCCACCCTTGCTGACAGAATCTTAGAAATAACTCAAGCTATAAACAACAAAGAATTTAAAGAACAAGTCTTAGATAGTATGGAGTTAGAAAGAGAAAGGGGTATCACTATAAAGGCTAAAGCAGTAAGATTAAATTTTCCCTTTGAAGGCAAAACCTATATTCTTAATTTGGTAGATACTCCCGGTCATGTAGATTTTAGCTACGAAGTAGCCAAATCCTTAGGAGCGGTAGAGACAGCCGTCCTTTTGGTAGATGCTACTCAAGGGGTAGAAGCTCAAACAGTGGCTAACTATTACTTAGCTACAGAAAAAAATCTTAAAATAATTCCCGCAATTAACAAAATTGATTTAGCTCAAGCCCAAATTGAAAGGACTAAGTCTCAGTTAAAAGAAGCATTTGGTTTCGCTGAAGAAGAAATATCCTTAATCTCAGCCAAAGATGGAAGGGGAGTAAGCCAGCTTTTAGAGAGAATAATTAAAGAAGCCCCTCTCCCTCAAGGAGAAATAAACCAGCCTTTAAGAGCTTTTCTTTTTGATTCTCAATATGACCCTTTTAAAGGAGTACTTTTATTCGTAAGAATCTTAGAAGGTGAAATTAGTAAAAGAAAAAAAATAAAACTCCTCTCTAAAGGCACAATTTACGAAATAGAAGAATTAGGGATTTTTAAGCCTCATATAGAGAAAAGAGAGATTTTAACTGCTGGAGAAATAGGGGTAATTTCCTGCAACATCAAAGACCCTTCTCAAATAAACATCCCTGACTACATTACTGACCCCCTTAACCCTACTTCCCAAAACATTCCTAAGTATAAAAGATTAACTCCTATGGTTTTCTGTGGAATCTTCCCCAACTCTCCCAAAGATTACTCAAACTTAAGAGCCAGTTTGGAAAAACTTCGATTATCTGACCCTTCTTTTACTTATGAACCTGACAATTCCGAAGTTTTAGGCCCAGGATTTAGGGGGGGCTTTTTGGGACTTCTCCATATGGAGATTATTCATCAGAGAATAGAAAGAGAATATAATTTAGATGTTATCCTTACTTCCCCTAATGTTAGGTATCAAATAGTAACCAAAAAAGAGGAGACTATTTTTATTGAAAATCCTCAAAAATTTCCCTCGCCTTCTCAGATAAAAGAAGTAAGAGAACCTTTTATCGAAGCGAAAATATTATCTCCCTTAGAATATATGCAAGCTATCTGTGAATTGGCTAAATCTAAAAGAGGTATTTTTAAAAAAATGGACTATTTAGGAGGAGATAGATTAAATATTATCTTTGAACTACCTTTTCAGGAAGTTGTAATTGATTTCTATGACAATATAAAATCTATTACTAAAGGTTATGGTTCTTTAGATTATGAATTTATAGGTTATCGCAAATCCGAAATAGTAAAAGTGGATATACTCTTTAACAGAAATCCTTCGGGAGTATTTTCCTTATTAGTCCACAAAGATAAAGCAGAGAGAATTTCGCGAAAAGTTCTTCAAAAGTTAAAAGAATTAATACCTCGGCATGTATTTGAAATAAATATCCAGGCAGCTATTGGTTCTAAGATTATCGCTTCTGAAAAAATCCCCGCTCTAAAAAAGGATGTGACTAGTAAATGTTATGGAGGAGATATTACCCGAAAACGAAAACTCTGGGAAAAACAAAAAGAAGGAAAAAAGAAACTTAAAACTTTAGGCAGGGTACAAATTCCCTCAGAAGCTTTTTTAGAGATTTTAAAAATTTAAAACAATGAAGAAAGAACCCCGAAAGAAAAAATCAGCCTTAAGAGAGTGGGGAGAATCTATTCTTATAGCTTTTCTTTTAGCAGGATGCGTAAGGATATTCTTCTTTGAACTCTACAAAATACCCACCACTTCTATGGTTCCTACCCTTATACCCGGCGACAGAATCTTAGTAAGTAAATTTATCTACGGCCCCCGGATACCCTTTATTGGGATAAGAATACCCGGTTATAGAAAGCCTAAAAGAGGAGAAGTAATTGTTTTTATCTCTCCAGCCGAAAGAAATAAAGCTTATGTAAAGAGAGTAATAGGTTTACCTGGAGAAACCTTAGAAATAAAGTATGGTTCAATCTATATAAATGGCAAGGAAGTGAGTCTTCCTTCCATAGCTAAGAATTTTTACTATAATTTTGGCGAATATGGAGAAGAAGGAGAAAAAATAAAAATTCCTAAAAATTGTTACTTTGTCTTGGGAGATAATAGTGCTTCTTCCAAAGATAGCCGGTATTGGGGTTTTCTTAATTTTAAAGATATCTTGGGTAAGGCTATTCTTATCTGGTGGCCCTCCAAAAGAATAGGGATGATTAAGTAAGATGGGGTTTGCTAACAAAATTTCTTTATCCCGAATATTAACTATACCCTTTTTTATTGCTTCTCTAATTTACTATGCTAAAAACCCTCAATACTATCAATTAAAGTGGCTGGCTTTATCTATATTTTTCTTTGCAATGATTACTGACTTTGCTGATGGTATAATTGCCAGGATTAAACGAGAAAAAACATCTTTAGGGAAAGTCTTAGACCCTCTTGCTGATAAACTTTTGCTTCTTAATGGATTCATCTGGCTCTATGCTTTAAGAGAATCTCTGCCTTTGCAGTATAAACTACCTTTATCAGTAGTCCTGATAATAATAAGCAGAGACTTAATAATTCTCTTAGGTATAGTTGTCCTATTCTTTCTAAAAATTGAAATCCCCCTAACTCCTAATATCTGGGGAAAACTTACTACTTTTTTCCAGATGTCTACCATCTTGAGTATTCTTTTAGAATTAAGGATTTCTAATTATGTGGGAATTTTGGCCTGTGTATTTACACTTATTTCGGGATTTCTATATATAAAAAGAGGAGTTAAAGCTTTAAATGTCTTTGATAGTAAACCCCACCCCACGGCTTAACTCCGCCCTTTCCCTGAAAGGACAGGGTGGCTTTTGGGTACTACTTTTAGGGATATTTTTTCCCTTCATCTGCGGGTTCACATCCATGACTTTCTGGTGGGGAGGGGTAAAAATAATCACGTTAGCAGTTCTTAGCTATCTTGCAGGTTCTGTGCCTTTCGGCTTAATTATATCTAAAAAAGTAAAAGGCTTAGATGTAAGAAAATTTGGCTCAGGGAATATCGGAGCTACTAATGTAGTTAGGGTAGTGGGATTAAAATGGGGGGTGCTGGTATTTATCTTAGATTTTCTTAAAGGGTTCTTGCCGGTAATATTGGTCTTCTTTTTTCTACAACCAGAAAATAAATTTATAAATATTTCAGCTATAATCACAGCCCTTTTAGCCATAACCGGGCACAACTGGCCTGTATTTTTAAAATTTAAAGGAGGTAAAGGAGTCTCTACCAGTTTAGGGGTTATTACTGCTTTAAGCGGGGGGCTGCCTTTTCTAAGAATACCCCTTTTGATTAGCCTGGGGAGCTGGATAGCTGTTTTTCTTATTTTTAGAATAGTAGGTTTAGCTTCAATTATTACTTCTTTGACTTTTTTTATAAGCTGTCTATCTCTGCAAAATATACCTTTAGAATTCAAAATTCTCTCTTTTCTTATTTTCTCGTTCATAACTATCCGCCATAAAAAGAATATCCAAGAACTTTTAGTTAATAAGAAGAAAAGATCCTAAATCCAAAAAGATATGGTATAATATAATTACAAAGAAAAAGGGGGTGACGGGTTTCGACTTAGATAAGCTCTCTTAGAGGGCAGGCCGAGTTTTCTGCGGTTTACTCGTTAAAAAAACCGCAGAAAAAATAAAGGCAGCTCCTATTTTTTCAGGAGTTACTCCTGCTTACATCTTAAACTAAGCAGGGCTCTTAATCTTCCTTGCCTGGGGGAGATTAAGGGTTTAACATTCAGGCTAGTTCAGTCCGGGTTAGGCTTTGCAGGGCTGAAGACCTAAAAAAGCCTGCGTTGATACAACCCTGTCTGGGGGGTAGGTATCAACTAAGAATTAAACCCAGACTAAGCTTGTAGGACTTTAAGAGAGTTTATCTAAGGACCGGGGTTCGAATCCCCGCACCTCCACCATTAAAAAATATTTCTCAGAGTTCAGTAGATAATTTTAACTGAAGATAACTTTAACTAAAACAATGTATTTTTACGGACCAGTTCTTTCCCGGCTCTTGGGTTTTTCTTTGGGAATAGACTTATTT
>QNCG01000074.1 GCA_003644445.1 Candidatus Duberdicusella sinuisediminis | reverse complement strand
ATTTAGCTAAAAATCCAGTGGTTAGATACTTTGAAAAAATAGGGAGACGCCAGGAAAGATAACGTAAAATATTTTGTGGACTTTTCCTTGACAGAATAATAAAAAAGGCTAACCTCCTGTATTTTTAGGCAGCGTTTGATTAACTGTTGCTATTTTTATCCTAACTCTCTATATAATGTAAAAATATGAAGAAGGCTAAAGACTATAGAAGGATTGGGAAATAATTTAAAAGCTACAGAAGGATATTTTAATCTAATGGGTGTCTATCAGTTTTTCCGCCAGAGGCGGATCTGCCTTTGGCAGAAAACCTTATACTGACTGTAGAGATAATCATCGATATAAAAATGGAAAATCTCCCCTAGAATTGGCGGGTGTTTATACAAAAGGCCTAGATTGGGTAAGATTTGCTTTTAAAAATAGACCCAGTTAATATAACGCTTCACCTTAAAACTATTTGACAGAAAGAATGTTTATGTTAGAATTGTCTAACAAAGTAAGAGGAGGCTAACAATTTATGGTGAGAAAAGTTCTTACTCCCAACATGGAAGACTACTTAGAGGCTATAGGTTCTCTGAGTAAGGTCAAGAAAGTAGTAAGAGTAAAAGATGTAGCTAAGAAGCTGGGAGTAAAGACTTCTAGTGTAAACAATGCTTTAGCCCGGCTCTCTAAAGGAGGCTTAATTACTCACGAAAGATATGGGTATGTAGAATTAACCCCTCAAGGTAAGGCTTTAGCCCGGGAGATTGAGGCTCGCCACAATACCTTAATCAAGTTTTTAAGAGAGGTTTTAAAGATAAGTCCTCAGACAGCCAAAGAGGATGCCTGCAAGATGGAACATTCAATAAGCAAGCAGACCTTTCAGAAACTTAAAGAGCTAGTAGAGTCTTTAGAAAATAATAAAAAGTAATAATGGAGAACATTAAGACACTTTCTCAGATGCACCCAGGAGAAACAGGAGTGATAGTAGAAGTTCAAGGAGGTAGAGGCTTTATTAAGCGCCTCGAAGATTTAGGTTTGAGAAAGGGTAAGGAAATTACCAAATTAAGTTCTCAAATTTTAAGAGGCCCGCAAGTAGTAAAAATTGATAATATCCAGATTGCTCTAGGGAAAGGAGTGAGTAGCAAGATTTTAGTTAAACTAGAAGAAAGATGAGAAAGATACTTTTGGTAGGAAATCCTAATGTGGGTAAATCAGCAATTTTTTCTCGGCTTACAGGAGCAAGGGTGACTGTAGCCAATTATCCCGGCACAACCGTAGAGTTTACTCAGGGGTATTTACAGTTAAAAGAAGAAAAATTCTTAGTTGTAGATTTACCAGGTACTTACACTTTAGAGCCTTTAAGTAAGGCTGAAGAAGTTGCCTGTTCCTTACTTCAGGAGAAAAATTGTTTAATTATTAATGTAGTAGATGCTACTAATTTAGAGAGAAATCTTAACTTAACTCTCCAGCTTCTGGAAAAAGGTTTGCCAATAATTGTGGCTTTAAATATGTGGGATGATGCCCAGCACCGGGGCATAGAAATTGATGTTAAAAAATTAGAAGCTCTTTTAGGAGTTAAGGTTGTTCCTACTTGTGGATTAACTGGCGAGGGAATTAAAGAGTTATTAGAAAATTTAGGAGACCTAAAACCTCCTCAACCTTTTCACCTTGAAACTAGCAAAGAAAGGTGGGAAAAGATTGGCGAGATTATCAAGGAAGTTCAGGTTTTACATCATCGCCACCATACTTTTTTAGAGATTCTTTCTGATTTGAGTGTGCATCCAGTCTGGGGGTTAGGAGCAGGTTTAGGGATAGTTTATTTAGCATTTAAACTTATAAGATTTATTGGCGAGGGCCTTATCGAAAAATTATTTGAGCCTTTATTTAATAATTTATGGCTTCCTTTAATGACAGATTTAAGTCAATTTTTAGGAAGAAAAGGGTTTATTCACGATATTCTTATTGGTGAGCTTATTGAGGGGAAAATTGATTTAGGAGTTTCTTTTGGCCTTTTGACTACCGGTTTATTTATTCCTATAGCTCAGGTTTTACCTTATATTGTTAGTTTTTACCTTATCTTAGGGCTCCTCGAAGATTGGGGGTATTTGCCCCGTTTGGCAGTTTTGGTAGATAATATTATGCACCGATTAGGCCTTCACGGTTATGCTATCTTACCGATGGTTTTAGGGTTAGGGTGTAATGTTCCCGGAGCTTTAGCTACCCGGCTTTTAGTAGGAAGAAGAGAAAAGTTTATTGCAGTTACTTTAATGGCTATAGCTGTGCCTTGTATGGCTCAGATTGCTATGATAACAGGGTTAGTAGGAGAGAGAGGCGGGCAATATTTAGGGATAGTCTTTTTTACTTTAATTTTTCTCTGGTTTAGCCTGGGAAGAATTCTCAATTTCTTTTTAAAAGGAGAAAGCCCGGAATTAACTTTAGAGATACCTCCTTACCGAATCCCTCACCCCTTAGCCATAGTTAAAAAACTCGCCATAAGGGCCCAGGGGTTTTTAGGTTCGGCTCTGCCTTATGTCCTTTTGGGGGTCCTCTTAGTGAATATTCTTTATCAATTAAAAATTATAGAGGTTCTTGCTTTTTTGCTTTCACCACTTTTTAAAAATTTATGGGGTTTGCCTTCAGAGACAATTTCTGCTTTGTTAGTAGGATTTTTGAGGAAAGATGTAGCAGTAGGGATGCTGGCTCCTTTAAATCTTACTACCAAGGAGTTAATCATCAGTTCAACTATTCTGGCTATATACTTTCCTTGTGCTGCTACTTTTATGGTTATCTTCAAGGAACTGGGCTTAAAAGATACATTTAAGTCAATTCTTATAATGTTGATTACTACAGTGGTGGTAGGAACTGCTTTAAACCTTATCTTACCTCCTATTCCTTAAAAACTTCTGTCTTCTTCTGTGAGTATACTTTCCTTTCTTATATCCAATTCCCCTGAAGGCAGATTCACCCGGACTAAAAACATTTTGTTTTAGTAATTATTTTTAAGATTTTGTTATTGTAACAACAGCTAAGGAACGGGAGATTGACAAATGTTATCTAAAATTATATAATGTTATCAAAAATTGTTGGATTTTTATATGGAAGAACTTTTAACTCCAAAAGAAGCGGCTAAATTTTTAAAAATTCATAAAGTTACTCTTTATCGTTTAGTTAAAGAAGGCAAAATTCCTGCAATTAAAATTGGTAAACAATTAAGATTTAGTAAAGAAAAACTTTTAAAACTCCATTTTAACAGAGAAAAATGAATGAATTGATAGCAGTAATAGATGATGAACCTGATATTTTAGAGCTTGTATCGTTGCATCTTACTAAAGTTAATTTTAAAGTTAAAGGATTCCTAAATACTGAAGGCTTCTTTAAATTCTTATCTTCTAAAATACCTGACCTTATAATCTTAGACCTTATGCTTCCCGATTCAGATGGTATTGAAATTTGCAAATATTTAAAATCAAAAGAGGATCTTAAATCTATTCCTATTATTATGCTTACTGCTCGTGCCTCTGAGACAGATAAAGTTTTAGGGTTAGAGTTGGGAGCAGATGATTATGTAACTAAACCTTTCTCCCCAAGAGAGTTGGTTGCCAGAGTGAAAGCAGTCTTAAGAAGAAAAACACAAGATTCTGGTAAAAAGATTAAAATAGGCGATATTCTCTTAATAGATCTTAATAAATTTGAGGTTTTTGTAGAGAATAAAAAAATAGATTTGACCCCAACTGAATTCAGAATTTTAAAAATATTGACTTCTAAAAAAGGATGGGTATTTACAAGAGACCAGATTCTAAACCATTTATGGGGGGAGGAAAAGGCAGTTTTAGACAGAACCATAGATGTCCATATTAAAAATTTAAGAGAAAAATTAGGAAAAGCGAAAAAATTTATAAAAAATGTAAGAGGCATAGGTTATAAGGTAGAAGAATGAAAAAATCCCTATTCTTTAAATTTTTTTTTAGTTTTTGCCTGATTATCTTATCACTTTCAACTTTGGTGTTTGTTTTCTCTTTTAGGACAATAAAACACCATTACATAAATACACTATCTTTAGACCTTAAAAATTTAGCCTGCACACTTAAACTTAAAGTATTGCCTCTTATAGAAGAAAAAGATTTCAAGAGATTAGATTCCTTAGTAAAAGAGATAGGCAGAGATATAAAAACAAGAATTACAATTATTGCTCCTTCAGGAGAAGTTTTAGCAGATTCAGAAAAGAACCCTGAGTTTATGGAAAACCACAATGATAGGCCGGAAGTTAAGCAAGCTAAAATAAAAGGTTCTGGCAAATCTTTACGCTTTAGCACTACAGTAAAAGAAGAGATGCTATATGTGGCAATACCTGTTAAATCAAAAGAAAAGTTTTTAGGTGTTTTGAGGGTGAGCCTGTTTTTGAAAGATATAAATAAATTGCTTAATAACTTAAAAAACAGAATCTTTGGGATAGTAATTTTTATGACTTTTCTTTCTCTATTAGGGGCTTTCTTTTTTTCAAAGAATTTGTCTTATCCTTTAAAAGAGTTAGTTTCAGCATCTAAAAAATTAGCTGATGGCGATTTTTCTGCAAGAGTAAGTTTTAAAAGAAAGGGTGAAATAGGAGAACTGGCAGAAAGTTTCAATAGAATGTCTGAAGAACTAAAGCGTCT
>QNCG01000073.1 GCA_003644445.1 Candidatus Duberdicusella sinuisediminis | reverse complement strand
TAGAAAACCTTTACCCCATGGTGGGGCTTCAAGCCAGTGTATTTAATAGCATCTTGAATAAAAAGTTCATAGTACCTGGGGGGTTTTCCTTTAATCTCTTGGTTAACACAGTTATTTTTTTATTGTCCTTAATTATATCTTTAAGGTTTAAACCCCTTTCTTCCTTTCTCTATAACCTGGCTTTAGGCTTAGTTTATTTTTTATTAAATACCTTAGTTTTTGTCGGGGCAGGACTCTGGATTAATCTCTTTCTGCCTTTAGTAATCATTGGGTTTGTCTATGTCGGCATTACTCTTTTTAGGATTCTTCAGGAAGTAAGAAGAAGGGAGTTGTTGGAGAAGGAGTTAGATATTGCCCGCAGGATTCAGGAGAGTTTCCTTCCTCTCAAATTGGAAGAAATCCCTTCCCTTAAGATAGCTACCTTCTTTAAACCGGCCAAATTTGTAGCTGGAGACCTTTACGATTTAATTAGGTTGGATGAAGAGAAGTTAGGTATATTTATTGGTGATGTTTCTGGAAAAGGAGTCCCTGCTTCCTTAATTATGGCCCAGACAGTATCTTTATTCAGAGTTTTTGCTAAGGATAAGACTTCTCCCTCTGGGGTCTTAACTAAGTTAAATAAAGAGTTGGCTAAAGTCTTAGAAGGAAGGTTCGTTACTGCTTTCTATTTAGTTTTAGATACAAAAGAAAAGAAAATCATAGGTTCTTCAGCAGGGCATTCTCCAGTAATCTATTATAATTCTCAAGAAAAAAAAGTTTTAGAGCTTGAGTTTTCCTCCGGGCCTCCTTTAGGGATTAGCGAGTTCTTAGAATATGAGGAGGAAAAATTCCCTTTAAATCCTAAGGGCAGGTTTCTTCTCTATACTGATGGTTTAACTGAAGCTAAGAATAAGAAATCTGAGGAGTTCGGTTTAGAAAGAGTAAAAGAAATTATCTTAAACTACTCAGATTTAGACTTACAAGGTTTAGTTGACAAATTAAAAGAAGAGTGCTTTAATTTTTATAGAGGTATGCCTCAGCACGACGATATCACAATTATTTTAGGAGAAGTGGAATGAAGCTAAGATTTTTAGGAGTGATTTTGCTAATTTCCTTTACTGGTTGTGTAAGTTTATCCTCTCTTAAGCCCTTGATAGAATTGGGCAAATCCGATAAACTTAAAGAAAAAACTTTAAAAGAGGAGACTGAGAATTTTTTAAAGATAAAAGAAGCTATTGAAAAAGGAGAGTTAAAGAAAGGTTTATCTAAAGAAGAATTTCTTAAAGATTATCCTCCCCCAGTAGTAGTTATCCCTGAAGGCAACCTCGAAAGATGGGTTTACAAGAGAGGAGAGAGCAGCTGGTTTTCTTCCGATAAGATTTATCTTTTCTTTGATTCCGAGTATATTCTTGAAGATTGGCAGATAAAGGGTTCCTCTCTTTCTTCTGAATGAGACTTGAAATTACTCTTTCCACCAGGCAATTCTTTGTGCTTCTACTGCCCAAGGAGTAAAGGGAGGAAGGTTAGCAGGATCATCAAAGAGAGTGTTATAATGCCAGTTACGGATAGGGGCTTGATATTGAGGATTGCCGTAATGCCAGGCTCCTTGAGCAACCTGGCTTTCCCAGAGAGCCACAAAGGAGCCATAAATATTAAGATTTACTCCGGACCATTTCTCATGGAGCCGGGGATAATTTTCTAGACCTCCATTATAATGCCCAGGAGTAGTTTCGTCAATTCCGGCAATAAAAGCACAATTAATCGTAGTTTCTGAGGCAGTTCTTTGGGAGAGATTCTGGGTGCTATTACTATCATTCCAGTTATTAGAAAGGATATTAAGAGCATCAGCAATTATCGCTGAAGGTTGGGAGTCTTGGGTATTGTAGTCTCCTTGGATATATAAAGGTTGGTTAGTTACTGTGGTAAGACCCCCTTCTCTATAAATTTTTTCTCCATTTTTAAGTCTTATGCCAGGTTGATAGTTTCCGGAGTCAGTGCGGGTAGCGTAGATTAATCCATTAGAAGGGAGATTGTTAGGAAAGCTGGGTGAGCCTTCAGGGTCTCCTTCAGCATAACCAGCAAGTTTTCTTAAATCAATCTCAGTCATCTTTACATACTTTCCTTCTCGATTGTTATAAAAAGTAGTAGTGTGGGTTATAGCCCCTGTTGGGTAATCTACACCTTCAACCAGAGTTTCTCCGTTTTTATATATAGTGTCATTTATTATAACTACATCTGCCTGGTTAGCATAATAACCGTCAGAGTCTATTGAGCCTACTGAAGGTGTAGTAAGTTCAGTTACACCGTGGACAGCAGTCTGCACTGTCCCTCTCCAGCGGTCTTGAGATTCCTGAGTCCAGTTAGGGTCATCACTATCTAAGCCGTTCATATATTCGTATTGAGGACTGCCAGGTTTATCTACTCGGATTCTTACATCTCCCGGAGATTCTCTGTCTTGATCTTTTCTTCTGTTGAATATATCTCCTGCTGAGTGCAGATAAAAAGAGTCCACAGTTAAGGTATTATTGGAATCTATATAAATATCACGGTTAGAATGGATTCTTCCCGAAAGAGTCATATTAGGGCCAGGAAGAATTTCTAAGTCATTATTGTAAAATACTGCATGTTGGAAGGCGGGGATTAATCTGCGGGCAATTATCTGATGAAGAGTTAAACTTATACTGCTATTTTCGGGATGGGCAACTTCAGCTATAATTTCATAATTACGGACATAGACATAAGTTCCATTTTCTATAACTATTCGGTCGGTGTCTTCTTTACGTTGGATATTTACTTCTACAGTGAAGTTATTAAGAGTTTGGTAGCTAACTTCTACATCATAATTTTGAATGTCCGGAGATATCTGGAAGTTGGCAATTGCTTCTCGGAATGAATCTATAGCATATTCTATGGCTCCTTCAG
This sequence comes from Candidatus Duberdicusella sinuisediminis, assembly GCA_003644445.1. Taxonomy (GTDB): domain Bacteria; phylum Omnitrophota; class Gorgyraeia; order Duberdicusellales; family Duberdicusellaceae; genus Duberdicusella; species Duberdicusella sinuisediminis. Next base: position 1,794 of record QNCG01000073.1, on the reverse strand, counting down.
CCAGATAGAAAGTTTCTTTAATCTGCCTTTGTCTCAAAGTAGTATTTCTTTTATTTACCGCTTTAAAGAGAAGGCTGGTTGAGACTGCAATTAATACCGATATAAAAAGATAGGTTAATATAAGAACTTGAGAATTTTTAGATTTTTTTATATTCATAGTTAATTCCTAAGTTTTACTAAAGAAGTTAAGGTTACTGATACTTCCCTTTGAGTAGGAGTGTTCTTGCTCAAAGTTAGAGTAATCTTTATTTCGTTTATATACAAAGAGTTATCCAAGGTTATATCACTGAAATCTACGTCGCTTACATTACTACAGATAATTCTTTGTTCTCCTCCTTCTAAGCGTCTCAGCTCTTTCTGGCCTGGTATATACTGATAATGTATGGGATTATTAGTATCCCAGATGATTTCACCATCTTCGTCTACTACTACATTGCCTTCACTGTCTGTTTCGGGAAGATAGAGTCTCAGTTGTTTCTGGTTAGGGCCTGAAGTTATAGTGACATTAGGAGAAGGATTTTGAGAAGAAGTTCGGGTAGTATTTTTAAGTTCATTAGTCATTATGTCTAAGGCTATTCTTCCTGTAGTCTCCAACTCAGTCTTGATATTACTTATCTGTTCTAATTCTGAGCCAGTAAAGTAGAGGTTAGAGAGAGTTAAGATGATTATTATAGAGATGGCTAAAGTTATGATTACTTCTATAAGAGTGAAAGTTTTTTTATTCATAATCACCTACTTTTAAAAGTAGACAGAGACCGGGTGTGAGTCCTTCCCTTTCTGTCCTGCCAGCTAAGAGTTATTTTTAATTCTAAAGGTTCAGCATCAGGGTTAGGGTAAGTTACAGTAATGTGTTCGTTATTTAGGCTGTAGCCACCCACTATATCCGCATAGGGGTTATCTGAAGGTCCATCTTCTACTCCAGGAGGAAACCGGTCAGTTACATAATCTAAAGGAGTAGCCAGAATTCTTTCGGCAAGATTAGTTAGATGATAACTGGCAATTTCTTCTTCTTGAGATATATCTAAGAGATAAGCAGTGGATATTAAGCTGTTAAGGATTACTCCTAAGGCAGTTACCCCCAAGAAGGTAGTTATCAGAATTTCTACTAAAGTAAACCCTTTTTTTTCCATAACAACCCACTTTAAAGTTTACCATATTTTTGAATTTTTTTAAATTCCAAAAAGCCCTTCTAAAGAAAGCTTCTTAAGAGGAAAGTAAGAGTTTACTTTACCCTGGTAAACACTGAGCAAGATATAACCCTTCAGAAATCTTCTTTCCCACTCTAAGTAAAGCCTTAAGTTTTCTTTATAGAGGAGTTACTTTGAGCCTTTACTTTTGTTCTCCAGCAAAGTATAATTTAAGGGGTAATTCTATGTTTAAGAATAAGATTTTCTTAAATATCCTGCTTATTTTTGCCTGTTTTCTGGTCTATTTTAACTCTTTAAAGGGAGAATTTATCTGGGATGATAAGATTTCTATCTTAGAAAACGATTACATTCATAGCCTTAAATACCTTCCTAAGTTTTTTAGTTCGCCTTTCTTTAGTTTAGGGAGTAAAGGTATAAGAAAAGGTCAGTCTGATTATTTTCGTCCCTTAGTTCTTCTTTCTTTTAGTTGGGATTATTTTCTCTGGAAAGATAACCCTGGGGGATTTCATCTTACTAATTTGATATTTCACCTCTTAAATATTTTACTATTATTTGTTTTAATCTTTAAATTATTTAAAGATTATCTTCTTTCTTGGGGGGTAGCCTTTGTTTATGGGGTTATTCCTGTAAATTCCAGTACAGTCTC
>QNCG01000072.1 GCA_003644445.1 Candidatus Duberdicusella sinuisediminis | reverse complement strand
GATTAAAGTATAATACATATAATAAGTTATGTCAAATATTATATTAATTTTATGTTTGCCTCCCCAAAACCGGCATAACCTCTAAATACAAATCCTGTATTTTAAGCACCTGATTTTAAGGAGAGGGGGGATTTTCAATTTTCAATTTCTAATTTTTATTAAATTATCAATGACTTAATTTTTAATTGGAGATTGAAGAATTAGAAATTTAATAGAAATTGATAGAAATATGTACGCTAAGGCGGACGAAATATATAGAAGGGGGGATTTTTCAATTTTCAATTTCTAATTTTTATTAAATTATCAATGAAATAATTTTTAACAGGCTTAATAAACAAATAGACTGCTTCCTTAATCAGAGAGAGTATCAAAAAGGGCAGGTATGAATTTTAACCCTTTCAGGCTGTAAAAATTTAACATCTTGACCCAGGAAGAAGAGGTAAATCCCTTTAAAGAGGACCAAAGCAATGAATATGAAGCCCTCCTTCCCCTTCTTCTATCAGAAAAATCTTAATGTTAGAAGGATTTCTCTCTAAAAACTTCAAAACCCCATCTTCACCCATCACAAAAAAGGCCGTAGCCAAACCATCAGCAGTAGTAGCATTAGGAGCAATTACCGTCACACTCCTAACTTTCCCCTCCACAGGAAATAAAGTCTTAGGGTCAATTATATGAGAAAACTTCTCTCCTTTATATTGAAAAAATTGTTCATAATCTCCGGAAGTAGCTATAGCCGCATCTTCTATATTTAAAGTCTCAATTATACTGGATAAAGTCTTAGGGTTTCTTACACCTATACACCAGGATTTACCAAATCTTTTTCCTAAGCAATATATATCTCCGCCGGCATTTATAAGAGCAGAGTCTATATTGTTCTTCTTTAAAACCTGAACTGCCTTATCTACTATATAACCTTTAGCCATTCCTCCTAAGTCTAAGATAAGGCCTTTCTTATCTATAAAGATAGTTTGCTTAGCTTCGTCTATTTTAATATGTTCAATCCCCCTGAAAGTTTTAAGATAATCGGTTTTACTTTCAGAAACTTCTCGCTGATCTTTGTTCTTTATCTTCTCCTTCCAGAATAAAATAGCCCTTCCTATTGAAGGATCAAAAGCTCCTTCGGTTATCTTGTACAAATCTTTAGCTAACTTAACTGCCTCAATTAACTCTCTATCTACTTTAACTGGCTTTACTCCTGCCTGCTGGTTAACCTGAGAAATTTGAGAATTCTCGCTGTAAATATTAAAAATTCTTTCTAATCTTTTAAAAGTGGAAAATACCAAAGGTAAAGCTTTTTTATAGGGAGAAGAAACTTCAATAAAAGTACCCAGGGAAATAAAAGTTTTCTTGTAAAGTCTTTCCTTGTGAATACAGCCTGCAACTAAAAAAAAGCTAAAGAATATGGTGAGCTTAATTAAAAGTCTTCTTCTCATTTTTTACTTCTCAGCCATTTAAGTAATCTCTGAAGGTCTAAACTATTAAGAAGGTCTTCTTTTTCTAACCAACCTCTTTGAGCAATCCAGACTCCCAACTCTACAGCTGAAAGCTGCTCAATAATATGGGCGTCTGTGCCTATAGCTAATTTTACCTTCTTTTCTTTGGCTTTTTTACAATTTATATCATTTAAATCTAACCTCTGAGGATAGGCATTTATCTCTAAAGCCACATTATAATCTGAACAGGCAGAAAGAATCTCATCTAAATCAATCTGGTAAGAATCTCTCACCCCAAAAAGTCGGCCGGTAGGATGAGCAATAATGTGGACATACCTATTCTTTATGGCAGAAAGTATTCTCCGGGTAAGTTGGCTTTTAGATTGTTTGAATCCGGTATGGATTGCAGCTATTACTAAGTCTAACTCCTTTAAGACTTCGTCAGGATAGTCTAAACTTCCGTCAGAGAGAATATCCACTTCAGCTCCAGTTAGAAGATAAAAATCTTTAAATTTTTTATTTAACCTTCTTACTTCCTCTATTTTCTTAAAAAGAGTTTTTATATCTAACCCCTTAGCTACCTTAAGACTTTGAGAATGGTCACAAACTCCTAAGTATTTATAACCTTTTTCCTGAGCTTGACAGCTGAGTTCAGTTAAACTAGCTGCACCATCACTGTATTTTGAATGGACATGTAAATCTCCTTTTATGTCTTTCAACTCCACCACTTTAGGAAGCCTTCCTTTTAAAGCTAATTCTATTTCTCCTCTATCTTCTCTCAAAGTAGGTAAGATATAATCCATACCAAATAATTTAAATATCTCTTCTTCAGTCTCTCCAGCAACTCTTTTCTCTCTATTCTTTTCTATTTTAAAAACTCCATACTCATTTATCTTATAATTTTTCTTTAAAGCATAGGTTCTTAAAGAAATATTAAAATTTTTTGAACCAGTAAAGTACATTAAAGCTGAACCAAAACTGGCATTTTCTACCACTCTTAAATCTACTTGAATATTCTGGCGAGAAATTACCGAAGACTTAGTCTCTCCTTTTGCTAAAACCTCTTTTACATTAGGCAGGTTCACAAAATTATCCATAACCTTAGAAGGTTTAGATGAAACTACCAAAATATCTATGTCTTTTATAGTTTCTTTCCTCCTTCTTAGAGAACCTGCTGGTTCAATCTTTTCTACTTCTTTCAACTTCTTAAGGGGTTCAACAAAGCTTTCAGCTACCTTTAAAGCCTGATAAAGAGGCATCCTTTCTCTTCCTCCCTTTATTAAAGCTATCCCCTTTAATATATTCTCCTCGGTCTTCTCTTTTATCCCGGGCAAACCCTTTAATCTTCCCGCTAAAGCTGCCTTTTCTAAACTCTTAATGTCAGATATCTTAAGTTTTTCGTAAATTACCTTCACAGTCTTAGGCCCTAAACCAGGAATACTAAGCATCTCTATTAACCCTGAAGGCACACTCTTTTTAAGAGTTTGGTGCTGGCGTAATTTCCCTGTGGTTATAATCTCCTTAATTTTCTCAGCTAAATCTTTTCCTATACCAGGAATTTCTTCTAACCGGCCCTCTCTTAAGGGATCTTTAAGGGAAAAGGGAAGGCTCTCAATATTTTGAGCTGCTTTCTGATAAGCTCTGATTCGGAAAGGATTATCTCCTTTTAACTCTAAGATAATAGCTATTTCTCTAAATACCTTAGCTATATCCTGATTCTCCATACCTGAAACAAAAGTGTTTGAATCAGTTTTGTTCCAAATTAGGGAAAGAATTGGGATTTAACCTTTCTTTTATAAGAAGCAGAAACCTTATTAGTTATACCACCTCGGATAGTAAACTCTCCTATAATTTCCATCTGACGAGGTTTTACTACTTTTACTAAATCTTCCAAAATCTTATTGATTACATGCTCGTTGAAAGCTTTTACCTGACGAAAAGAATATAAGTAATATTTAAGAGACTTAAGTTCAATACATTTTTTAAAAGGAGTATATCTGATAGTAAGCTTGGCAAAGTCAGGAAGCCCTGAAAAAGGACAAAGACAGGTAAACTCAGAAGTAGTATGCTCTATGGTAATTGGTCTCTGAAGGTACTGGTAAGGAAATGTCTGGAGGATGGAAGCATCTACATCTTCTAAATTAAATGTTTTACCCTGAAGTCTTTTAGCCTTTTTTTCCAGCTCTGAAGAAACTCTATCCTCATAAATCATAGCTTTTCATCTTGAAAAGAATCTACTCTTTTAAGAGAAGTTTCTTCTAAACTTTTTACTAACTTAAAAAAGATAAAGTTTAAAGGAGTAGGGATTTTAAGACTCTCTCCCAATTTATAGATAGCGCCATTTAAATAATCTATCTCGGTCTTCTTCCCTCTTAAAATATCCTGAAGCATAGAAGAGATATTTTCCGAAGTAGCCCGGCAGACTGCTTCCAACTTAGTCTGAGGGTCATTATACAAAAGTTTTATCCTCTTTCTTTTAGTTATTCGGTGAGCTTCATTTAAAACCATCTGCATAAGCAGAGAAGAATGGGGATTATTAAGAAGTTCTCCGTTTTTTACTCTTAATATTGAAGTTAAAGGGTTTATAGCTATATTTATTAAAAGCTTTGACCAGATTGCACCTTCTAAATCGGAAGTTATAGAAGTAGGGATATCACAAGAATTAAATACACTTCTTATTTCCCTAAGAACAGGCACAGTCTTTTTCTTCAAGCTTCCAATAATAGTCTTTCCTTCTCCAGCAAACTTTATTACTCCTGGGCTAAGCAGGGTAGAACCCATATTAGTAACTCCTCCTAAAACTTTCTCTTCACCTAAAATTTCTGAAAGCACCTCTAAATTACCTAAGCCATTTTGTAAGGATAATACAAAATAATCTTTATTCTTACGAGAAATTGACTTTATTGTCTTAGCTACCTCTAAAGTATCATAAGACTTCACGCAAATTAAAAACAATTCTCTATCTTCTAATTCTTGAGGTTGGGCGGTTATATTTACATTTATTTTATAAGACTTAGAATTTTTAACTACAGTTAAACCTTTGTTTCTTAAAAGAAGAGCTCTTCTTTTGTCTTTATCTAAGAGGATGAGGTCTTTAACCTTGCGAGAAAGGAAAAAATAGAAAAGAAGTCCTATCGCTCCCGGACCAATAATCCCAATATTCATAATTTAAATTATACTCCCGAATAATAAAAATTCAACCTTCCCAATGCAACAAAATTGCTGGGATCAATGTAAGATTTACCCCGCACCACCAGAAAACCACAGGTGTAAACCTTATCCCTCTTTAACTTGACATTTTATTTTGAAAAGATTTTGTCAAGTTACAGCCGCAACTTGACACTTTCTTTTGAAAACATTCTGTCAAGTTACAAGGGCAGTTGGAAAAAATATAACAAAATTTATTGCTATAGCAATTAAAATTGTTAACATTAGATTCCTAAGCTAAAGGTTTATTTATTAAAGGTTTGTTCCTTCTCTCCGGCTAAAATT
>QNCG01000071.1 GCA_003644445.1 Candidatus Duberdicusella sinuisediminis | reverse complement strand
TAAAATAAATGATAAAAATTTGCCTCAAAACTATCTTAAGATATCAGCTAAAGAAAATATGGGGATAAAGGAGTTAGTAGATAAAATATTTTCTTTTTTAAGATGAAGAAAAGAAGAGTGGTGGTCAAAATAGGTTCAAGTGTTTTAGCCAGTGGAAGAAAGATTAATGAGAAGTTTTTAGGTAAAGTAGTTGGGCAGGTGGTAAAATTAGTTAATTCTGGGGTAGAGGTCTGTTTAGTTAGTTCAGGGGCTATTTTGGCTGGGCTTTCGGAGTTAAAGATAGAAAAGATTCCTTCTCAAGTTAATAAACTTCAAGCTACAGCTTCCGTAGGTCAGGTAATTCTTATGGATATATACCACAGATTATTTAAAAAGCACAAAAAATTTTCTGCTCAAATTCTTCTTACCTGGGATGATTTCCAGGATAGAAGAAGATACATAAATGCTAAGAATACCTTTTCTACTCTCCTTAGCCAGGGAATAATCCCCATAGTTAACGAGAATGATACTGTTTCTATTGAGGAGATAAAGTTTGGTGATAATGATAGACTTTCAGCTTTAGTAGCTGGGCTTATTGACGCCGATTTACTTATAATTCTTTCTGATGTAGAAGGTTTTTATTTTAAGGGTAAACTTCTGAATGAAGTGAGGGGTGTAAGACCTGAGTTTTTTAAAGAAGTAAAAAAGAAATGTCTTTCTTTTACTAAAGGAGGTATGGCTTCTAAATTAGAAGCAGTTCAGTTGGCAGTAACTTTCGGGATAAAAACAATTATAGCTGGGGGGAGAAAGGAAGATATCCTTTTAGATATAGTTTTAAAGAAGAAAGACAGGGGAACAGTATTTTTACCTGAGAAGGGTGTTTCAGCCCGAAAGAGATGGATAGCTTACAGTAGAAAGCCTAAGGGAGAATTAATAATTGATAAAGGAGCAGAGAAAGCTTTAATAGAGAAAGGAAGCAGTCTTCTTTCTCAGGGGATAGTGGAAGTAAGGGGAGACTTTTTGAAGAAAGACACTGTCCAGATTTTGAATGAGCAAGGAAGAATTTTGGGCTGGGGATTGGTAAATTATGATTCTCAGGAATTGGTAGTTAATAAGGGAGAAAAACTTGATTCGGAAGTTGTTCATCGCGATAATCTGGTAATTAACCCTCAATTTAGATTCAGGGAGGAGTTATGTTAGATAAAAAAACCCGAGATTACCTTTCCTCAATTTTGGAGAGAGCAAAAAAAGCCTCTTTAAAATTTGACTTAAATACTGAGCTAAAAAATAAACTTCTTTGTAAGATGAGCAAGGCTTTGCTTGCTAATAAGGAATATCTTCTTAAAGAGAATCTTAAAGATGTAGCTAAAGCTAAAAGAGTTAAGTCTAAAAGTTTTGTGGATAGATTGAGACTCACAGAAAAAAGGGTAAAAGAGATGGCTAATTCTTTACAAGAAATAGCTTTGCTTAAGGACCCTGTAGGAGAAGTGATTTCGGGATGGAGAAGGCCTAACGGCTTAGAAATTAGAAAAGTGAGAGTTCCTATTGGGGTTATTTTTATTATTTACGAAGCAAGGCCCAACGTTACTTCTGACTGTATTGGACTTTGCCTTAAATCTTCTAATGTTTCTATTTTAAGAGGAGGCAGTCTTTCTCTAAATTCTAATAGAGCTATATTTAGAGTTCTCAGACAGGTTTTAGAAAGTTTTAAGATAAAGGATTTATTCTTCTTAATAGAGGAATCCTCCTATGAAGCGGTTAATTATCTGCTTAAAAAGGGCTCTAATTTTATAGACTTAGTTATTCCCCGAGGCGGTGAGGAGTTGATAAAGAAAGTAGTTTCTCTTTCTAAAATCCCGGTTATAAAGCATTATAAGGGAGTTTGTCATATCTATGTAGATGAATATGCTGATTTTACCAAGGCTTTAAACATTTTAGTTAATGCTAAAGTTCAGAGGCCTTCAGTCTGTAATGCTGTAGAGACTATTTTAGTCCATAAGAATGTGGCTCAGGATTTTCTCCCTCTTCTTTATCAGGAGTTTTCTAAATTTTCAGTAGAGATGAGAGGCTGTCAGAAAACTTGTAAGATTTTACCTCAGATTAAAAGAGCAACTTCTAAAGACTGGCCTACTGAGTATTTAGATTTGATAGTTTCGGTTAAGGTAGTTGAAACTATTGAAGAAGCTATAGACCATATTAATATCTATGGTTCTGCTCACACCGACAGTATAATAACTCAGAATGTAGATAATATAGATAGGTTTATAAAGGGAGTTCAGTCAGCGTGCGTATTTTCTAATATTTCTACTCGTTTCAGTGATGGAGGACAATTTGGTTTAGGAGCAGAGATTGGTATTTCCACTGATAAACTTCATGCTCGCGGTCCAATGGGTTTGGAAGAACTTACTACTTATAAGTGGATAGTTTGGGGTCAAGGCCAGATTCGTCAATAATAAATTTTAGAGATGAAGATAGGGATATTGGGGGGAAGTTTTAATCCTCCTCACATAGGGCATATGATTTTAGCTGAGTTTGTAAAAGAATATCTTAATTTAGATAAAATTATTTTCGTTCCCTGCAATATTCCTCCCCATAAGAGAAAGAGTGAAATTGTTTCAGGCAAGCACAGGCTTAAAATGTTAGAGTTAGCTCTTAAAGGAAGAAAAGATTATTTAGTAAGTGATGTAGAACTAAAAAGAGGAGGTATTTCTTATACTGTAGATACCCTTAAGATTTTAAAGAAGAGGTATCCCAAAGATAAATTGTTTCTTATAATTGGCTCAGACTTATATCAGAATTTTTCTACTTGGTATAAGCCTGAGGAGATTAAGAAGTTAGTTAAGTTAGCGGTAGTGGTAAGAACTCTTCTTAAAAGAAAAGGAAAAAATGTTATTTTTCTTAAGATGCCTAAGATAGAGATTTCTTCTTCTTTAATCAGAGAGAGGTTAAGAAAGGGACTTTCTGTAAGATGGTTTGTTCCTGAGGAAGTGAGAAAATATATTTTACGAAATAAACTCTATATAAATTAAGGGGGTTGTTGATGAGTATAAAATTTGGCACTGATGGCTGGCGGGCAGTAATAGCCAGGGATTTTACTTTTGCTAACATTAGAGTTCTTTCTCAGGCTATAGCCGATTACTTAAAGACTACTCATAAGAAGAAAAATTTTAAAGTAGCCGTAGGTTATGATTGCCGGTTTCTATCTAAAGAGTTTGCTCAAGAAGTTTGTGGGGTGCTTTCAGCTAACAAGATTAAAGTTATCCTTTCTTCAGAGGCAATACCCACTCCTTTACTCAGTCTTGCTACCAAAAATTATAAGGCAGATTTAGGGATTATGATAACCGCTTCTCATAACCCCTATTATTTCAATGGCCTTAAAATTAAAACCTCCCAGGGAGGGGCAGCTGACAGAGATATAACTGATAAAGTAGAGAAGCTTTTATTTAAAAATAAACCTCTATTTATTTCTCTTTATGAAGCTGAAGAGAAAGGGTTTCTCCAAATTAAGGATTTTTCTTCCGACTATATAAGATTTCTAAAGAGTTATGTAGATACATCTCTAATTAAAAAGAGAAAGCTTAAACTATTGGTAGATTTAATGTATGGTTCAGGAAATTCTTTTTTGGAGAAAGTTCTTGAAGGAGGAAGAGTTTCTTTTAGGTATCTTCGTAAAGAATTTAATCCTTCTTTTGGAGGAAGCCAACCCGAACCTGTTGAAGAGAATCTTAAAGAATTAATAGGAGAGATGAAGAAGGGTGAGTTTGATTTGGGGATAGTTTTAGATGGTGATGCCGATAGAATTGCTTGCGTATTAAAGGGAGGAAGATTTATAAATGCTCAGGTAATTCTTCCTCTCTTAGCCTTACATTTGGCAAAGAATAAGAAGTTTTCCGGGGGGATTGTTAAGACAGTAGTAGGAAGTAATCTTATAGATTCGGTCAGTCTTTCTTTAGGAAGAATTCTTTATGAAACCCCTGTAGGGTTTAAGTATATTTCCAAACTTTTTCAGACTGAGGATATCCTTGTCGGCGGAGAGGAGGCAGGAGGGATAGGTTTTAAGAACTATATCCCCGAAAGAGATGGAACTATGGCTGGTTTACTTCTTTTAGAAATGGTAGCTCAAGAAGGAAGGAACTTAGAGGAGTTAGTTAAAGATTTAGAGAAAAGTTTAGGAAGATGGTTTTATCTGCGTAAAGCAATCCCTCTTAAAAAAGTTAAAAAATCTGTTTTAGACAAGATTAAAATACCCGATAGGCTCTTAGGAGAGGGGGTAGAAAGAGTAAACAGACTTGACGGAATTAAAATAATAACTCCTTCTTTCTGGCTTATGTTTAGAGCTTCAGGGACAGAGCCCATTTTAAGAATATACGCTGAAGCAAAAAGTAAAAAGAAAGTTTGCCAGCTTCTTTCTCAGGGAGAAAGAATGATAAATGCTCTATAGTCTTTTAAGGTCTTTAGCAGTATTTTTATTTAAATTGTTGTTTAGAATAGAGGTTAAAGGAAGGGAGAATATCCCTTTAAAAGGCCCTTTTATAATAGCCTCAAATCATTTAAGCAATATAGACCCTGTAGTTTTAGGAGTAGCCTGTCGGCGTAAGCTTAATTTTTTAGCTAAAGAAGAACTTTTTAAAATCCCTTTATTTTCTTCTTTGATTTTGCAGTTAGGTGCTTTACCTTTAAAGAGAGAAGGAGTAGGCGTTTCTGCTTTAAAGGAGAGTATTAAAAAGTTGAGAGAAGCTAAAGGGCTAGTTATATTTCCTGAAGGTACAAGGTTAAAGAGTAAGAAGAAAATATACGAAGGTATAGGATTTTTGGTTAATAAGGCCAAAGTTCAGGTTATACCTGCTAAGATTTATAATACTGATAGAGTGCTTCCTCCGGGAAAGTTTTTGCCCTCTTTTAAAAAAATCAAAGTTTGTTTTGGCCAGCCTTTAGGCTTTCCTCCAGATTTTGATTCCCGACAGATTGCTCAACAGGTTCTTAAGGAGATAGAATCTTTGTAATTTATATTTGTTACGTTTTTGTTTGAATAATATTTGTTACATTCTGAGATAATTAAAGTAAGCTTCAGCAATTTGAAGATTTTTCTCTTGTTAAAGGTTATTTTCATAGTTAATATCTTATATTAAG
>QNCG01000070.1 GCA_003644445.1 Candidatus Duberdicusella sinuisediminis | reverse complement strand
TTGTCAATTTTAACTTTGCCTAAAGGCGTCTGATAATAATCAAAATCAGCCACAGCTATACCTCTATGAGGATATCTATGGTTAAAACCTATCACAATTACTGTCTTTATCTGGTTAGCTCTTTCTTTTACAAGTTTATAACCAAAGCCAGCTACTAAACCTGAGTAGGAGTATCCAGCGTGAGGAGAAATTAAACCTAAAATTTTCCCTTCTACTTTTTTAGGCTGGGCCGAATTTAAGAAATCCCTGAGAAGAATACTAAGCTTCTCTTTATCCTGAGGATACCAAAAACCAGCTAAATCTGCACCTTTAACCTCTTGAGAAAAAATCTCCAGGTTAAAAAAGAATAAGATTAGAAAAATAAAAAATACTGTTCTTCTCATAACTTCCGAGTTTCCTGGAGCGGAGGGGATTTGAACCCCTGACCTTCACGTTGCGAACGTGATGTTCTCCCAGCTAAACTACCGCCCCAACTTTTCGGTTAAAAGGCAAAGACTCTGTTTCTTCCTTTCTGCTTAGCCTGGTAAAGAGCCTTATCAGCTACTTCAATGAGTAAATCTTTATCCCGGGAATTTTCAGGAAAAGTTGCTACACCTATACTTATAGTCAATTTAACTTTTTCATCATAAGCCTGGATTTCCGACTCAGCTATTTTCTCTCTTAATCTTTCGGAAACTGAAATAGCCTGCTCTTTAGAAGTCTGGGGCAAGAATATAGAAAATTCCTCTCCTCCAAATCTTCCTACAAAATCTATCTCTCTTATGTTTTCCTTTAAAAGATTAGCTACTTCTCTCAAGATTACATCTCCTGCTAAATGCCCAAAAGTGTCATTATAGTTTTTAAAATGGTCTATGTCTACCATTAAAAAGGAAAGGTCAAACTTAAATTTTTCTGAACGACGGAATTCGTCTTCATACCTTTCCATAAAATATCTCCGGTTAGGTAGGTGAGTAAGTGAATCGGTAAGAGAAATCTTCTCTAATTTCTTATAAAGATGGGCTCTATCTATTAAAAGCCTAAGCTGAGAGACGAGATAAGGAAGTTGTTCTTTTAAGTCCTCCTCAGAACATTTTATATAAAGATATTGGGGAGTTAACTCTCCCAGGGAGAAAAGTAAATAATCTTGCTTTCTTTCTTCCTTTTCAGCAAAGTAGACTTCCTCTATCTGTTTAATTCTTTTAAGTTCAACCAAGAAGGCTCTAATTAATTGTTGGGGGTCTAAAAAATTAGCTAAACTCCTGTTTATCTCATATAATTTCAAAATGTTATGATTTCTCTCTTCCTGCTGGGAAATCCTTTCAACCAAAGAAGTAAATTCTGCCTTAAGTCCCTGCAATTTCTTTCTCATTTTTTCAACTTGAGAAGAAAGAGCATTTACTTCTTTTTTAAAAAAATTTCTATAGAGAAAAATTATAAATAAACTAAGAAAAATTACTAAGCTATACATACTCTATTCCTGCCTTCTCTCTTAGCTTTATAGAGAGCCTGGTCTGCCTTTTTAATTAAATCCTCTAAAAATTTAGCATCTTCAGGAAAAGAAGCCACCCCTAAAGATATAGTAAATTTAATTCTATTCCTTCTAAAAATTACCGGGGTATTTTCTACCCTCTTTCTCAAAATTTCAGCAACTTCTTTAGTCTTCTCTTTAGAAGAAGATACTAAAAAGGTGATAAACTCCTCTCCCCCAAAACGAGATATTACATTGCCGGAATCACCTATTACTTCTTTCAAAATATCTGACAGTTTCTTTAAGACTAAATCTCCCACAATATGGCCTAACTTATCGTTTAACCTCTTAAAAAAATCTATATCAACCAAGATTAAACCTAAAGGATTCTGGGTAATTAAAGACCTTCTCATTTCCTCCTTGAGTCTGTCTAAAAAATAACCTCTTAAAAATAAACCGGTCATGCCGTCTTTTATGGCTAACTCTTGAATTCTCTTAAACATATTAGCTCTATCAATAGATACGGAAGCTAAATCCGATATTACTGAAAAAACTCTCAAATCTTCAAAATTAAAACTTCTTTTATCTTTAGACTCAGCACGCAAGACGCCAGTTACTTTTCTGCCCAGAGATAAAGGAGATAAAATTAAAGAGTTTATCACTCTCTCTTTCAAAGAAGAAACTTTTTCTAAGTCAAAACGGAAATCAGCGGAAATGTCTTCTATTAAAAGGGGCTGATTATACCTCAAAACCCAATAATCAAGAATATCTCCTTTCTTACTTTTTACAGACAGATTGGGAGAAGCTTTATAGGAAGCTATTAGTTTAAGTTCTCCTTCCTCTGCCATATAGACTAAAAATACATTCAATTTCTTAAAAACATCTTTAATTTTCTGACCTAAAAAAGAGTAAATCTCCGAAACCTCCTGAAGTTTCAACAATTCTTCTATTAGTTCTTTAAAAAAGTTAAGACGCTGGCTACTCTGAGGTAAATACTTAAGGTAATCTTTTTTTGCTTTTATTTCTGAGGTTAAGCTATTAATTTTTTCCTGAAGTTCCTCTAACTCTAATTTTATTTTCCTAAAAGTGGCTCTATATTTTAAATAAAGAAGAGTTAATCCTAAAAAGGATACCGAGAATACAAAAACAGCAAAAGAAAAACTTATAGACTGAGAGAAATTAAAAGGGATCTCACAAATTAAGAAGAATATTAAAGAAAGAAAAAAGAGGAATTTAAGTCTAAACAATTTTTTTCTCAGTATCTTTATCAAAAAAATGGGCTTTATTCATATCTAAAACCATCTCTATATATTCACCAATCAAAGGCTTATCGCTGGCATCAACCCGAGCTACTATGGTCTGGGTATTTACAGAAAAAATAAGGTGGTTCTCTGCTCCTACTGGTTCTACTACCTCGCACTTTAATCGGACTGTACTCTCGGAAGAAGCTCCCGGAAAAAAAAGTTTATCATAAATATCTTCAGGCCGTATCCCCAAAATTACCTCTTTATCTAAATAACTCCTTAATTTCTTATACATTGGCTCAGAAATTTTAACCTGAAACTCACCCTGGTCAAAATATAATTTCCCTTCTTTCTTAATGATTTTACCCGGCAAAAAATTCATCGAAGGAGAACCTATAAAACCAGCCACAAATTTATTGGCAGGCTGTTCATACACTTTTAAGGGGTAGTCAAATTGTTGAATTTCTCCATCCTTCATTACTGCTATTCTTGAACCTAAGGTTAGTGCTTCTATCTGGTCGTGAGTTACATAAATCATAGTAGCTTGAAGCCTTCTATGAAGCTTATGGAGTTCTGTGCGCATCTGAACCCTCATCTTAGCATCTAAATTGCTCAAAGGCTCATCAAATAAAAAAACTAAAGGCTTTCTCACAATAGCTCTTCCTATGGCTACTCTCTGCCTTTCTCCACCGGATAACTCTCTCGGCTTTCTCTCTAAAAGATGGGTTATCCCTAATATCTGGGCGGTCTCTTTAATTCTCCTGTCTATCTCTGGCTTAGGATACCTCCTCAATCTAAGGGTAAAAGCCATATTTTGATAAGCCGTCATATGAGGATACAAAGCATAACTTTGAAAAACCATAGCTATGTTTCTATCTTTAGCCGGAACATCATTTACTAATCTATTTCCTATAAATATCTCTCCTTTAGTGGGAGTTTCTAACCCGGCAATAATTCTTAAAATGGTGGATTTACCACAGCCTGAAGGGCCAACCAGAACTACAAATTCCTTATCCTCTACTTCTAAATTTATATTCCTTACTGCCGGGATATTAGGTGGATAAACTTTACTAACCTCCCTCAACCTTACCTGAGCCATTACAAACTCCTCAGGGGTATAGTATATTAAGAAATAGAGAGATGTCAAGGACAACTCCCAAACCAATCATATTGTAACTTGACATTTAGTTTTCAAAAGAAAGTGTCAAGTTAGGGCTGTGCGTAAATTTTTCAATTTTCAATGCGACTGAGGAATCGACTGAGGAATCGAGGGCGGTCCTCAATCACAGTCCTCAATCACATAGCCTTAATGGGGAGCAGTATAGACGAAACCAATAAACGTAGCCGATACTTAGACGAAACCGATAGACGACAGACGAAACCAATAGACGACCTTACAAACAGATGTATTCGTAGAGATTCGTAAATTCGTAGATGATTTATACGTAGATAATTTGAAGAGACAGGGAAATTCCAATATTTTAAAAGTTGTAAGGATTTAAAGAATGTGGTATTTTAAAAAAGATGAATTTTAAAAAGCATCTTTTAATAATAATTATCTATTCTCTTGTTACTGCAGGATTTACCTGGCCGTTAATTCTCAACCTGAATAAAGCTACCCCCTCAATAATCCCCTTCTATCCTCAATATAAAAATATGACTGATGAATATTCGGAAATCTGGGTAACTTGGCAACTTAAGAAGACTGTAGAAAAGAAAGAAAATTTTTTCTTAGTAAAAGAAATATTTTACCCCTTAGGAGCAAACTTTGTTTTAGCTGACCACACTTTAGTGCAGTCCTTGCTGGTATCTCCAGTATTATTTTTGCTTAAAAACCCTGTAGTTGCCTACAACTTAATTATTCTTCTCTCTTGCCTATTAACTTCCTATGCCAGTTTTTTATTAATTTATTATCTTACTAAAAACAAAGAAGCTTCTTTCTTGGGAGGTTTAATTGTGTCTTTTTCCTCAATAAGAATTGCCCACATTTTAGCTGCCCATATAGGAATATTTTCTTGGGAGTGGGCTATCCTCTTTATCCTCTATTTCCTAAAAATATTCAAAGAAGGAAAACCCACCTACTTTCTAATAGGGGCTTTCTTCTTCTTTCTCAATACCCTTACCTCTTATTATCTAAGTGTATTTTTAACAATTTTTATATTCTTATGGCTACTCACTCAGCCTAAAATTGAAAATTTCTTTAAAATAGTTAAATTAGTGGGTATTATAACAATTTTTCATCTTCCCCTTTTCTTTCTTATCCTTAAAGCCATAAACCAAGGCTACTTTCCTCAAGAAAAGTATGTGTTTAAAATGTCTTATTTTTATGGAGCTGACTTATTGGGTTTTTTTGTGCCTCCCTTTTTTCACTCTCTTTTTAAAAACTTAGTAGAAGGCTTCTATAAAAACTTATCGGGAAATGCCTGGGAACATACCACTTATATAGGT
>QNCG01000069.1 GCA_003644445.1 Candidatus Duberdicusella sinuisediminis | reverse complement strand
GCCGGGGGTAATCAATACAAAAGAAGGTTTTATCTATTATCTTCCTAATATAAAGGGCTGGGAAAATTTTCCTTTTAAAGTAGTATTTGAGAAAGAATTTGGTCTTCCTTTAGCTTTAGATAACGACGCTAATCTCTTTGCTTTAGCCGAGTTAAAGCAAGGAGAGATGAAAGGAGTAAAAAATGCGGTATTATTTACCTTAGGCACAGGCTTAGGCTCAGGGTTAGTTTTAGGGGGAGAGGTATTCCGGGCAAAGACCTCTTCATTTGAAGCTGGACATTTTCCTGTGGATTTTAAAGGAAGAAAATGTGGTTGTGGCTCGAAGGGATGTATAGAGACATTTTTAGGAAGCAGTTATATAGTGAAGAAGGCTAGGAGGATTTTAAGAAAAAAGATTTCTTCTCCTAAGGAGTTGTATTGCTTAGCCTTAGAGAATAATCCCCAAGCCTTAGAAATCTGGAGAGATTTTGGCTATAAATTAGGAGTCTTTTCAGCAGGCCTTATAAATCTTTTAAACTTAGAACTAATAGTCTTGAGCGGAGGAATAGCCAAAGCCAGCAGGTTTTTTATGAAAAGTTTAAAAGAGGCAATACAGGAGAGAACGATGCCTCCTTTTCTTAAAGGGGTAAAGGTAAAGAAGTCTAAGCTGGCAGATACAGCTGGCATATTAGGGGCTTATGAGTTTATTAAGGAGAGATTAAGTAGGGATAGTTTTCGCTAATCATAGTTTAGGAAGCGATGGTAATAGTGCAGACTATAAAGAAGGTAAAAGAAGTTATAAGGAGAGTCAAAAATAAGAAGATAGGCTTTGTTCCTACTATGGGTGCTCTTCACGAAGGACATCTTTCTTTGGTGAGGAGGGCTAAGAAAGAAGCTGATTTTGTAGTAGTAAGTATATTTGTAAATCCTCTCCAATTTGGGCCTCAGGAAGACTATAAACTCTATCCCCGCAACTTTAAGAAAGATGAAGCTCTTTTAAAGAAAGAAGGGGTAAATTTGATATTCTACCCTACCCCTAAGACTATGTATTTAAAGGGTTTTTCTACTTATGTGGAGGAAGTTTATTTGAGCAGGGTTTTGTGTGGGGTTTCCCGGCCGGGGCATTTTAAAGGAGTAACTACGGTAGTGGCTAAACTCTTTAATATTGTAGAGCCGGATATTGCTTATTTCGGCCAGAAGGACTATCAACAGGCTCAGATTATTAAAAGGATGGTTAGAGATTTAAATTTCCCTATTAAAATAAGAGTTCTTCCCATAGTTAGGGATAAAGATGGGTTAGCTTTAAGCTCGCGGAATAGTTATTTAAGTTCTGAGGAGAGAAAATCAGCCTTGGTGCTTTTTCAGTCGATAAGGTTAGCCAAGGATTTAGTGAGAAGAGGCATAGTTGAGAGCAGTCTGATTATAAAAGAAGTCAAAAAACTTATAAATTCAAAGAAATATACTAAAATAGACTATGTAGAGATAGTAGACCCTTTGACTTTGCGTCCTTTAAAAAGAATAGAGAAGAGGGGCTTATTAGCTTTAGCAGTCTATGTGGGCAGAGCCAGGCTTATAGATAACGCTTTTTTAGTTTACCCTAAAAGAAAGGCTAAGGTTTAGGATGAAGAAGCTGGGCATTTTAGGTTGTGGAGCTATTGGTGAAGGAGTAGCTTTGTTTGTAGAAAAGGAACTTTCTTCTAAGGTAAAACTGAGTAGCCTCTTAGATAAAGAAAGAAGGAAAGCCCAGGCTCTTAAATCTAAACTGGGTAGGTCTAAGCCAGTAGTGGTAGATTCTTTAGATAGCTTATTTAGGAAATCTGACTTAATTTTAGAGAGTGCTTCCTGGAGAGTAGTAAGAGCTTTATTAGAGAAGGCTCTCAGCTATAGAAAAGATTTAATAATCTTAAGCGTGGGAGGCTTACTCAGTCAAGGTCAGCTTCTTAAGAAAGCAGAAAAGAAAGGCATAAACATTTATCTTCCTTCAGGGGCTATCTGTGGAATTGACGGAGTATTAGCTTCTTCTTGTGCTAAGATAAAGAAATGCTTACTAATTACTTCTAAACCTCCTCAGGGTTTTAAGGGTGTTGAATATATAAAAAATAAGAAAATAAATCTTAATACTTCCCAGAAGAAGATTTTATTCAGGGGAAAGGCAGAACAGGCTTTTAAATATTTTCCTCAGAATATTAATGTAGCTTCTACTTTACTTTTTGCTTCTAAATTTAAAGATTTGCAGGTAGAAATTGTTCTTGAACCCAGGCTAAAAAGAAATACTCACAAAATTTATCTGCTTTCTCAGATAGGAGAGATAGAGGTTAAAGTAGAAAATGTCCCTTCTATTCTGAATCCTAAGACCAGCAGTTTAACCATAGCTTCGGCCCAGGCCCTTTTAAGAAAAATGTTTTCTTCTCTGAAGATAGGCACTTGAAAAGGCAAAGGAGAGCCTGAGAGTTAAGGCAGGCTAATATCTAATATTTTATACCTTAAGATTCCCCGGGGAACCTTAATTTCTACTACATCTTCTTTCTTTTTACCTAAGAGAGCACAAGCTACCGGAGAGCTTATTCCGATTTCATTTCTTTCAAAATCTGCTTCTTCATCGCTTAAGATTATGTAAAAGAATTCTTCTCCGGTATCTAAGTCTTTTAACAGAACTTTTGTCCCTACACTTGCCTTTTCTAAGTTTACATCTTCAGGTGAAATAATAACCGCTGAAGATAACTTAGTTTCCAGTTCCCTGATTTTTTTCTCCAGATTCAGCTGAGCTTCTTTTGCTGAGTCATATTCAGCGTTTTCGGAGATGTCTCCTAAAGAGCGGGCTTCTTCTATCCGTTTGCTTAGCTCTTTGCGTTTGACTTTTTTTAAATATTCTAATTCTTGAAAGAGTTTTTCGTAGCCTTCTTTTGTAAGATAAATTCTTTCCATTGTTTATCTCTCCATTTAGTTTAAAAATAAACCCCTTCTACCTGATTTAAGATAAGTAAAGAGATAGAAGGGGCTAAAACTTGTTTAGATAATAGCTGATTTAAGCTCCTTAGAGACTCTGAAGGATAATTTCTTCTTGGCAGGAATCTGAATAGTCTCGCCAGTCTTAGGATTTCTTCCGGTTCGGGGCTTAGTCTCTTTTACTTTGAAAGTCCCAAATCCTGAAATTGCTACTGGTTCTCTTTTCTTAAGAGTACTCTTAATAGTATCCAGGATAAGTTCTACTATTTCTTGGGCTTGTTTTTTAGTTTCGGTTTTTTCGGCTACCTTAGCTATCAACTGGGCTTTATTCATTCTTCCTCCTTTCTTGTTTTAAACTATTAATCTTTTAAGCCCTGTAGAATATTTATATATTAGCCTCTTTATTTTGTCAAGAATTTATTATATTTTTTGCTAATAGCCTAAAGAGGCAAAAAAGGTGAGGTTGTATAAGGTAAAGGTTGGCAGAAAGGTTAAAACTTGTAAACTTTTTATTTTAAAATTCTTCATAAAAAGATTGACACCCCTTTTATTTAGGATAAAATATTTGTTCAATGACTGAACATACCTTAAAAGAAAAAGAAGAGATTTTAAGTATTCTCCAGATTCTTTCTTCCAACCCTCAAATAACCCAGAGAGAGATATCTTCAAGATTAGGCATATCTGTAGGTAAAACCAACTACCTCTTAAAAGAACTTATAAAAAAAGGTCTTATAAAAAAAGTAGTAAGATTTAAAGAGCCTTCCTTGAAGTTGAGAAGAATAAGATACCTCCTCACTTCGAAAGGATTTGCCGAGAAAGCAGGACTGATTTATATGTTTTTTAAGAAGAAAGAGGCTGAATACCAGGAATTTAAAAGAATATGGGAGGAGTCAAAAGTTTAAAAGGCTTGATTTTAAAGGAATTTTTTTAAAAATTCATAAAAAGGAGTTGAAATGCACTATTTAGATAAGTTAGAGAACCAAAGTATTTATATAATAAGGGAAGCCTATGCTGAGTTCAGGAAAGTAGCAATGTTATGGTCTATAGGCAAAGATTCAACTACTCTCCTTTGGCTTATAAGAAAAGCCTTTTTTGGTAAAATTCCTTTTCCTATCGTCCATATTGATACCAGTTTCAAATTTAAAGAGATTTATCAGTTCAGGGATAGATATGCAAAAGAGTGGGGTCTTAATTTAATAATAGCTAAAAATGAGGAAGCTTTAAAGAGAGGAGTAGGTCCAGAGAAAGGAAAATTTAATTGTTGTACAGAGCTTAAAACTAATGCTTTAAAGCAGGCGATTAATAAATATGGGTTTCGAGCTTTATATTTGGCAATAAGAAGAGATGAGCATGGGATTCGCGCCAAAGAAAGGATTATGAGCCCCCGGGATGAGGATTTTGAGTGGGATTATAAAAATCAGCCTCCGGAATTATGGGACCAATACAAGACAAAAGCAAGAGAGGAAGAACACATAAGAGTTCATCCTATGTTAGGCTGGCGAGAGATAGATATTTGGGAGTATATAAGAAAAGAAAAAATCCCAATAGTTTCTTTATATTTTGCCCGGCAAGGTAGGCGTTACAGAAGTATCGGTTGTGAGTGTTGTTGTGCTCCTATTGAATCTGAGGCCGATACTTTAGATAAGATAGTTGAGGAGTTAAGAATCTCTAAAGTTTCGGAAAGAAGCGGCCGTGCACAGGATAAGGAAGATGCTTACACTATGCAGCGTCTCAGATCGCTTGGATATATGTAGAGAATATGGCTGGGCCCGATAAGGTTACTCTAATTGATTTATATTTAAAAAGAAAATGTCGATGCCTAAAATTGGCAAGAAATATCATGTTCATTATATTACTGTTAGAAATTGGCTAATTAAAAATATGTAGCTGTGAAGAGAGATAAAGAAAGAGACGCGCATCTACGTTCTTTAATCAAAGCTTTAAGCTGGCGAGTTTTTGCTACTTTAGCTACAATCTTAATTGTATTTGTCTTTACTAAGAAACTAGTCCTTTCTCTGGAGGTAGGCCTAATAGAGGTGATAGTGAAACTTATTCTCTACTATTTTCATGAGAGAATTTGGAGTTGGGTTCCCTGGGGTAAAAAGAGGCATCCTTTATCTTTCCTGCCTCTTAAAGACAAACTTAAAAAAGAGGATTTTAGGATTATTAAGGATAAGTTAAAGGAATTGGGTTATATAGAGGAGGATTAAATGCAAACTCTTAAATTTGTAATAGTTGGCCATGTTGACCATGGAAAATCTACTCTTATCGGTAGACTTCTTTATGAGACAGGTTCTTTACCTGAAGATAAGATAAAAGAGATAGAAGAAACCTCCCAGCAATTAGGCCGGGAGACTGAGTTTGCTTATCT
>QNCG01000068.1 GCA_003644445.1 Candidatus Duberdicusella sinuisediminis | reverse complement strand
GAAAGAACTAACCAGGATATCTCCTTAAATTCTAAATTCTTTAAGGAAAAATCAAAAAAGAGAAAATCTTGGATTTGCGAAAGCTCTCTTTCTTTATTTTTCCTCTCTTCTCTAATTTTTAAAAGTTCTTTTTTAAGTGCGAGCATTTTTTTAACTAAGCCAGACTCTTCAAAAAAATCTCTCTCTTTATAAAGGTCTTCTCTATTTAAGGAAAAAACTTCCTGAACTTTCTGGAAAAAAGATTTTTTCTCTTCATATAAAGAAAGAAACTTTATTGCTTCTTCTAACTCTCTAAGGAGAGTCAATTCAGGCTGAGACTTAGATTCTTTAAGAGTTTCTATGTGTACTAGACCTTCTTTCTGAAGCCTTTTTAAAAGATATTCTTGAGAAGATTGTAAGCCGGCAATTATTACTTTCTCAGCCTTTAAGATACTCATCTTTTATAAATTCTAAGAGTTTTTTATAGAGTCTTTCTATTTTTTTCTCCCTATTTTGATTTATTTTCTTTAAAACTTCTTCTTTATCTTTTTCAATTTTTTCTTTTTCTCGTTGAAGTCTTTCTTTTTGTAATTCTCTAAACTCCTGGAGTTTAGTTTTTGCCTCTTTTCTGTATTCTTCAAATATAGCCTCCCTTTGAGATTGGGCAGATTCAATAATTTGTTTAGCTTGAACCTTTGCTTCCTCAATAAGTTTTTGGGCTTGCTCTTCTTTGGCTTTAACCTGAGAGATTATCTCTTTTAATTCCATCAGCAACTTAAGATTTTTTTAACGCCGGCTAAAGGGTGTTTTGCTTTTATTATCGGCCTACCTACTACTATAAAATCAGCGTAGTTTAAAGCAAAAGAAGCTGAACTAACTCTTCTCTGGTCATCTTGTTCATAATCAGGAGGCCTTATACCAGGAGTAATTATCTTAAGCTTAGGGTATTTTCTTCTTATAAAGGGAGCTTCTTGAGACGAAGCTATTACCCCCTCTAAACCTACTCGGGAAGCTAAACTGGCGAGTTTTAATACATTTTTTAAAGAGGCTTTTTCACTGGTAAGCTCGGTAACTCCTAAAATAAGAGGTTTTCTAAGTTTATTTTTTCTACAAAAGGAAGCTAATTCTTTCTTAAGAAGGGTAAGGGGATTTTCTCCCATCTTTAAATGGACGGTAAACGCCCATACTCTCATCTTGGCAAAAATTTTAGCAGTATTAATAACAGTATTGGGGATATCCAAAAGTTTTAAGTCTAAAAAGACTTTAAAACCCTTACTTTTAAGCTGAGTTATAATCTGGGGACCAAACTTAGTATAAGCAATTAAACCTATCTTAAACTTGTCTATATAGCCTGATAAGTCTTTTACTATCTTATTAAGTTTTTTCTTCTCTTCTAAATCTAAGGCTACTATCAATCTCTTAAGAGATTTCTTATTCACAGCCATTGCCTACAAGAGTTTTTAAAGAGGATATTTTATTCTTTTTCATATAGGAAAGCAAGTCCTTAAAGATGATTTCAGCTGAATCAGGCTCAATCAAATTAGCTGTCCCCAAACCTATGCCTACTGCTCCAGCTAATATAAACTCTAAAGCATCTTTGTAATTTAAAACTCCTCCCGAAGCTATTATTGGACACCTTAAAGCCTGATAAACTTTGTAAACCCGGTATAAGACCAAAGGTTTAATTGCGGGACCGGATAAACCTCCAAAGATATTCCCCAGAAAAGGCTTTCTCTTATCTATATCTATTTTTAAAGCTGAGAAAGTATTGGTTAAACTTAAAACATCTGCTCCTGCTTTTAAAACACTCTTAGCAATTTCTACAATATCCGAAACTTCCGGGGAGAGTTTAACAATTAAAATTTTTTTAGTAAGCTTTCTTAAATATCTGACCAAAGAAAAACTTTTCTTCTTATCTTGAGAAACAATCTTCTTTCTAAGATTAGGGCAGGAAAGATTTACTTCTACTGCTTTTACTTCTTTTATCTTGTTAAATTCTTTAAAAATAAGTTCATATTCTCTCTTATCTTCTCCATAGATACTGATAATAATCTCGGTAGGTAATTTTTTAATTTCCGGCCACTGAGTTAAAAACCCCCAAAGCCCAGGGTTCTCTAAACCAATTGAATTGATTACTCCTGAAGGTGCCTCAGCAATACGGGGAGGAGGGTTTCCTTCTCTTTTGTTTAAGGTAATTGTTTTAGTAATGAGGGCTCCTACGTATTTAAAATCTAAATAGGGCTTAAGTTCTAAACCAAAACCAGCTGTTCCTGAACAAAGAATTAGAGGGCTCCTTAATTGTAAACTTTTAATCTTTACTTTTAAATCCGGCCTCTTCATTACTTACCAAAAATCATCTGAAGAGAGACTACTAACAAGAATATCCCAAATATCTTCTTAAGATGAGGGTCAGCTATTTTCTGAACAAATTCTGCACCGATTAAGCCTCCCAGAAAAAATCCCAGACAGACAAATAAAGCAATAGACAATTTGACATTTCCTTGCTGATAGTATTTTAAAGCAGCCAGCAACCCAATAGGAGGCACCATCAAAGCTAAAGTCGTGCCTTGAGCTTGGTGCTGAGTAAGGCCTAAAAGATAGACAAAAGCAGGAATAAGGATACTTCCTCCGCCAATACCCAAAAAACCGCTACACACCCCAGCTACCAACCCTAAAATTATATAAATTAACCACATCTCTTCCTCCCGAAATTTTTTCTGTAATTATTACTAATGAACTACTGAACAAATGAACCAATGAACTAAAGAACAAATGAACTAACCTAAACACTCAGAAACTGGGTTCTATACAAAGAACCTTATATTTTTTAAAACCTTTAAGTCCACCTAAGAAAAAATAAAGGTTAGTTAAATACTTCATCTTACAGAAAGAAAACCACTTATTGTAAGGCTCAATTTGAAAACAGGACTTAAAAAATCGAAAAGAAAAGTAAAGAGCAAAGATTAAATTTGCCAAAGCAAATATCTTCCAGCCCCAGGAAAAAGGCAAAAAGAAACTCCCTACCAAACCACCCAGAAAAAGCAGAAAAAATAAGTGGAGAAGGTGAAAGTTGCCTATATATATAAAACCCTTTAAAGGAGATTTAATTTTTATCCAGGGATTATTGGGGTATCTTCCCAGAAACTGAAAGACCACATCCATATAGGAAGAAGCGTGAGTTCTTATTAAAGGAGGGTGGGCTTGACCATAACTCTTCCATACTTTAAGTAAAGCTTTTAAGTTTGCCCGGTGCATATGCTTTACTCCTGCTGAAGGCAAAAAATAAAATTTCCACCCCTTTTTCCTCACTCTTATTCCAAAATCAATATCTTCGCCAGTAGGAAGGCTCCAGAATTCTCTCCCTCCGTCTTCTACAGCTTCTTTTCTATAAGCCACATTAGCAGTAACAAAGAAATAAGCTCTGTGCCCACAGACTTCAGTGGGAGAAAAATCAGTAAAATCAGGATAATAGCCTTCTCCTAAATTACCATAACGCCAGGAAACCCGGTTAAAACCAAAGGCTTCACAATATATCTCCACCAAATTATCAGGCTCAACTCTTAAAGTATAAATTTCTCCTCCTACTGCTCCAATTTTTTCGTCTTTCTTAAACACCTCTAACATCTTATAAATCCAGTCTTTTACTGGTGCACAATCTCCATCGGTAAAGAAGATAAAATCCCCCCGGGCTTCTTTTAAGGCTTTGGTACGGGCAAAACCTGGAGAAGGACAATTGGGTATCTCTACCAGTTTAATAAAAGGGTTTTTAGACTGATAGTCTTTTATTATCTTAACTGTCTCATCAGTTGAGCCTCCGTCAGCAAAGATAATCTCTAAGTTTTCCCGGGGATATTCAATACCCATAAGATACTCGAAAGTCTTGGCAATAGTCCTTTGAGCGTTTCTTACGGGAATAATAATTGAAACAAAAGGATTCATCTCTGCCTCCTTTTTTAAAAAATAATCCTTCCAATATATTAAATCTTATCTTAAAAATTGCAACTCAAAAATTTTCCGGCTAACTTTAAGGTCTTCCTTTTATAGAAGGGCTGAAATAACAATTTGAATAGTAAAGATTAGGAAGGTGCTGCTTAAATTTATTGACTTAGTTTTCTCAGTTCAAATTATTCCCTTCTTCTCAAAATAGGGTGTTTTTAAAAAAGCTCTTGAGCAATTTCTTTCAACTTCTCAAACTGAGCAGGAGTTAAAACTTCACAGGTTTTTCTAATCTTTTCGCTCTGAAGATACTTCTCTTGAGTATAAGCCTTTTTTCTAGCAGATTTATACTTCTCTAAATAAATCTGGCTACCAGATTCATACCTTGATTTTATCTTACTTATCTCTTTTTTACTGGCCTTCCTTAAAGAATCAAGCTTCTGACTATAGTAAGAAATTATTTGAGCAATTTCATCCTTCTGCTCCGAACTTAATCCTAAAGGTTTAGCTACCTCTTCTTTTAGAATTGCCCCCCAAACAATTAAAGTCTCTACTTCTGAAGGAATTTCTAACTCTTCTTTAGGATAAGAGAAACTCGGTAGAATAAACAATATTATAAAAATAATCAACAACTTCCGCATCTTAGTCCTCCTCAATAAGAATCTAATTGTATTAATTAATTATACATTCGGGCTACAGCTGTCCCATTTACTTTAATCTCTACATAACTAGAATTAGAAGTATCAAACTCTAGTTTACTTCCTGAAGAATTATTAATTTCGAGCTGAGAAGCAGGAACTGCAGTTGTTCCAATCCCCACTGTGCCAGTATTATAGACTCTTAAAACATCGGTCCCGTTATCCTGGACTATAAAATCACCTGTACCAGTAAGATTAAAAATTAAATTATAGTCAGCGTGGGTAATAGTAGTAGCTTTAACTAAACTGCCTCCTAATTCTATAGTATTGGTAGTCCTGGTTAAAGCATTTTGAAAAGTTAAAGGGTTCTCATAATCTGTGCCTCCAGTAGCAATGCTTAAAACTCCTGAGCCATCAGCCTTAAGAAGCCCGTTAGTTAAGTCAGAAAAAGTAATAGTCCCTGAAGAAGTAATTCCCGTAGCTGAAGCTATGGCTCCTGTGCTATTGACTTTAAATTCAGAATTAGCCCCAACTGCCAGTAAAGCAGAAGGTGAGGTGGTACCAATTCCTACATATCCTCCTGCTGGTTGGAGGGCTAAATTTTCACCAACTGTCCCACTATAAGCTCCGATTCTACCCACATCATTAGTATCATCGTATCCTAAATAAACATAACTTCCTCCTACAGACTCTCTTAAGACAAGCTGTTCATTGGTTCCTGAAACTAACTGAGCCTGACCTGAGACATCTAACTCATAGAGGGGAGTGG
>QNCG01000067.1 GCA_003644445.1 Candidatus Duberdicusella sinuisediminis | reverse complement strand
TTATCAGTAACAATTACCTCAAACCATTCGGGATTCTTAATCATCCACATACACGTTGCATCTACATGAGCATAATCAGCTTCTATAGAGGGGAAATCTTTAGCTACCTGATAAAAAACTCTTTCCCATAAATCAAAAGCATAAGTTAAAACATTAGTTTTACCCACTAAAGTTACTTTTTTTCTCTCTTTCTTCCGGGCATACTCAAAAGCAAACCTTATACACCTCTCTATTCCTTTATAAGTATTTATACTTTCTTGAGTGGCTACTTCCTCAGGAGTAGCTTTCCTCAAAAACCCCCCACTGCCACAGTAAAGGCCTTCAGTATTTTCTCTGATCACTACAAAATCTATGTCTTTTTCTTCCTTGTCTTTAAGGGGGCAAAACCTTTTATCATACAATTTTATTGGCCTTAAATTTATGTACTGGTCAAGCTCAAATCTTAGCTTAAGAAGAATCCCCTTCTCTAAAATACCCGGTTTAACCCGTGGGTCTCCAATCGCTCCTAAATAGATAGCATCTAAAGTTTTCAATTCTTCTAAAGCCTGGGGAGGCAAAACCTCACCAGTCTTTAAAAATCTCTCTCCGCCAAAATCATAAAAGACTTTCTCGCACTTAAATCCAAACTTAGAAGATACCGCCTCTAAAACTTTCAACCCTTCTCTTATTACTTCTGGGCCTGTGCCATCGCCAGGGATTACTCCTATTTTGTAATTAGCCAAAGCTCCTCCTTCCTCTTAAAGCTCACTCACCCAAGAAATTCTCTTCTTATTAGCCGCTATAAAATCTTTATCCTCTAAAAAGTTTCCCTGCCAGTCGTATATTTTAACTTCAGTAAGAGAAACAAAAGAATTCCTTTCTGAATTTAAAAAATCTGAACACCTTACTCCTTCGGGCAAAGAAATATAACCTTCAATTCGGTAACCGGGCATAGAAAGGACAACTCTCTGCTTTCTTATAGGTCTCATCTATTTCTCCTTTCTTTCAAATTACACCTTAACCAGGCAATCAAACCTTCTCGATTTATAATCTCCTGCAAAAATAAAGGAAATTTTTCTGAATTAAGAACTTTACTTCTGCCTACTATTTTAATCTCTCCCTTAGATAAGTCAACTTCTAAAAAATCCTTGTCTTTTATAGAATCAACCTCTTTACACTCCAAGAGAGGCAAGCCTATATTTATACTATTTCTATAGAAAATCCGAGCAAAGCTTTTGGCTATTACTAAGGAAATCCCGCACCCTTTAATAGCTAAAGGAGCGTGTTCCCGGGAAGAACCGCAACCAAAATTTTTACCGGCAATTATTATATCTCCCTTTTTAACCTGCTTAGAAAAATTAGGATAAATATTCTCCATACATTTTGAGCCCAGGAATTTTTCATCCTGAGAATCTAAATACTTTGCCGCAATTATATCATCGGTATTTATGTTATCACCAAACTTATGAGCTCTGCCCCTTATAATCATAGTCTTATCCTACTACTTCCTGAGGATGAGTAATCCTCCCCTTTATAGCTGAAGCAGAAGCTACAGCTGGTGAAGCCAAATAGACAAAACTCTCAGGATGACCCATCCTTCCTATAAAATTTCTATTAGTAGTGGCTAAACTAACCTCGCCTTTACCTAAAATACCCATATGCCCACCTAAACAAGGTCCACAAGTAGGAGGAGAAATTATACAACCAGCTTCTATAAATATCCTGATTAACCCTTCTTTAAGGGCTTGTTTATAAATATTAGGAGTAGCAGGAATAATTATTACTCTTGAATTTGACTTTACTTTCCTCCCCTTTAATATTTTAGCTGCTACCCTCAAATCGGAAATTCTCCCGTTAGTACAAGAACCAATCACTACCTGGTCTAATTTAACAGAAGAAAGCTTACTTACTGGCTTAACATTACTGGGCAGATGAGGGCAGGCTACCTGAGGCTCTAAATTAGAAACATCCCACTCATAAATTTCTTCATAACTGGCATCGGGGTCAGACTTTAATCTTCTATTTAAACCCTGAAGCTTCAGCCCGGCCACTCTTCTAAGATAATTAAAGGTCTTTCCATCAGGTTCAATTATCCCAGTTTTTGCTCCAGCCTCAATAGCCATATTACAAATAGTAAACCTTCCCTCCATATTAAGACTTTTTATAACTGGACCGGAAAACTCCATAACTTTATATAAGGCTCCGTCAACCCCAATTTTAAAGATAGTGTAGAGGATTAAATCTTTGGCTGATACCCACTTAGAGAGTCTACCCTTATAAATAAATTTCAAACTCTTAGGAACTTTAAACCAACAGGTTCCTGTAGCCATTACTCCTGCTAAATCTGTAGAGCCTACGCCTATGGCTAAAGCCCCCAAAGCTCCGAAAGTGCAAGTATGAGAATCTGCGCCCACCACTAAATCTAAGGGTTTAATGAACCCTTTCTCAGCTAAAAAAACATGCTCTATCCCACACTGGTTGATATCAAAGAAATTAGGGATTTTAAATCTCAAAGAAAAATTTCTCAAGAAAGCCACATTATTAGCTGAATTTTTATCTTTTGCCGGAGTAAAATGGTCACAAACAAAAGCTATTCTTTTAGAATTAAACACTCTCTTCTCAGTAATCTTATAGAACTGCTTGACTGCTAAAGGCCCGGTAATATCATTAGCAAAGCAAAAATCTATATTGGAATATACAAAATCCTCTAATCTCTTCTTAGAACTATGTCTTAAAAATATCTTTTCAGCTAAGGTAAGGCCCATTTTCTTTTAAATTAAAATTAGAATTTAAAAGTTTATATTTAGCCTTTAAATTTCCTGAAGGCAAGAGTTACGTTATGGCCCCCAAAGCCTAAAGAGTTGCTTAAAACTAAATTTAATTCTTTCTCTCTTACTTTATTAGGAGTGTAGTCTAAATCACAATCGGGATCAGGTTCTTCTAAGTTTATGGTAGGAAATACTAAATTATTCACTATAGCTAAACAGCAAAATACAGCTTCTCCTGCTCCAGCTGCTCCCAACATATGGCCGGTCATTGATTTTGTAGAACTTACCCAAACTTTCTTAGCCTGAGCGCCCAAAGCTATCTTTATGGCTTTAGTCTCGGTCTTATCGTTTAAAAGGGTGGATGTGCCGTGAGCATTTATATAGTCTACCCCAGAAGCATCTGCTTTAGCTTCTTCCAAAGCTAAATTCATAGCTTTAGCTGCTGCTTCTCCTGAAGGTTCAGGAGCAGTAATATGGTAAGCATCACAAGTTGCTCCATAACCACATACCTCAGCTAAAATTTCAGCTTTCCTCTTTTTAGCATGCTCTAACTCTTCTAAAACTAATATCCCTGCTCCTTCAGCTATTACAAAACCGTCTCTGTTCTTATCAAAAGGCCGGCTTGCTCTCTGAGGCTCAGAATTACGAGTAGAAAGAGCTTTTAAAGCACAAAAACCTCCCACTCCCAAAGAAGTAATACAAGCTTCAGTGCCTCCAGCGATTACTACTTCGGCCTTATTATCTTTAATACTTCTAAATGCTTCTCCGATAGCCTGAGCTCCCGAAGCACAAGCTGTGACTGTACAAAAATTTAAACCTTTAAGCTTAAAATATATAGCTACTTGACCGGCTGCTTCATTAGTAATTAAAAGAGGAATAAGAAAAGGAGATAGCCGGGAAGGCCCCTTCTTTAATAAAACCTTATGTTGTTCCTCAACTATTTTCAGGGAACCAATCCCTGAGCCAATAACCACCCCTACTCTGTAAGGGTCTAAACGAGAAAAATCTAAACCACTCTGAGAGATAGCTTCTGAAGAAGCAGAAACTGCAAACTGAACAAAACGGGAAATTCTCTTTACTTCTTTAGGAGGGAAAATTTTTGTAGGGTCAAATCCTTTTACCTCTCCTGCTATCTGGGAAGAAAAAGAACTGGCATCAAACTGGGTAATTCTATCTATACCACTCTTACCCTCAATAAGGGCTGATAAATTTTCTTCTTTATTTAGGCCTAAGGGAGAAATTACCCCACATCCAGTAACAACTACTCGCCTTTCCATAAAAAATATGTAAAAGAGCTATTAGCTCTTCTCTTTCACTTTTTCTTCAATATATTTTATGGCATCACCAACTGTGCTCATCTTCTCAGCGTCTTCATCAGGTATCTCTATGCCAAATTCCTCTTCTAAAGCCATTACTAATTCTACAGTATCTAAAGAATCAGCTCCTAAATCATCTACAAAAGAACTTTCCGGCTTTACTTCTTCTGCTTTAACCCCTAATTGCTCAGCAATGATTGACTTTACTTTTTCCTCTACTGACATTCTCTACCTCCTTTTGCTCCAAATCTTTTACCTACTTTATAAAAGACCCCCATCAACAACGATTACTTTCCCGGTAATATAATCAGCTAAACCCGAAGCCAAAAATAACACAGCTGCCGAAACATCTTTAGGCTTGCCAAACCTTCCCAGGCTAATCTGAGAAAGCATCTTATTCTTTACCTCCTGGGGAAGTCTCTCAGTCATAGCAGTCTCAATATAACCAGGAGCTACAGCATTTACATTTATGCCTCTTGGACCTACTTCTCTGGCTAAAGATTTAGTAAAACCTAAAATGCCAGCCTTAGAAGCAGAGTAATTAGTTTGACCGGGATTACCCCACAGCCCTATTATCGAAGAAATATTTACAATTTTTCCCTCTCTCTGTTTAAGCATATATTTCAAAACAGCCTTTGAGCAATTGTAAACACTCTTTAAATTAACTGCAATTACTTTATCCCAGTCCTCTTCTTTCAATCGCAAAAGAAGACCATCTTTAGTAATTCCTGCATTGTTTACTAATATATCAATCTTTCCCTTCTTGTCAATAATTTTATCAAAAACTTCCTCAACTTCCCGGTAATTAGAAACATCACACAGATAAACATCTATTTTTTCTTTAGAAATTTCTTTTACTTGATTAAGAAGCTCCTCTTTAACATCTAAGATAGAGAGAAAAGCCCCTCTTTCTAAAAAATCCTCAAAAATCCTTCTTCCTATACCCTGAGCTCCTCCAGTTACTACTACTACCTTATCTTTAAAATCTAAATCCATAATTCCTCCTCTCTAACTCTCTCTTATTTTATTAAAATCCTCTAAACAGCCAAAATTTAAAACTTTTAAATTAGGGTTTATCCTTCTTAAAAGACCTTTTAAAACTTTAGAAGGCCCTACTTCGTAAAAAAGCTCAACTCCTTCTTTAGCCATAAATTCCACAGAATTCTTCCAAAGGACAGGAAAAGTAAGTTGAGTTATCAAATTAGCCTTTATTTTACTCACCTCTCTATGAGGCTGGGCATCTACATTACTAACTATAGGCACTGAGGGAGGT
>QNCG01000066.1 GCA_003644445.1 Candidatus Duberdicusella sinuisediminis | reverse complement strand
GGGTATGCCTGAAGAGAAAAAAATATAAAAATAAAACTTATAAAAAGTTTCTTTCCCCAAAAAGGAACTTTTTGAGCTTGAATACCCAATTTAAAAATCAGGCTTCTATTACCTTATATACCTTATCGTTAGGATGAACCCTCTCTCTCACTTTAATCCCCACAAAATCTCCAGCCTTTGCTTCCTCTACATTTTGATGTTCTATCTGTATAGAGTCAACTTTTTGAGTAAAATCGGTGTGAACTCCTTTTATATGGATGCTATCCCCTACTTTCAAAGAATCTGTAAGTTCTATTATTCCCACAGAAATCTTACCAAAGTAATGAGTAATTTTGCCTATCTCTTTCTCCTGCATATCTACCTCCCTTCTTTGAATAATATTCCTCTAAGAACCCTTCCCTTTAAAGTACTTGTAAGCTTCTTCCTGGGAAAGATTGACTGCTGAAATAGGATAAGGTATAACTATACCTTCTTCTTTATATCTTTTATGAAGCCTCTTAATAAATTCATGTTTTATCAAGTAATTATCTACAAATTCTCTCGCCCTCAAGATGACTGTAAAATCTATACTAAAATCATTGAAGGTATGATACCTTATAAAAGGCTTAAACTCAGGAATCCCTCCTTCAACTTCTTTCATTACCTCCTCAGCTACTTCAATAGTGACCTTTTCTACTTTCTCTAAATCCGACTCATAATGAACTCCTACCTGCACTAAAACTGCTAACTCCTGTTGAGGATAATAGTAGTTTAAAACCTTAGAATTTATAAGGAGCTTATTAGGTATCACCACTACATTATTGGGAAGCATCCTCACCCAGGTAGACCGCCAACCAATCTTTTCTACATAGCCTTCTTCTCCGGAATCCAACTTCACAAAATGACCTACTTTTATAGGCTTATCAATAATAATTTGTATGCCGGCAAAAAAATTCTCTAAGGTAGGCTGGAGGGCTAAAGCTACAGCTAAAGAACCTACCCCCAAAGAAGCTAAAACAGGAGTAATAGAAACACCAAAGCTATCTAAGAGTATCAATAGTCCTAAGCTGAAAACTACTAATCTTACTATTCCCTGAGTTATCCCTTTAGAAGTTTTTATAATCTCTATCTTAGAAGCATAATTTTCAATAAGATTTCTTAAAAGCTTATCTAAAAATAAGATTAAAGCTACTATGGCTGTAGCTTTAAAAGCCATATTAAAACCTCTAATAAAAGGGGTCTCTATAAGGGTAAACTTAGATATAAGAAATCCTCCACTAACGAATATAAGAAGAACTAAAGGAAGATTTAAAGAAGAAAGAAATATATCATCTATTCTGGTTTGAGTCTTTTCAGCAAATTTCTCTATCCTAACATAGATTACTTTCTTAATTAGAAGAAGAGCACTTACCCAGATAAAATATAATGCCGGGATATACAACCAGGCAGGAATTTTAAGACCAAGAATAATCAGATCCTTCATCTTGATATTTTTTAAAAATTTTATCACAGAGAAAGAATAATCACAAGGTAAAAATAGGAAAACTAAAAAATTAAAATATTCAGGAGCTATTGGAGAAAATCTAATTAGAAAAAAGACTACAACAGGTCAAAGAAAAGAAGAAAATTTTAACTCTAAGAATATAGCAACTAAGCTCCCTCCGATTATTAGAAGGATATAGAAAAAGGGGAAAGCTGCCCTAAAAGGGGTTATTTTTTTATAATAAGGGTTTTTATAGACATAAGCTATATCATTTTCAAATATTTTTTCCCATTTAAACCTCTCATACCTCTCTAAAAGTAAGTCTTTTTTCTCAGGAAACAAAGATTTAACCCAGATAATTATTTTGGAAACTGAGTAAGGAACAAAATTAAGAAAAGGCCTTACCTCCCCAAATATAGAAGTAGAAATTGCCCTATTGGTAATACTTCCTAAAAGAACAGCTACTATTTTATTATTAGAGGCGATTATATCTTGAGAATCAGTATTTTCTAAAACAATTCTTTTAAGAGGAAAGAAAAACTCAGGATAAGTAAATTCTCTAAACTCTAAAAAATCATAAAATCTTCCTGTAGAAAGTTCAGAAAAAGTAGAATTTAAAAGTCTAAATTTTGCCCTTGCTTCTTCTAAGATAATTGAGGAATTTATAAATAGAAAATAAATAATAACTATAAAAAACAATACCCTCTTAAACTTTGCTTTCCTTATCTTTAAAAATATACTTTCTAAGAAAACCGCCGACAAAAGAGATAAACAAAATAACCCTTGGGCTGAAAAAAATCTATAAGGATATTTTAAAAAAATAATTTCAAAGCCCAGGATTAAACCCGGAAACCACGAATAAACCCCTCTCTTTTTTAAACAGAAAAATATCCCTGCTATGCCTAAAATTATTACCAAAAGATTATAATGAGTAAAGTACATTTCTCTTAAAATCTCCAATTTCAAAAACTCTATATACCTTAACTGATGAATAAACAAAGGTAATCCCAAAATAAACCCGGAAAAAATAACTTTAAAAGCTTTTTTATCTTGAGAAATTAAAGAAAAGACAATCAAGCTTATAACGAAGGCTAAAAAAACCCCAGTATGGGTATAAATAGAAAAAGTAAGAGATATTAGAGAAGAAACTAACTTATTTTTTTTGAGAAAATAAAAACTTAAAAAAGAAAATATTATCCCTAAGGTTGCCGGAAGATTAGCATCTAAAGAGATATAAAAAGAAAAACTGCTAAAAGTTATTAAAACAACTAAAAAAGATAACAAAGTAGAAAAAATCTTTCTCAGAATTAGCCAGAGGCTTAAAAAAAATACTATAGGAATAACCACCCCCAAAATCCTCAAACTAATAATCCCAGAGATTCCTAACTTAAGTAACCCTGCTATTAAAAAATGGTAAAAGGGGGGATAAAGATGAGGCCTTCCCACAGGAGCGTAATCCCAAAAACTTACTCCTACCCAGCCTCCGGCCTTCAGAAAACTTCGAGCTACTAAAAGGTGGTAATAATCGTCTATAAATTGAGGAAGAAAACGGAATCTGGAAACCTGGAAGATAATTACAAAAAGAATAATTCCTAAACTAAGGAGGTCATATCTATCTAGTTTCTTCATTAATAATAAACTTTATAAAGATATAAACCTGAAGCCGGAGCAGGTTTTATTAAAGGATGATGTTTTCTTTCTTTTAAAATACTTTTAAACTCTCTAAGAGTTAAAGAAGATAAACTTGCGCCCACCAAAAAACCCACTATCTTTCTCGCCATCCCTTTTAAAAAACCATCCCCGCAAATATCTACAAAAATCAGAGAGCCTCTCTTCCCAGTTTTTATATCTTTTATCCTTCTTACACAGTTTTTATATTGAGATGCCTTCTTAGTAAAAGCCGAAAAATCTCTTTTACCTATTAAGAGAGAAGAAAACTTCTGCAGGAACTCTAAATCTAATTTCTGAGGAACCCACCAGGTATAATTCCTTAGAAAAACATCTCGCTCTTTCTTATTAAGAATTAAATAACGGTAAGTTTTAAACTTTGCCTTAAACCTAGCATGAAAGTCTAAGTCTACAAATTTTACTCTCCTTACGTAGATATCAGGAGGTAAAAGAGAGTTTAAAGCTTTTTTAATAGCTACCTTAGAAAGCCTTGTCCTAATTTTAAAATTTACTACCTGAGCTTTAGCATGAACCCCTCTATCGGTTCTTCCTGAATAAACAACCCTTATTCTTTTTTTAAAAAGCTTCTCCAGAGCTTTCTCTAATTCTCCTTGAACTGTTCTTAAATTTCTAACCTTATTCTGGACCTGCCAACCAAAAAAATTGCTACCATCGTATTCCAACTCTAAGTAGACATTTTTAAGCATAGAAGGATTTAAAGAAGGGGTATTAAATTCTCGGCTATCTGGACAGCATTTAAAGCTGCGCCTTTGCGCAGATTATCAGAAACTGACCAGACCCAAAAAGAATTCTCATTAAAGGGGTCTTTTCTCAATCTGCTTACAAAAACTGCATCTTTTCCTTCACAATCTACAGGAGAGAAAAACTTCTGAGGGTCTTCTTCATAAACTACGCCTTCAGATTCTTTTAAAGCTTTCTTTATCTCTTCTAAACTAACCTTTTTTTTGGTTCTAAAGTAAATGGCTTCTGAATGAGAAGTAAATACCGGCACTCTTACGCAAGTAGAAGTTATTTTAATGGAATTATCATTAAATATTTTGTGAGTCTCCTTAACTGTCTTTATCTCTTCAGTAGTAAAATCATCTTCCTTAAAGCTTCCAATCTGGCAAATTACATTAAAGGCAATCTGAGAAGGGAAAACTTCTGGCTGATAACCTTTAATCTTCTTATTTATAGAAAGATAATCTAAATCTTTATTCTCCTCTACTATTCTTTTAGTCTCTTCCCACAAAACTTTGCAAGCAGTTCTTCCTGCGCCGGATACTGCCTGAAAACTGGTAAGAATTATCTGTTCTAAACCAAATCTTTTATAAATCTGGGATAAACTAACTACCATTTGAATGGTAGTACAATTAGGATTGGCAATTATACCCTTATGCTCAGAAATCTTCTCTCTATTTACTTCAGGCACTATTAAAGGCACGTCTTCTCTCAATCGGAAATCTGCTCCATTATCAATTACTACTGCTCCTGAGTTTACTGCTGCCTCTGCCCATTGCAACCCTGCACCTTTTTCACCTTCAGTACCCGCAAATAAAGCAATGTCTATATCTTGAAAACTTTCAGGGGTAATAACTTCAACTTTAAATACCTCCTTATCTACTTGAATATCCCGAGAAGTTCGGGCAAAAACCTTTAAATTCCCCAGAGGAAAGTTTCTCTGCCTTAAACAGCGTAAAATTTCTCTTCCTACTGCTCCTACTCCTATTACTGCTAAATTATACCTTTTCATAATCTTACTTAAAGATACTTTACTACTAAATCACCCACTTCCGAAGTAGAATAACCCATCTTCCCTGCTGATAAGCTTTTTAGTTCTTCCCTAACTATTTTTATTACTGCTTCCTCCACAGCTAAGCCTGCTTTTTCTTCTCCTAAGAATTCCAACATCATAGAAAGAGCAGAAATTGCTGCTAAAGGATTTATTACATTCTTGCCGGTATATTTAGGAGCACTCCCTCCAATAGGCTCAAACATAGAAACCCCTTTAGGATTAATATTTGCTCCGGCAGCAATACCCATACCTCCCTGTAAAATTGCTCCTAAATCAGTAATAATATCGCCGAACATATTATCAGTAACAATTACCTCAAACCATTCGGGATTCTTAATCATCCACATACACGTTGCATCTACATGAGCATAATCAGCTTCTATAGAGGGGAAATCTTTAGCTACCTGATAAAAAACTCTT
>QNCG01000065.1 GCA_003644445.1 Candidatus Duberdicusella sinuisediminis | reverse complement strand
GTTTAATGAAGATAATAGAGACTCAAGATTTTAAGGTTCGACTTATTAATGGAGGAGAGTATCTTAATTCTGCCCAGCTTTTAAGAGGCAGAATATTTCTTCGCCAGGAAAAAACAGAAAAAGATAAATTTGACAAATTTTGTCAGCACTTAGTTGTTATAGATAAAAGAATTAATCAGGTTGTCGGTACTTATAGGCTCCTTTTAGGCTCAATAGCCGAGAAGAATATCGGTTTTTATTCGGAGACAGAGTTTGATTTAGGTAATATAAAGAGGAGCTGTAAAGGTGAAGTTTTAGAAATAGGGAGAGCCTGTGTTCATCCGGATTATAGAAAGTATTTAATAATAACTCTTCTCTGGAGAGGAGTTCTTTCTTATGTAGAATATAATAAGGTAGATTTTATTTTTGGTTGTGCAAGTATAGAGGATTCGCATCCTCTGAAGATAGGGAAAATCTTTAGATTTTTTAAAGATAATTTTTTTAGTCCACCTCGGTTTAGAGTATTTCCCCTAGAAGATAAGAGATTTAGTTACATTAAATATTTAGATGAATATAATAAAGAAGAAGTCTTAAATATGCTAACTTCTTTAATAAGGGGCTATCTCAGTATAGGAGCCTTTGTATGTGGAGAGCCTGCTTGGGATAGAGTATTTGATACTGTAGATTTTTTTATGCTTTTAGATGTAAAAAGGATCAATAACTCTTTTTTGAGAAAATTTCTATGAAAAAAGTAATTAGATTACTTTTTTTGTTTTCAAGTATTTTCCTATGGATTTTCTTACTTTCTTTAGTAAGATTTTTCCTTATGTTTTTTCCTGCTAAAAGGGCACTATTAGCTTCTTATTTAGTCCATCTTCTAAATAGGATATTAAGTTACGTCTTGGGTATAAGAGTTAGGGTCTTCGGCCAAAAAGGATTTTTGAAAAAGAGAGGTATTTTTTTTGTTAGCAACCACTTAAGTTATCTTGATGGGATAGCAATAAGTAGACTTTCGCCTTTATTGTTTATAGGAGGTCTAGACTTAAAGAGATGGCCTTTGTTTGGGGTTTTAGTCTGGCTGGGTGAGACTATCTTTGTTAATAGAATCAATCCTTCAAATATTCATAATGAGCTTAAAAGGATGATATTTCTTCTTCGGAAAAAGATTAATATTCTTCTTTTTCCAGAAGGGACTTCTACTGACGGGAGTAAGATTCTTAGTTTTAAGACTCCCTTTTTTGAAGCTCCTTTAAGAGCTGGTTGTAAGATAGTGCCTTTGGTAATAAGGTATACTCGTATAAATTCTCAGCCTTTGAATGAATTTAATAGAGATTTAGTTTACTGGTATGGAGAGATGAGGTTTATGCCTCATTTATTGAGCCTCTTGGGTCTTAGGAGTATAGAGATAGAAATTCAAGTAGGCAATCCTTTTGAGGTTGTGGCTTCTTCTGTAAATTTATCATCTCAGAGGAAAGAACTAAGTAGAAAATGTAGAGGAGCAATTAACAACCAGCTGGAAAGTTATACGTAGGTAAATCGTCGTCTGAATATCCCTATAATACGCTTATTCACAAAACAAATTGTAGATAACATATTCTCTATTTCTAAGAGAATATTTTTCCGATAGAGCGAAAAAGCGCTTGCAAAAAAGAAAAATTTACTGTACAGTATCTAAAAGAGGGAAGATTATGTCAAACGTAACAATTAACGGCAAAGAAATAGATGTAAAACTCTTAGAAGAACTAAAAGAGGTTATCGAGAAGAATAATGAGATATCATCTACGCAAAATGACCTGATGCTGAAATATACAAAATGGCTTTGTTGGTTAACGATAGGAATAAGCATAGTAGCGATTCTTCAGTTAATCACTATGTTTATAAAATAGAGAGCAGTATGCCTAAAAAAGGATCCTTAGGAGCAAGATTACGCAAGGCCGGTATTCGCCGTTACGATGTTCTTATTCATGATCAACCCAAAGAATGGTTGATTAAGAACTTTAGCCAAGGTGCTACTGACTATCCTGTCAATGTTGCCCGGCTTATGAGCAATATTGTCTGGCAAACCCGAGAGAGAATCATAAAAGGTGAGAAACCGCCCTTAAAAGAACTCATCCGTTTATAAAAAGAGTTCACTTTTAACTTTTAATTTACATTCACGTGAGGTCTTCTTGACAAGGTTAAGAGAGTGTGTTATACTTAAGCCTATCTATCTGGAGGGATAGCCTCTAAAAAGAAAAGATTCTCAGTTAAACTTATTCTGTCTCCTGAATTTTTCTTCTTTTTTAAAAATTGAGGGATGTCTCCACAATTAAAATTTAATTGGTTAGACTTAGTCTCTCTATTAATTATTATAAGAGTAATTTACATAGCAGTAAGTAAAGGGTTCGTAGTTGAATTTTTTAAAATAATTGCTACGTTGGCAGGGGCATTCTTTTCTTTTCAATTCTATACAGGCTTAGGTAATTTTTTTCTAAAATATCTTCCTTTTTTAGGAGAAGATGTAGCTTCTCTTTTAGGATTTGTTTTAATTTTTTCTATCATATGGCTTTTAATAAAATACCTGAGGACAATTTTAACTTTTTTATTCAAAGTAGAACCTCATACAGTAATTGAACGCTGGTTTTCTCTATTTTTAGGTATATTAAGAACGAGTTTATTAATTAGTTTAATGCTTTTTGGAATTTATCTACTTAACACAGAATATCTTAACCGAAGTTCAGAAAGCTCTTTGAGTTTTCACTTCTTAAGAAAGTTTGCTCCCAAAACTTATCTTTTTATGGCTAATTCTTTAAATAAGGTTTTTCCAGCAATTGAGATAGATTCTCAGAATTTAGATAATTTTTTATAAAATTAAAAAGGAGAGTTTATGAAGTTAGAAGCCTTCTACAAGGAAATTATTAAAATAGGGATAGAAAATGACCCCCGGGGCAAAGCTAAAATAAAGGAAATTCTTAAAGAGAGAAAAAAAAGTTTTGAAGCCCTCCCTTCAGAAAAAAAAGAATTTTTTGACCAAGAATCTTTCTTTAATCCTTATGCTGACTCTCGGATTATAGCTGGAGACTTCCAAACAGAAGTGAGAAAAATCCTGGTAGGTATTGATATCGATACCTCTGAACTCCTCTTAGCCTACACTCTCAATAAAAACGGAGAGGGGATAGATTTAGTCCTGTCTCATCATCCGGCAGGGAAAGCTTTAGTTACTTTTTATGAAGTAATGGATTTACAGGTGGATATTTTCAACGCTCAAGGAATAAGTCTTTCTACTGCTGAAAACCTTCTTTCCCAAAGAAAATCTGAGGTAGAAAGAAAAATATCAGCTTCAAATTTTACTCGTACAGAGGATTCAGCTCGGCTTTTAGGATTAAATCTAATCTCAGCTCACACCCCAGCTGACAACTTAGCTTACAGGTTTTTAGAGGAAAAATTTTCCCGGGAAAAACCCAAGACTTTAAGCCAAATAATAGATATATTGTTAGAAATTGAAGAATATAAAGAAGCAGCAAAAAAAGGAAATCCTCCCCGAATAATTAACGGCAAACCTGCATCTTCAGTTAAAAAAATACACTTAGAATTTACCGGAGGCACTGAAGGCCCTAAAGATATATACGAAAAACTTGCTAATTCCGGAGTAGATACCATAGTATCTATGCATCTTTCCGAAGGCCATTATCAATCTGCTAAAAAAGCTAATCTTAATATAGTCTTAGCCGGACACATATCTTCAGATAGCTTAGGTCTTAATCTTCTCTTAGACAAACTTCAGGAAAAATTCCAGTTCAAAATCCTCACTTGCTCTGGGTTTAAAAGATTTTCTCATTATTCTAAACTGAGGAAAAAGAGAAAATAAATAATGGCTATCCCTCAGGAAATTTTGGATGAGATTCAGGATAAGACAAATATTGTAGACTTAATATCTTCCTATATACCCTTAAAAAGGAGTGGAAGAAATTTTAAAGCTCTTTGCCCTTTCCATTCAGAAAAAACTCCTTCTTTTTTCGTCAGTCCTCAACGGCAAATTTTTCACTGTTTTGGATGTGGTATAGGAGGAGGCCCTATCCAATTTTTAATGCAAATAGAAAAGGTAAACTTTTTAGAAGCAGTAGAAATCTTAGCTAAAAAATTAGGGATAACTCTTCCCAGAAGGACTTCACCTCAGGATTCTCTTAAAACTCAAGCCTATTCTTTAAATAAAGAAATCTGTTCTTACTTCCACAACAATCTCTTTAAGCCTCAATTTAAGAAGATTCTAAATTATCTTAAACAAAGAGGGTTAAAAGAAGAAACAATCAAAAAATACAAGATTGGTTATGCTCCTAAGGGTTTTAAAAATTTAATAGAGTATGTCCGGGCTAAAGGAGGAAGCCTATCTTTGTTAGATAAACTAGGGGTAATTTCTCCTACTCCGGATGGCAGTTATATAGACTTGTTTAGAGATAGGATAATTTTCCCTATATTTGACATAAAAAATAGAGTAATTGGCTTTGGGGGCAGAAGAGTAGAGGAAAGAGAAGACCTCCCCAAGTATATAAATACTCCCGAAAGCATCCTTTATCATAAGGGAGAAACTCTTTTTGGTATAAATTTTGCTAAACAAGCCATCCTCAAGAAAGATTATTGTATAATAGTAGAAGGTTACCTCGACCAAATTATCCCTTATCAGGAGGGTATAGAAAATATAGTAGCTTCTTTAGGAACAGCCTTAACTCCTCAACAGATTAGAATGATTGGAAGATATACCAAAAATATCGTGGTAATCTTTGACTCAGACTCAGCAGGAAAAATCTCCAGTTTACGAGCTATAGATTTAGCTATCGAACAGAATTTAAATGTTAAATTAGTCAAATTACCCCCAGGATTTGACCCTGATAGTTTCACCCGGGAAAAAGGCTCTCAAGATTTCTTAAAGCTTATTGAAGAAGCCGAAGACTTTTTTTTCTATAAGTTAGAGCTTCTTTCAGAAAAATTTAATTTAGAAAATATTCAAGATAAATCTAAACTCTTATTAGAAATGCTTTCTACTTTGAGTAAGTTCAATAATGCTCTCCTGAAGTACGAATATCTAAAAAAATTAGCAGAGAGATTAAAAGTTAAAGAGGAATTCCTTTTAATAGAACTAAGAAAGATAGAAAAACAAGATAGAAAGGGGCCTTCTTTCAAAAACAATACTTTCCTTAAAAAAGAATTAAATTTTGCCGAGGAATATCTTTTAAAAAGTATTCTTCACAAACCGGAGTTATTGGCTATTGTAAAAGGAGTTATTCAGTCCCGAGAATTTTCCCATAAAACTTTAAGGAGAATATTTGAGGAATGTTTTAATTTTTGTGAGAATTCAGAAGATTTCAGTTTAAAAAAACTCCTTACCAGGGTAGACGGAGAATTAGCTTCTCAAATAAGTAGAATATCTTTGGAAGAATTTAATTT
>QNCG01000064.1 GCA_003644445.1 Candidatus Duberdicusella sinuisediminis | reverse complement strand
TTAATTCTTATCAGGATGTAGAGAATTTTCTCCTTAAGAAAAAATTAATCACTGAAGAAGAGCTCTTATCTGCTTATAGTAAGTATTTTAAAATACCTTCTATTGATTTAAATAAAGAGAAGCCTTCTTCAGATGTTCTTTCTTTAATTCCTGTGAGCCTGCTTACCAGGCATATCCTTCTTCCTTTAAGAAGAGAAGAGGATACTCTTTCTTTGGCTTTAAGAGACCCTTTTGATATTAGTATTTTAGAAGAATTAAAGATAATCACCAATTTAGAGATAAAGCCTTACCTGGCTAAAAGAGAGGATATCCTTAAAGGGATAAAGGAATATTATGGCTTAGGAGCTGAGGCTGTAGAAGAGCTGGTAGAAAGCCCTCCTTCTTATCCTCCTAAGACTTTAAAGTCCAAAGAAGAAGTAGAAAGTTTGGTTGAAGATTCTTCTTTAGTAAGTTATGTTAATCAACTCTTAGAGGAAGCTTACCAGAAGAGAGCAACTGATATCCATATTGAGCCTTTCTCGGATAAGTTAAGAATCCGTTTTCGAATTGATGGCTTCTTATATGAGACTAAGACCCCTCCTCAGATGAAGAGATTACATTCGGCTCTCATTACTCGGTTTAAGGTTATGGCTAATCTGAATATTTCTGAGAAGAGGAAGCCTCAGGATGGAAGATGCCGGGTAAAAATCAAAGGTCAAGATATAGACTTAAGGCTTTCTACTTTTCCTACTCTTTTTGGTGAAGGTTTGAGCATCCGGCTTCTTAGTAAAGGTTCTTTGATGTTAGAAATTTCTCAGTTAGGATTTTCTTCTGAAGACTTGGAGAAAGTAAAATCACTTTTAGCCAAGCCTAATGGGATGGTTTTAGTAACTGGTCCTACTGGCTGCGGCAAGACTACCACTCTCTACTCTTTCCTTAACTATTTAAATGATTCCCGGATAAACATCGTTACTTTAGAAGACCCTATTGAGTATCAATTGGAAGGAATTAACCAGATTCAGATAAACCCCAAGATAGGTTTTACTTTTGCTGAAGGCTTACGCTCAGTATTAAGGCAGGACCCCGATGTTATTATGGTAGGA
The DNA here is from genome assembly GCA_003644445.1 of Candidatus Duberdicusella sinuisediminis. Taxonomy (GTDB): domain Bacteria; phylum Omnitrophota; class Gorgyraeia; order Duberdicusellales; family Duberdicusellaceae; genus Duberdicusella; species Duberdicusella sinuisediminis. Next base: position 4,450 of record QNCG01000064.1, on the reverse strand, counting down.
GAAATAAGAGATTTGGAGACTGCCGAGATTGCGGTAAGGTCCGCTCTTACTGGACACCTTCTTTTCAGTACTTTACATACTAATAACTCTTTATCTACTATAACCCGGCTTTTAGATTTAGGGATAGAAGCTTATCTCTTAGCTGATACTTTGAGAGGGGTGGTAGCCCAAAGACTAATAAGACTTATCTGTAATAATTGTAAAGAAGAGCAAGAAATTAACCCAGAATTATTAGAGAGTTTAGGGATTAGGGAGAAGAAGACTTTTTTTAAAGGCAGAGGCTGTAAGGATTGTCATAATACAGGCTACCGGGGAAGGACCGGAATATTCGAATTATTAGTAGTAGATTCAGAAATTTCTTCTTTGATAGTTAAGAGGGCAAGTTTAGAAGATATCCTCAAGAAAGCCAAACTTTTAGGATTTAAGACGTTGAAAGAAGATGGACTAATAAAAGCTGAGCAAGGTTTCACCAGTTTAGATGAGGTAATAAGAGTCTGTGAGGAAGTGTAAATGCCAATTTTTAGATATAAAGCCCGAGATTCTCAGGGATTTCTTGCCCAGGGTATAAGAGAAAAAGAGAGTAAAGAAGCCTTAGTTAGTGAACTTAAGAAAGAAGGGCTTTTCCCTATAGCTATTAAGGAAGAAAAAGCCTTTGTTGTCTTTAAATCTTATTCCCGATTTATAGAGAAATTTACCTCCCAACTAGCTAGCCTTTTAAATTCGGGGTTTGAGCTTTCTTCAGCCTTAGAAGTTGTCTCTTCTCAGTTCGCCTCTCCTTTAGAGAAAGGATTGCTTCTTCAGATAAGGAAAGGTTTAAGACAGGGAAGGCCTCTTTCTGAAGTTCTTTCTTCTCTCCGTATTTTTTCTGAGTTTTATCTAAGTATGGTAAAAGCTGGAGAATCTACTGCTAACCTGGAAAAGATTTTTAGCAATTTAGCTCTTTATTACGAAGAGAGAAGAGAGTTTAGGGCTAAACTCAGTTCTATTTTAGTTTATCCTTTTATTTTAATCTTAACCGGCTTAGGAGCAGTAGTTTTCTTGGTAAGTTATGTACTTCCTAAGATGCTTTCTGTATTTTCTACTCTGGAAGTAGAACTCCCCCTTATTACCCGAATATTCATAAATATAGGGAATTTTTTAAATAAAAGTTATAAAGTAATTATTCCTCTCAGTTTAGTGCTTTTTCTTCTTCTTAAGAAAGTATTTTCTAAGGATTTTTTAAAAGAGAAGAGAGATGACTTCTTGTTGAAGATACCAGGGTTAGGTTCTCTTATTGAAAAGATAAACTTTGTGAATTTCTCTAAAGTTTTAGGGTTAAGTTTAGAGAGCGGTTTACCTTTAATAGAAGCTTTAACTATTTCTGAAGAAGTTATCTCTAATAGAGCTATTGTTAAGAAGCTTAAAGATGTTAAATTAGATATTAGTAAAGGGTGTTTACTTTCTGAAGCCTTAAGAAGGAGGAGGGTCTTTTCACCTCCAATTTTAGAGTTAGTGGGGATAGCTGAGGAGAGTGGGAAGTTAGAGGAGTTTTTATTAAAAGTCAATACTAATCTTTCTAAAGAATTAAAAGCCCAGATAGAGAAAATTCTCAAAATAATTGAGCCTTTATCTATTTTTATCTTGGCTTTGATAATAGGATTTTTAGTTATGGCTGTCCTCCTTCCTATATTTCAGGTCAACCTTCAGGTTTTTTAATGTTTAAAAGGAGCCTTACCCTTTTAGAAATCTTAGTAGGTTTGTGTGTAGCGAGTATAATTTTATTTTCTTTAGTTATTTCTTTTTCTTCATTTACCAGAGCAGTTTCTAAAATGAGAAGATACTGCCAAGCAATGTTTATTGGAGGAGAACTATTTTTTGAGACTTCTAAAAATTTATCTAAGAAATTCTCTTTCTCTCAGGAAAAAGTCCCTTTTAATAAAGATTTTTCTTTCCGCAGAGAAATAGAGAAGACCGAAGGTATTTTTAGAGTAGGAGTAGAGATATTCTGGAAAGAAGCTAATCAGGAAAGGAATTTTTATCTGGTCAGTTATGTTAAAAGGAAACAATAAAAAGACTTTTACTCTTTTAGAGTTAATCTTATCTTTAGGGATAGCCTCTTTAATTTTAGCCGTATTGATAACTGGTTTTAATTTAAGTTTTAAAGTCTATAAGAAAGTAAGAGAAACCCAGGTATTCAACTTAGCTGAATTCTTAGATAAACTCTCTTCAGATTTTCTCTCTGCTTATTTACCCTTAGAAGATGAAGTTTTTAGATTTAAGGCCGATAATACTTCTTTAGAATTTGTAAGAGTTGCCCCCTTTAGAGTCAACCTTAGAAGAGAAGAAAATTCTGATTTAAGAAGAGTAAGTTATTACTTAACTCTTCAAGAGGATGGTAATTACATTCTTTTTAGGGTAGAGAAAGACTTCTTTTCTGTAGGTAAAGAAGTGAAGGAGAAGATTCTTTCCTCTTTAAAGAACTTAGAATTTTCTTACTTTGACGGCAAAGGCTGGCGTAATAATTGGGATTCGGTTAAAAAATTACCTTCAGCCTTAAAAATATCAGTAAGACTTAGAGAAGAAAATAAAGTTTTTTCTACGGTTATTGAGAGGTTTTAATGAGAGGGAGAAAAAAATCTTCACTATTAGTAATTATCCTTTTTATCTTATTTTTTCTTTCGGTTTTTTCTCTTAGTTTAAGTTATTCTCTGCGTCTTAAGATAGACCTTTTTAAGCGCTACTTACAAAGGTTCAACTCTCTGTATATAACCAGAGGTATTATTAATTTTGTAATTGCTAAGTTAGAGAAGATATCTCAGCAGAAAGACTACGATTTTTTAGAGGAAGAAGATTTTCTGAAGTTTAAAGGAAAAAAAATTTTAAATTTTTATGATTTTAAGAAAGAGCCAATAAAAAATTACCAAATCTATGTTTTTGACGAAGAGGCAAGATTAAATATAAATACCGTTTCTTTAGAAACTCTTAAGAGGTTATTAAAGCATTTTCCCCGCTGGTCTAGCCAGAAATTGGCAGATAAGATATTAGGCTACAGAGAGTCTAAGAAGAATAAATTATTATATAGTCTTAAGGAGCTACTCTTTATCCCTGAACTGAAGAAAGACTATTTTTACGGAGAGGATTTAAATGAATCCACTTCTTTAGAAGAAGATGAAGACTTAAACCAGAATGGAAAGTTAGACTTAGGGATAAAAGATTTTTTAACTATTTACGGAGAAGGAAAAGTCAATATAAATAATGCTGGTTTAGAAGTTTTAGAGAGTATAGAAGGCTTATCTTTAGATAAGGCTAAAGAGATAGTAGAGAAGAGGCCTTTCAAGAGTTTGGAAGAAGTAAAGGAGAAGTTAAGTTTATCTGATGAGGAATTTCAGAGGTTAAATCCCAAGATAAAAGTAGAATCCAATTATTTTAGAGTGGTAGTCATTTTTGAAGATAGAGAAGGTTCTTTTAGGGTAAATAGAGCTATTGTTAAGAGAGATTCTTCGCAAGTAATATATTTTCAACCCTTTTAAGAATAGAGAAGGCTCCCCTTTTTTTTAGCCACCTTTAAAGCTAATTTAAAAGATAATATACTCAGAGGAAGCAGAACCAGGCAGAATAGAGAGAGAGCAGTTAATTCAGGAATTACCTCTTTTAAAGAAGCGCCTAAAATAATACTCTTTCTTAAAGCCCTTAAGCTGTAAGTTATAGGTAAGAGGAAAGAGAGCCTCTGAAGAAGAGAAGGCATTATCTTTACTGGATAGTAAACTCCTCCCAAGAGTTTAGATAACCCGCTCAAAAGCCAGGTTAAGGGGTCTGCTCTCTTAAAAACTAAGATAAAGCTTGCTGAAATAACTCCTAAACTGCTGAAACTGATTATACTCAAGATTAAGATAATTAGAGAAGCAATAAGATTGATTTTTCCTAAACTGAAGCCGAAAATCAGCCAGCCTAAGAAGAGATAGGCTAGTATTCGGAGAGAAGTAAATAAAAAATTCCCTAAAGACCCTAAAATTAGAATAGTGGAGATTTTAGTTGGCGAAAGAAGAAGGATTTCTAAGGTTCCTTCTGACTGTTCGTAAGAGATTAACTGGGAAAAGCTATTTAGCCCTGCTGAGAGATAACCCCCAAAGGCTAAGCCAATCAAGACAAAGGAGAAGTAATCTCCCCCAAATTCTTTAAGATAGGTTTCTGCTCCCTTGCCAATCAGTTTAGAGATGAAGAAGAAGGTAGTAATTGAAGCTAAGATTGTAAGTAGGTTTAGGAGCAAGGAGAGTTTATAACTGGAAAAGACATAAAAGTCTCGCTTTAAGAAGGAAACCGCCTTTCTAAGCATTTCTTTTCAGGGTATTTTTAAGTAATTCCCCTAAACAGCCTTTAACTTCTTTAGTCTCTTTAATTAAGACTATTTTACCCTTATCTATAATTGCTAAGCGTTCAGATATTTCTTCTGCTTCTTCTAAGAAATGAGTGG
>QNCG01000063.1 GCA_003644445.1 Candidatus Duberdicusella sinuisediminis | reverse complement strand
CTTCTCGGTAGAAGAAATTAAATTAAGCAGCTCTTTACTAACATATTGAGGCTCAATAGAACTCAACCGCAATCTTCCTAAACCCTTAATCTTTATAAGAAGTTTAAGAAGAGAAATTAAATCCTTTCCCTGATAATTATAACTTCCTAAATTTATTCCACAAAGAACTATTTCTTTAAATCCTCTTTCTAATAAAAACTTAACCTCTCTAACTATCTCTTCTACAGGTCTACTCTTAGACTTTCCCCGAATTAATCTTACTTTACAAAAACTGCAAAAATTATTACAGCCATCCTGAATCTTCACAAAAGCCCTATTTAAGTAAAAATCAGTTATTCTTAAAGAAAGATTATCCTTTAAACTTAGTTTATTTTTTAAATTTAAAATCGAAGGTATTTTGTATTTCTGATTTTGAGATACTATATAGTCAACCCCTTCTTTCTCTATTAATTCTTTGTCTTTTTCAGCTAAACAACCAGTGACTAATATCTTGGCTTGGGGGTTCTCTTTCTTTGCCTTCCTTATATACTTTATAGATTTTCTATCCGCAGAGTGAGTTACACTGCAGGTATTGATAAAATAGAAATCAGCTTTAGTGAAAGTCTCTTTAAAACCGTTAGCTAAAAAAATCTCTCTTAAACTTTGAGCCTCATATTGATTTACCTTACAGCCTAAAGTAATAAACTTAACCTTCATTTCTATTTAGAAGAGAACTTACTAACCCTACTAAAAATATAGAAGCCGTTTCAGCCCTTAAAGTAAAAATAGACAGGTTAACAAAATATACATTATCTAGAGCTCTTAACTCTTCTAATTCTTGAGAAGAAAAACCTCCTTCGGAACCTACTAAAAGGAGGATATTTTTTCCTCTATCTAAAAGATTGGTTTTTAATAAATCCCTAACTGAAAAAGACGAATGAGGCAAAGCCACTAAACTTACATCCCAGGATTTTATTCTTTTTATTACACCAGAGAATTCACTTAACTCTCTAATTTCAGGGATAAATAGCCTTCCTGATTGTGAGGCAGATTCTACAATTATTCTTTTAAAATGCTCAAGTTTTGCTGAAGTTAACTTTCTAACTACTGTGTTCTTATAAACTAAAGGAATGAACTCACTAACCCCTAATTCCGTAGCTTTTTGAAAGACAAAATCACTTCGTTTAGACTTAAGAAGAGAAAAACCTAGAGATAATCTAAAGATAGGAGTTAGCTTTTTAATAAGTTCTATTCTTTTTAATTCTATTCTTTGGGGACCGGATTTAGAAATTAAGGCTTTGTATTCAGCCCCCTTACCATCAAATAAGAAAATATATTGACCTTCTCTTTTCCTCAAAACATTTCTTATCTTATGGACCAAATATGGTTCATCTATAATCTTTTTTTCCATATCTCTAATGTAGAATCTGTCTTTGCGCATAACAAAAAATCAGGATTAAAACTTTTAGAAGTTAAATTGAGTTTGTTGGGAAATTGATATTTGGAAATTAAGAATTATTTGATAATCTCTGTACCAATTCCTTTATCAGTAAAAATTTCTAAAAGCAGAGCATGGGGGATTTTAGCATCTATTATATGGACTTTCTTTGTACCCTTCTCCACCGCAGAAAGGCCAGCAGTTACTTTAGGAATCATACCTTCAGATATAACTTTTTTTTCAATAAGTTCTTTTACTTCTTCTTCCTTAATACTGGAAATAAGAGAATCTTCGTCAGCAGGGTCTCGCAATATCCCTTTAACATTAGTAAGAAAAACCAACTTCTCAGCAGAGATTTTATAAGAAAGAAAAGAGGCTACCTCATCAGCATTTATATTATAAACCTGTCCCTGAGAATCTCTGCCTAAGGGAGCCAAAACCACCAAGTGATTCTTATCTAATAACTCTTTAAATTTAGGCAGATTAATATCTGCAACTTCTCCCACTAAACCTAAATCTATGTCTTCTTCCTTCTTCCTTGCAAAGACTAAATCCTCTTTACCGCTAACTCCTCCTACCTTTGCCCCCAATTCTTCTAATTCTTTAGCTAAAAGAGTGTTTAATTTCATAAGTTCTGATTCTACTACTAAAAAAGTATTGGCGTCAGTAATTCTTATACCTTTATAAAACTCTGATTTTAAATTCATTTTCTTTAGAGCTTTATTAATATTGGGGCCACCTCCATGAACTAACACTACATTTATCCCCATAAAATATAAAAAAACCAAATCCTGGATTACCCTCTCCCTAATGCTCTTTTCAAGAAGAATAGAACCTCCATATTTAATAATGAAAGTCTTACCTCTAAACTTCTTTATGTAAGATAAGGCTTCAATTAAAATATCTGCTTTCCTAATTGCTTCTTCCATATTAACTATAATTAGAGTTTATCTTAATGTACTCAGGAGTTAAATCTGAAGTATAAACCCTCCAGGAGTATTTTCCTCTTTTAAGGTCAATTTTTAACTTTACCCCTCTTGCTTTTAAAGAAGTGTATTTTATAGAGATATTATCTTTAAGAGGAATTTGTGCCTGACCCAAGGCTGAGATAATTCTTCCCCAATTAGGATTCTCTCCATAAATAGCAGTCTTAAAAAGATTAGAATTAGCGATAGCCAATCCTGCTCTTCTTGCTTCTTCTTTAGTTTTTGCAGAATTTATTTCTATCTCTATAAACTTAGTAGCACCTTCAGCATCTTTAACAATACTTTTAGCTAAACTGAGCATAACTTCTTTTAACTGAGAGGAGAATTCCTTAAAACTCTTATCTTTTCTTTCTATCCCGGAAGAAGACTTTTTAGAAGCCAACACAAATACTGAATCATTGGTACTTCTGCAACCATCTACACTTATAGAATTAAAAGATAAATCTACAGCTTCTCTACAAGCCTGAATGAGGAGGCTTCTCTTAATATTGGCATCAGTAAAGATAAATCCTAACATTGTAGCCTTATTAAGCTGAGGATAAATCATACCCGCCCCTTTAGCTATCCCTAAGATTCTTACTTTCTCTCCAGAAACTTTTACCTCCTTAAAAAAGAGTTTTCTCTGAGTATCAGTGGTAAGGATGGCTTGAGAAAATTTTTTAAAATTATCTGGACTCAATTCAGCTACCAATCTATTTAAATTTTTCAATATCTTACTTACAGGAAGTCTTTTCCCGATTATCCCGGTAGAAGCAGAAAGAATAAACTCAGGCTTAATATTAAGAAGCTTAGAAAGTTTTTTGTTTATGACCTGAGCATCTTTTAAACCCTGCTTTCCAGTGAAAGAATTGGCATTCCCACTGTTCACTATTATTGCTTTTATCTGAGAATTATTAATCTTTAAATTATTAAGATTGAGAATTATCGGGTTAGCCTTTACTCTATTATTAGTAAAAAAACAGACACAGTCTGAAAAACCCTCACTGACTACCAAGCCTAAATCCAGGTTCTTTCTCTTTATCCCCGAATGTATCCCCGAAAAAGTAAGTCCTTTAGGAGCTTTCATTCTAAACCCTCAGATTCTTTAAAGCCTAAAAGTATATTCATATTCTGAATAGCCTGACCGGAAGCTCCCTTTATTAAATTATCAATTACCCCTACTATTAAAATATTATTTCCCGAGAGTTCAAACCCCAGATCACAGAAGTTAGTTCCTACCACCTCTTTTAACTGAGGCAGTCCCTCTTTAAAAATCCTTACAAAAGGCTCTCCTTCGTAATAGCTCTTATAAATCTTGTAAATTTGAGCTCTCCTTAGCTTCTTAGTTAACTGGGCATAAATAGTTACAAAAATCCCTCTTTCTAAAGGTAAAAGATGAGGGGTAAATCTTAAATTAGGCTTTTTGCCGGTTATAACCGAAAGAACCTCTACTATCTCGGGAAGATGCTGATGGCCAAAAGGTTTATAGCAGGTTAAATTTTGGCTTAAATGAACGTAATGAAAATCCAAACAAGCTCTTCTTCCTGCTCCGGAAACTCCTGATTTTGCGTCTATAACTATATCCTTTAAAACTCCTTCTCTTAAAAGAGGGGCAATACTCAAAATAGAAACTGTAGGATAACAACCAGGATTAGCTATTAATCTTGCCTTCTTTATTTTTTCTCTATAAAACTCCGGCAACCCATATACAGCTTTCTTTAAATTCTTTTTATCCTGGTGAGCTATTTTATAAAACTTCTTATAAACTACAGGATCTTTAAACCGGTAATCTGCAGATAAATCAATAACCGGCTTTTTCTCCTTTAAAAAAAGAGGGGCTATCTGAAAAGAAACTCTATGGGGTAAGGCTAAAAAGAATAAATCTGCTGAATTAAGAGCTGAATTAATATTTAAGTTCTCACAGATTAACTCTAATTTACCTTTAAATTTGGGGAAAATTTCTGAAAAGGGCAATTCCTTGTCCAGCTTGGCGGAAAGATAGGTTATTTTCACCTTAGGATGAGTAATTAATAATCTCACTAATTCTTCTCCAGTAAAACCAGTAGCTCCGATTACTCCTACTTTAACCATTTTAAAACTCCTTTTTCCTGACCCTAAAGCAAATATATAACTTAACTCTCTGTTTAAATTTCAACCAATAAAAACAGCAAAATTATCTTAAATCAAAAATAAATAAGCGTCAACTTAAAAATGACCTGGTTTTATCGTCTGTCGGCTTCGGCTATCGGTTTCGTCTATTGGGTATTGGTATTTTGCATATGATAAATTGTCACATTGAAAATTAAAAATTGAAAAATTACACACACTCCTAACTTGACATTTTCTTTTGAAAACATTTTGTCAAGTTACGTTCTGGTTAAATTTGGGTTTCGTCTGTAGGTTTCGTAAAATTAAGTCTTGGAAAATAGGGAATTAATCAGGAAGATTAACGCTTAGTCCACTGAAATCTTCGACGAGCTCCCCTCCGGCCATATTTCTTCCTCTCTTTAGCCCGGGGATCGCGAGTAAGAAGTTTTTCTCTTTTAAAGGGAGACTTAAGCTGAGGGTTATATTCCACCAAAGCCTTAGCCAAACCTAATCTTATAGCTCCTGCCTGGCCAGTAATACCTCCTCCTTCAGCTTTAGCTTTAACATCTACCGGAGTTGATAAGTTAGCTTTATTTAGAGGTTCCTTAACTAAAAGTCTATGTAAAGGGGTAGTAAAATACTCATCCCATTTTTTCCCATTAATCAGAAATTTTCCTTTACCAGGAACTATTAACTGAACCCGAGCAACAGCCTCTTTTCTCCTTCCTGAAGCTAAAATCTTAGCTGGGCTTAAAATTTCTTCTTTTTCCTGATTATTATTTTGATTGGTATTTTCTTCTTTCATACTTCCACTAATTTAGGTAATTGAGCCTGATGAGGATATTTATCCTCAGGGTATATCTTTAAAGAATTCAACATTCTTTTTGCTAATCTATTTTTAGGAAGCATCCCTTTTACTGCCAAATATAAAACCTTAGAAGGATTCTTCTTCAGAAGTTCACTCAAAGTAATTTCCTTTCTCCCTCCGGGATAACCTGAATACTTATCGTAGATTTTCTCTAACATCTTTTTACCGGTAAGCTTTACATACTTAGCATTTATTACCACTACATAATCTCCAGTTAAAAGAAAAGGGGTATAATAAGGCTTATGTTTTCCCTGGAGAATCTTGGCAATCTGAGAAGCTAATCTTCCCAAGGTTTTCTCTTTGGCATCTATTAAGAGCCACTCCCTCTTAATCTGGTTTTCCTTAGGAACTAAAGTTTTTCTTTTATACATAGGCAGGTTTTTTAACATATTTTTAGAAAAAAGTCAATATTTTTTCTATATTTTTTAGGACAGGTTTAGGCACATGGTATCCACCCTTGTTATAACATATAGACAGCAGTCCCTCAAGTCTTATGGGAGGTAAATTAAATATCCCTTCGTTCACCTCAGGAAATCTCTCTCGCAATATCT
>QNCG01000062.1 GCA_003644445.1 Candidatus Duberdicusella sinuisediminis | reverse complement strand
GTTATTATGACTACTATCAGCCTGAAGCTTATATCCCCGCTACTGATACTTATATAGAAAAAGATGCTTCTATAAACGAAAGGTTAGACAGGTTGAGGCTTTCAGCCACCAGTTCTCTAATGAACAGAAGAGATGTTATAGTGGTAGCTTCGGTTTCTTGTATTTACAACTTAGGTTCTCCTCAGGATTACCAGGAGTTAATTTTGTTTTTAGAAAAAGGCCAGGGTTTGGAGCAAAAAGCACTCTATAGAAGATTAGTGACTCTTCAATATGAACGCAATGATTTTGAATTTAAAAGAGGGGTTTTCCGGGTAAGGGGAGATGTAGTAGATATTTATCCCACTTACAAAGAGACGGCTTTCAGAATAGAGTTTTTTTCTGATACTATTGAGAATATTTTTGAGATAGACCCTCTTAAGGGTTTAAAAAGCTCTTCTTTGGAAAAATTGAGTCTTTATCCTGCTAAGCATTTTTTAGTCTCTCGGGATAAGATAGAAAAGGCTTTAATTACCATTAAATGGGAATTGGAAGACAGGCTTAAATTTTTCCAAAAACAGGGAAAACTCTTAGAGGCAGAGCGTCTTAAGAGAAGAACCCTTTACGATATGGAGATGCTGAGAGAATGCGGATATTGTCATGGTATTGAGAATTATTCCCGCCATCTTTCGCAAAGAGAGCCGGGTTTGAGACCTTACTGCCTCTTAGATTATTTTCCCCAGGATTATCTAATAATAATTGATGAGTCCCATGTTACTATTCCCCAATTAAGAGGCATGTATAATCAGGATAAGTCACGTAAAGAAACTTTGGTAGAATTTGGGTTTAGGCTCCCTTCTTGCTTAGATAACCGGCCCTTAAAATTTGAAGAATTTTTAAGTCTCTTAAATCAAGTAATATTTGTTTCGGCAACTCCTTCAGAGTTTGAAATAGAGGTTTCTGGAGGAAAAGTAGTAGAACAGATAATAAGGCCAACAGGTTTATTAGACCCAGAAATAGAAGTAAGACCCACCAAGAATCAGATTGACGATTTAATAAAGGAAATTAAACTCAGAGCTAAGAAGTCTCAAAGGGTTTTAGTTACTACTCTTACTAAAAGAATGGCTGAAGATTTAACTCTTTATCTTAGAGACGAAGGGTTAAGGGTGCAATATCTTCATTCAGAAATAGACACTATAGAAAGAGCAAAAATTCTTCAAAGTCTTAGAAAGAAAGAGTTTGATTGTTTAGTGGGGATTAATCTTTTGAGAGAAGGTTTGGATTTACCGGAAGTTTCTTTGGTAGTTATCTTAGATGCTGATAAAGAGGGTTTTTTAAGGTCGGAGACTTCTTTAATTCAGGTTGCCGGAAGAGCAGCCAGAAATATAGAAGGAAAGGTAATTATGTATGCTGATAATATAACTGCTTCAATGAAAAAGGCTATAGAGGAAAGCCAGAGAAGAAGGAAGATTCAGCAAGATTATAACAAAAAACATAATATAACCCCCCAAACTATTAAGAAGGAGATAAGAGAGGGTATTGAGATTTATTCTCAAGCAGAAAAAATAGTAGAAGAAGTAACCGGAGAGAAAGAAGAAGAATTTCAACTGCGCGAACTTATTGAGGAATTGAGAAAACAGATGCTTATTGAAGCAAGAAATTTGAGATTTGAGAGGGCGGCTTTCTTAAGAGATAAGATAAAAGACTTGGAAAAACACATTGGTAAGAGATGAACTGGTTTTTAATTGATATAGGCAATACTAATCTGAGTTTAGGGATAGTTAAAAAAGATAGGTTAAAGTTAGAGGAAAGATTTACGCCTCCCGTATTCTTTAGGAGATTACCTTCTTTAATTAAAAAATACAATCCCCAGAGTGCTTTTATCTGTTCAGTTGTTCCTGTTTTTTCTCTTAAATTAAGGAAGATTTTGAAAAGAAAAGGGTTAAAAGTTTTAGAATGCGGGAAAGAAGTAAATATCCCTATAAAAAATCTTTATAAAAAGCCAGAAGAAGTTGGCCAGGACAGGCTCTTAACTGCTTTTGCAGCTAACTCTCTTTATAAAGGCGTAGGCTGTGTGATAGACCTAGGGACAGCTTTAACAATTGATATTATCTCTAAACGAGGGGAATATTTAGGAGGCTTTATTTTTCCTGGGATAAGACTTTCTTTAAAAAACTTACTTTCTGAGTGTGCTCTCTTGCCTAAAAAACTAAAATTAAATTTTGAGAGAAGTTTTTCTTATGGTCAGAGTACAGCCGAATGTATTTCTTCGGGGATAGTTTTAGGTTACAGTTTTTTAATCTCTAAATTTATAGAATATCTTAAGAAAAGGAGGAGGGCTGATTTTAAGGTGGTACTTACTGGAGGAGATGCTTTTCTTTTAAGGAAGATAGTAGAAGGGGTAGATTATTTTGAGCCGAAACTTTTAATAAAAGGACTTAATATTTTAAGAAAAAAGATAGAAAGAGAAAGAAATATTTAGAAAATTCTTCAAATATACCCAAATTCTCTTAAAAACGCTAAAAATCTCCCAAAAATAACTCTTGATTTTTACATTTTTTTAAGTAAAATAATTAGCACTCCAAACCCGAGACTGCTAAGATTGAATTAAAGAAGCTTAACCCATAAGTTAAAGGAGGTGATAGTATGAAGATTCAACCTTTGGGAGACAGAGTAATAGTTAAACCTTTAGAAGCTGAAGAAAAGACTAAGGGAGGTATAGTTATTCCTGATACTGCCAAAGAGAGGCCTCAAGAAGGAGAAGTAATTGCTGTAGGTCCTGGGAAAAGAGAAGGAGATAAAGTTATCCCTTTAGAGGTTAAAGTAGGCGACAAAGTCTTATACGGGAAGTATTCAGGCACAGAAATAAGGGACAAGGAAGGTCAGGAATATTTAATTTTAAGAGAAGAAGATATATTAGCTAAAGTAGAAAAATAATTTTTGCTTCTAACGAAAGGAGGGGATATGGCTAAACAACTTTTATTTAACGAAGAGGCAAGAAGAAAAGTATTAAGAGGGGTAGAGATACTTTCTAATTCGGTAAAAGTTACCTTGGGTCCTAAGGGGAGAAATGTAGTTATAGAGAAGAAGTTTGGTTCTCCCACCATCACTAAGGATGGGGTAACTGTGGCTAAAGAAATAGAATTAGAAGACCCTTTTGAGAATATTGGCGCTCAGTTAGTCAAAGAAGTAGCTGAAAAGACTTCTGATACCGCTGGTGATGGAACTACCACTGCTACTGTTTTAGCTGAAGTTATTTTCAAAGAGGGCCTTAAGAATGTAGCTGCCGGAGCAAATCCTATGGCTTTAAAGAGAGGAATAGAAAAAGCTGCCCAAACAGTTGTAGATGAACTTAGAAAAATGGCCAAAAAGGTAGCTGATAAAAAAGAGATTGCTCAAGTAGGAACAATTGCTGCTAATTCTGATACTAATATTGGCGAGCTCATTGCTGATGCTATGGAGAAAGTTGGTAAAGACGGAGTTATAACTGTAGAAGAGGCAAAATCTACAGCCACTACTTTAGAAGTAGTAGAGGGTATGCAGTTTGACCAGGGATATCTTTCTCCTTATTTTGTGACTGATACTGAGAAGATGGAAGTAGTATTAGAAGAACCCTACATCCTTATCTACGAGAAAAAGATTTCTAACCTCAAGGATATGCTTCCTTTGTTAGAGAAGATAGCCCGTTCAGGAAAGCCTTTATTAGTAATTGCTGAAGACGTAGAAGGCGAAGCCTTAGCAACTTTGGTAGTAAATAAGATTAGAGGGACTCTTTCTTGCTGTGCAGTGAAGGCTCCTGGTTATGGAGATAGACGTAAAGCTATGCTTGAGGATATAGCTGTTTTAACTGGAGGAAGAGCAATTACTGAAGACTTAGGAATAAAGTTGGAAAATATAGATTTAGATGATTTAGGAAGAGCTAAAAGAGTAAGGGTTGATAAAGAGAACACCACCATTATTGAGGGCGCAGGAAAGACTTCGGATATTCAAGGAAGAATCAAGCAAATAAAGAAACAGATAGAAGAAACTGACTCCGACTATGATAGAGAAAAACTTCAGGAAAGATTAGCTAAACTTGCTGGAGGAGTAGCCGTGATAAATGTAGGAGCAGCCACAGAAACGGAAATGAAAGAAAAGAAAGCCCGGGTTGAAGATGCTCTCCATGCTACGAGAGCTGCTGTGGAAGAGGGAATAATTCCTGGTGGAGGAACTGCTCTAATGAGAGTTTTGCCGGCTTTGGAAAAGTTAAAGTTAGAAGGAGATGAGCAGGTGGGAGTAAATATAGTAAAGAGAGCTCTAGAAGAACCCATTCGCCAGTTAGTAGAGAATGCTGGTTTAGAAGGTTCAATAATTGTAGAGAAGGTGAAAGAAGCAAAAACCAACGTAGGGTTTAATGTAGAGAAGGCAGAATTAACTGATATGTTTTCTGCAGGGATAATAGATCCTGTGAAAGTTACCCGGACTGCCTTAGAAAACGCTTCTTCTATTGCTTCTCTTTTAATTACTACTGAGTGTGTAGTAGTAGAGAAGCCTGAAAAAGAGGAAAAGACTCCTACACCTCCTGCAGGACCTTACGGAGGAGAGTACTAATTACAGCTTAGGAACTAGAAGCTGAAGACTAAACCCCCTCTGAAAAAAGAGGGGGTTTTTATTCTAAGATCTGGGTAATAAAGGTGGATGGTATACACTTTTATAATCCTTACTTTCTCTCAACCTATTTTACCCTCGGGATGAAAGTGAAGGCTTAATACTCCTCTGGAGTGGTCGTAATACTGCGGAGTGGTCGATAGTCCATAGTCGTAGATCGAAGTTGTAATTAAAAAATTGCTTATAAAAAAGACGATAACGAAACCGATAGACGAAGCCGATACTTACCCGAAACCGATGAACGATAAACGATAAACGACAAGCGAAACCTAAAGACGTTGGTGTACACCCTTTTATTTTTAATAGTTCCTTATCAAAGAAAAGAAGAGGTTTATGTGTCTTACTTTTCTCAAATTTAGAGATTTTTCACTTGCCAGAGATTATTTTCTTAGTTAATATATTACATCCAGGACTCTATAAAGAAGGTAAGTCTTAAAGAGAAGATGCCTATCTATATCTATAAAGTTAAAGAGGGCTTAAGAGGGTGTAAATTTTGTAGAGAAGGTTTTGAGATTCTTCAAAGGATTAACGATGCACCTCTAAAGAGATGTCCTGAATGTGGGGAGGAAGTCGTTAGAGTTCTTTCAAATTTTTCAGTAGGTTTTTCTCAGACTACCTTAGATAGAAAAGCCAAAGAGAAGGGTTTCCATAAGTTAAAAAAAGTAGACAAAGGCAAATATGAAAAACTCTATTAGGAAGATTTAATTTCTCCCAACAAGCACCATTAAGAAGTATCCAAAATTATATAAAAACCATTATAAGATTCTCTGAGAATTTTTCTGAGGTTCTCTTTTATAGGTCTATAATAAACTTGGTTTCGTAAAACGGTTTCGGTTGCGGTTACGTATCGTTTAGCGTAGAACGTAAGTCGTAATTAAAAGTTGCCTATAAAGTATACTGCTCCCCGTTAAGCAATTAGTAGATTTTCGTAATAATGAGTGTTAAAATTGTAAAAAGGAGGGGCAGAGGAAACATAAATTATGGAGTCCTAAAACTAAAATTAAAATTATCCTTGAACATCTTATTAATCAAAGACCTCTTGTAGAGTTATGTAATGAATATGGCTTAAGACAAAGCACCTATCATTACTGGCTACAGGAGTTAGAGAAAAGAGGCCATGTAGTATTTGAATACAAAAAACAGAATAAGAAAGAGCAGAAATTTATTGAAGAAAATAAGAGATTAAAACAAATCATGGGCAATAATTATAAGTTTTATTTCTCCGCTATTTTTATTTTTCGGGAAATTTGTTTTAAAAGACTCTTTGGTTTTGCTGAATCTTTCCTATATAAACAGAATTATTTTTAACTTTTTGACTTTTATTATCATCTTGTGCATTTTTATAAGTAGAGAATTTCTCCTACCTCGTCCTAAAGAAATTTCAAGATTTATTT
>QNCG01000061.1 GCA_003644445.1 Candidatus Duberdicusella sinuisediminis | reverse complement strand
GAGTTTACCAAAGCGGTTTTAGCTGATTCTTCAGATGAGTTATCTCAGGAGTATCTTAAATTGGCTAAAGAGAAAGCAAGAAAAGAGGTTATTAATAATTACTTAGATTATTTAGAGACTAAAAAAGGAAGAATTACCTCTCCTTCCCCTCCAGCAGAAAAAAAAGTCTATGTACAAAGCCCTCTGGAGAAAAAAGAAGAGAAACCAGAGGAAAAAATTAGAGAAGAGCAGCCTGAAAAGAAAAGCCCAAATGTAGAGGTTAGTGGTGATTATCAATTGAGTTTTGGATTTAACTCTTCAGATTTTATCTGGAAAGAAGCAAATGCTGATAAGACTGGAATTCCCTATGAGAAGAATTGGCGTTACCTCTGGGGTAAGGAGCGTTATAATACCTTTGATGAAGCTATTTATGATAGGTTAAGAGTTAACTTGGATATAAATTCTGAAGTTGAGGAGGGCTGGGGAGGTTTTTTGCAGATGGTGGTTGACCCTTGGAGCTTTGTAGGAAAGACCCGGGTAGAAGTGAGTTCAGTAGCCGGCAATGACAAGGTAAAGATGGATTTAAAGTACTGGGCAGGTTCAGGAAA
This sequence comes from Candidatus Duberdicusella sinuisediminis, assembly GCA_003644445.1. Taxonomy (GTDB): domain Bacteria; phylum Omnitrophota; class Gorgyraeia; order Duberdicusellales; family Duberdicusellaceae; genus Duberdicusella; species Duberdicusella sinuisediminis. The sequence goes on along the minus strand of QNCG01000061.1, from coordinate 5,644 downwards.
GACTATTGATGAGGTTTACCGTTCGGAATTAGGAAATATTATTACAGTTGGTGAAATAAAGATAGTAGACGATAAAACTACTCCTACTACTCCTACCGGACTTTTCAACTGGTTTACTAACTTTAATCAGATAACCCCCACCCAGATAGATAGGATGTACAGGTTTTTTAGGCAATGCTTTATTGATTATAAAGGAGAAAGTTTTAAGTTTAGATTTTTTCCGGTAGCTTATCAGGACCAGGCATTAACTACTGATGACCCACTCATCCTTTCTAATAGACATATCTGGTGGGAAGAAAGCCCCTGGCTTGATGATTATGATCCTTCCCGAGTTTTTACTAGAGCAGGCAACCCTTTGAAAAAGGGAAGATGGCAAAGGCGTTGGTCTTTTGTAGCTCGAGATAGTGATTTACAAAGATTGACTTTTTTGAGAGGGTTTTCATGGGATTGGGATTTAGATAGGGTTAGTGCCCAACTTACTTTGGCTTCACCAATGAATCTTTGGGATGAGTATGAGAGGGTTCACTCCTTAGCAGAGGCTTTGAGAATTAAATATGACTTTTTGAATAACCATACCTTAGGTTTTACTCAGACTACTAAATTAGGAATAACTGGAGGCAGCTTTGAAGCTAAGAATTTTGTCTATAGTCTTGATTATGCTTATTCCTTAGATGAAGAGAGTTCTTTTTATCTTCAGACTGCCTACTCTACTACTGATGTAGATGAAGCAAATGGAGTAGAGACTAGTTATGAAGGAGGAGCTTATAGTTTAGGGTTTAAAAGTATTAAGGAAGAAGAAGAAAAAGAGGTTTACAGAGATGAAGTTTGGTTTGCTTACTTAGAAGATGATTTTTATCCGGCTCTTTCTAATTATCGCTATACTTGTTTAGACCCTTTCTGGTCTAAACACGTAAGGTTTGAAGAAGTCAGCCCAGAGAATCAAGCTATTTATTTAGGAGACAGCATAAATAGAGGAAGGTATGTAGTGGGTTTAACTTTTCAGAGAGTAATTTCCCCAAATTTTGATTTCCTGTTTAATTTAAGAAACGCTCACCAGGATAATGGTAAATATTTAGAGACGGTTTCTAGGTTAGAAACCAGCTACAGGGTTAACCCTTCTCTTTTATTAAAGACTCTCTTCTGGTATAAAGATTTGCCTCTTACTAAAGCTGGTTATGACCCTATTATTACTTCTGATATTGTGTATTCCTTAACTGATTATTTCAGTGATAGGTGGGAGTTTGTAGAAAATTCTCAAGTGGTGGACGGGGAAAACCCCTCTATAGGGCATTTTAGTTTAGGGTTCAAATATGACCTTACCGATTATTTTTCCCTGGAGGGAATTTACGAACGTACTAACGACCCCGAAAATTTTCCCCGAGCTCTTTTGGCTAATAGTTATGTTACTGATGAAACTATAGATGGGATTTTGTATGATAAGGTAGTTCCCCTCTTGTATAATCAGGGGTTCTTTGATTTACCCCCTTACGATTATTACAGCATAGTAAAGGGGAAATTTATTTTGAAACCCAATCAAAACTGGAGAGTAATTTTTAAAGGCGCAAGAAATACTAATAAGTATTCTGCAGGCTTAGACGACAATATAAATCATTTGGGCTTAGAAGTTGAGTATCTTCCTACAGAAAAAATGAGTTTATGGTTTCAATATGTATATTCAAAATTTATTGATTTATACCGTCAGGTTAAAGGAGAAGGGATTCATTACGATGGACACCATAATATATTTATAGGCTTAAGATATAAATTAAACGAAGACTCTCTCTTAGATTTTATTTTTGGAGAGACTCAGGGTTATGGTTATGAATACCAGCAAGGAGAGTGGAGTTTATCCAGCTTAGATACCCGACATTTATTCAGGATTTATTACAGGAGGAAGTTTTAGTATGGAGAAAGAAAGGCCTTTGTTTGAAGAAGAGTTAGGAGAACGGACAAGAAGGACATTTCTGATTTTAGAGATTTTACGGAGGAGAGGTCCTTTAAGCAGAGCAGAGATTTCTAAAGTCTCGGGGATTAACCCGGTTACAGTCTCTTCTTACTTAGATAAGTTAATTTCTCAAAACATAGTTTATGAGAAGGAATTAGATACTTCTTCAGGAGGAAGGCCCCCTATGCTTTTGGATATTAATCCTTCTGCGGGGTATTCACTAGGAATAGGCATAAATCTTTTTAACAGTATGGGGTTAATTACTGACTTGGAGGGTAAAGTTCTCTATAAATATAAGCAAGAAAAATCCCTTACTTCTCCCGACCAGATTTTAGAGGGAGTTATTTCTATAACTGAAGAGCTTTTAAATTGTTCCTCTCGTATAAAGACTAAGATAAAAGGGATAGGTTTAGGTATTGGAGGTATAGTTGATAAGAAAGGCGGTCTTATTCGCTGGCCCCAAAGACAAGATCACGAGCTTTTTTATTCATATATTTCTGTCCCGATTAAGAAATATTTAGAGGAAAGATTTAGCCTTCCAGTTTTTATTGAGAATGATGCCAATTTAGCTTGTTTTGCTGAGTATTGGCTCTGTCTGGAGCCGGAGATTAAGAACCTCTTATATATGTTTTCGGGAGTAGGTGTGGGGATGATGATAAATGGAGAACTTTATACTGGTCAAGATGGATGTGCTGGAGAGATTTTTATTAATCTCTTGGAGAAAGACTCTTCTTATTTAGGAGACTACTCTTTCTTTAGACAGTGGAAGGCAGATTTAGAACTTGTAGAGAGAACAAGAAGGATTTTAGGAGAGGAAGCTAATAATAAGATAAACAACTTAGAAGATGCCTTCTTTTGGGCTAAGAAAGACAAGAGAGTAAAAAGCTTAGTAAGGGAATCAGCGCGAGCTTTAGGGATAAAAGTAGCTTTGTTAGTTAACCTTCTTAATCCTCAAGTGGTAATCATTGGTGGAGGTTTGGAAAAAGGTGGTTTTGATTTTATAGAGGAAGTTTATTCCCAGGTTAAAAAGTATGCTTTTGATGCGATGACTAAAAATTTGAAGATTATCCCTTCTTCTTTAGGTGATGAAGCTGTAAGTTTAGGGGCGGCTAATTTAGTAGTTAGAAATATTTTTACCTGTGTCTAAACTATTTTTGAATAAATATCTTTACAGAAGTTAATTGATTATGTATAATTTTTAAGAAGGGAGGTAATCTATGGGGAAGAATACAATAATTTTAGTAATCTTAATTGTTCTTTTTCTGGGGAGTAGTTTTTTAGCTTATAATTATTATAATCAAGCTCAAAGATTATTTCAGGAAAAGCAAACACTTATTCGGGAGAACAGAGAACTTAGTGAGGATTTAGATAGATATAAAGGAGAAAACAAAAGACTTATTTCTAAGAACAAAAACCTTTCTTTAAGGTTAGCTAAAATTGAAGAGGATTTAGACAGAATAGAGAAAGAACGGGACGAATATAAGAAAAGATACGAAGATATAAAGGAAGAGAAAGAGGGTTTAGTAGAAGAAATAAAGAAATTAAAACAGGTAAGAGTAGAAAAACCTCCTTCTTATGGCAAGGAAGAAGTATCTGATGAGTATTGGCAGGATGTCCTTCAGAAAAAGGCTGAATTACAGATTCAGATAGAAAAGCTTCTTTCTGGGCTTAAGGAAAAAGACGCTGAAGTTAAGTCCCTGAAGCTGAAAAATGAAGAGCTGGTTAGTAAAATTTCTTCTTTAGAAAAGGCAAAGGAAGAACTGGAAAGAAAACTTGACTTTAATAGTAGAACTATAGAAATCCTTACTAAGGATTTAGTGAGAGAGAAAGAGGATAAGAGCTCAATTTTAAAAGAGGCTGAGAGGTTGAAAGAAGAAAATATTTCTTTAAGTAGAGAACTTATTTTAACTAAAAAGCTAAGAGCAGATTTAGAAAAGACCCTTTCTAAACTTCAAGATGAGAAACGAATCTTAGAGAGGAAGGTTAAAGATGTGGAAACTACATTGAGAGAGAAAGCTCTGGAGATGTCTGCTTTACAGAGACAGCTTTCTCAGGCTATATCTTCAACCAAAGAAGTGATGCCTAAAGAGAGCAAAGCTATAGAGCTTCCTCCTATTGTGGTGAAACCAGAGACTAAGCTTAGTCGGCCCATAACTATTTTAGAAGGCAAGATTTTAGCAGTAAATGAGAAAGAGGGATTTGTGATAATTGATTTAGGTTCTTCTTCGGGGATTAAGCCCGGAGATAAATTCTCGGTGATAAGAGGAGGAGAAGAAATCGGTTCTTTAGGAGTTATTGAAACCCGGCAGAATATTTCTGCCTGCGATATAAAGATTGCAAAGCAAGGGCTTAAAGAAGGAGATATTGTTAAATTCACTCCCTAATAATAAATCTTTTAAAAAAAAGTATCCTACCATAAAAGATGTAGCTGAGTCTGCAGGAGTTTCTATAGCTACTGTCTCCCGAGTCTTAAATAACTCTCCTTTAGTAAAGGAAAAAAATAAATTAAGAGTATTACAGGCTATAAGGAAATTAGGCTATAAGCCTAATATATTTGCTCAAAAGCTTGCTGGCGGTAAACTCGAAGCCATAGGCTTAATTATCCCTGGTTATGAGGGGATATTTTACTCTTACTATGCCCAAGAGATAATGCGAGAAGTGGGTCTATATTTAGAGATTTTGAAGAAAGATTTATTCCTCCATATTTTTTGGGATAAGGATAATTTTAATTCCAATTATGTAGAAGGAGTGGTATTTGCAGATATAATTAGAAACGAAACCCAACTCCGAAGAGTAGTTCAAGAAGGGGTTCCCTGCGTAGTGATTAATAAGAAAGTAAAAGAGCCTCCAGTGAGTTTCGTGGCTATAGATAATGAGCAGGGAGGATTTGAAGCTACAAAATACTTAATAGAGTTAGGCCATAAAAAGATTGCTCACATTACTGGAGACCTCAATACTCAATGTGCTCAGGAAAGATTAGCTGGATTTAGAAAGGCTTTAAAAAAGGCGAATATAACTCTGCCGGGGCACTTTATTCAAGAAGGAAATTTCTCCAGAGTTCAAGCCCGCAAGGCAATAGATTTTCTTTTTCAGCAAAAGCTGAGGCCTACAGCTGTATTTTGTGCTTCAGATGATATGGCTTATGAAGTTGTATTATACTTTTTAGAAAAGAAGATTAAAGTGCCTGAAGAAGTTTCAGTAGTAGGTTTTGATAATAACCCCCAGTATCTTTATGGACCGCTTACTCTTACTACTATTGAACAACCTTTAGGCGAGATGGTTAAGAAAGGTTTAAAGATTTTAGAGGAGAATATAAATTCTAAATCAAAGCTAATAATAACCAAAGTCTTACCTACCCGGCTTATTGTAGGAGATTCAACTTCTTATCCTCCTTCTTCCTCCTGAAATATTGGTTAACGCCAAGTTCACTCATCTTAAATCAGATATTTACCCCGCACCACCAGAAAACCACAGGTGTAAACCTTATCCCTCTTTAACTTGACATTTTATTTTGAAAAGATTTTGTCAAGTTACAGCCGTAACTTGACACTTTCTTTTGAAAACATTCTGTCAAGCTACAAGGGCAGTTGGAAAAAATATAACAAAATTTATTGCTATAGCAATTAAAATTGTTAACATTAGATTCCTAAGCTAAAGGTTTATTTATTAAAGGTTTGTTCCTTCTCTCCGGCTAAAATT
>QNCG01000060.1 GCA_003644445.1 Candidatus Duberdicusella sinuisediminis | reverse complement strand
TCGGTTTCGTTCATCGTTTTTTCAAGGAAAGAGCAGGGTTAAGCCGCGGTGTGGGGTTACCCAATTTGTTGAGTATTTTTAGTTAAATTATACTATATATTGTATAATTTTCTTGACAGCTCTCTTCAAAGATGTTAATATTCTCTAAAGAATAATTTTAGATTTGCCTACCAGGTTAATTTTTAGATAGATACTCAATTCTTGAAAAAGGGGTTATTATTTTTTCTTTTTAAAGGAAGGAGGAGTAATGGAGTTAAAATTATCGGAGAATGCTTTAGTGGTTCTTAAAAAAAGATACTTGAGAAAAAATAATAAAGGAGAGGTTATTGAAACTCCTGAAGAGTTATTTTTAAGAGTTGCTAAAGCAGTAGCCAGGGCTGAAGAACTTTATAAAAAAGATGCCGCTTATATTAAGAAGTTGTCTTCTTGTTTTTATGAAATGATGGCTAATTTAGAATTTATGCCCAATTCTCCTACCTTGATGAATGCGGGATTAGAATTAGGTCAACTTTCTGCTTGTTTTGTCTTGCCTATTGAGGATTCTATGGAAGGAATATTTGATGCCTTGAAAGCTACTGCCTTAATTCATAAAACAGGAGGGGGGACAGGTTTTTCTTTTTCTCGCTTACGGCCTAAAAATAGTGTGGTTAAAAGCACAGGAGGAGTAGCTTCGGGCCCTATTTCTTTTATGAAAGTTTTTGATTCAGCCACTCAGGCAGTAAAGCAGGGTGGCAGACGCCGGGGTGCTAATATGGGGATATTAAGGGTAGACCACCCTGACATCTTAGAATTTGTAAAGTGTAAAGAGCAGGAAGGAGAAATCAGTAATTTTAATATTTCAATTGCGGTGACCGATGAATTTATGGAAAAAGTTTTTAAAGAGGAAGATTACAATTTAATAGACCCCCATAGTAAGGAAGTAAGGGGAAGGTTAAATGCTAAAGAAGTTTTTGATTTAATAGTAAATTGTGCGCATAAAAATGGTGAACCAGGGGTGATATTTATTGACAGGATTAATCGAGATAACCCTACTCCTCATTTAGGAGAAATTGAAAGTACCAATCCTTGTGTTACAGCAGATACCCTTATTTCCACCGAGAAAGGGTTGATAAGGATGGGAAAACTCTATAGGGATTATGGTGAGGGAGGTATTTCTATTTGTACCGACAATAGAGTTCTGCACCAACTTAGGAATTATAATGAAGGCAATACTTGTACTACAGTAAAATTGGGTATAAGTCTTCATAGAATAACTAAAGTTTTCTGCACAGGAATCAAGCCCGTATTTAAGATAATTACCAAGTCAGGTTTTGAATTAAAGGCTACACTGGACCACAGATTGTTGACACCTAAAGGTTGGATAAAAGTTAAGGATTTAAAGGAAGGAGATAAGGTATATATTCAGGCAAAAGAAGGAGCATTTAACCAGGATTATAATCTTCCCTTTAAAGTTCAGAATAGGCAAGAAGGTCAGAATCGTCGTCTTTATAGATTGAATCTGCCTCAAAAATGGTCGCTCCAATTAGGGCAAGTCTTGGGATGGCTTGTGGGAGATGGATGGTTAAGAGAGGGCGATAAGAACTGTCGGGTAGGTTTCACTTTTGGCAGAGAAGACAAACCTATTCTTGATTATTTTAAGCCAATAATCAATAATTTTTATGGACGCCAGATAAAAGAGGCTCTGAGAGAAAATGGTATTTATCGCCTATCTTATCATAGTAAATACTTTGTAGACTTCTTTAAGTCTCTGGGGATAAAAGCCTGGAGGTCAGAGGAAAAGGAGGTTCCTGAATCTATCTATACAGCTCCTAAGGAGGCTGTAATTGGATTTCTACAGGGACTTTTTAGCGCAGATGGAACGGTAAATTATAAAGAGGGCCATTCTTCATATATAAGACTTACTGCTAAATCTGAGAAACTTCTTAAAGGAGTCCAGATTCTTCTGCTGAATTTAGGCATAAAGTCTCGAATTTATAATCGATGTAGAGAGGAAAGAATATGTTTTACTTATCTGGCCAATTCAGGAGAACATAGAAATTACAAAAGTGATGGCATTTGTTTTGAACTTGAAATTTCCAGAGAAAGTGCTATGCGATTCTTAGATACTATTGGTTTTTTATGCGGGAAACATTTTGAAAAGATAATTGAGTTTTACAGTAAAGATTATTATCGAGACTGTTTTGAGGAAGAAGTTGTGAGTATAATTCCTGCAGGTAAAGAACCTGTTTATGATTTGACTGAGCCTCAAACCTTAAGTTTTATTTCGAATGGATTTATATCTCTTGATTGTGGGGAACAGCCTCTTTTACCTTATGAATCCTGTAATTTAGGTTCTCTAAATCTTTCCCGTATGCTCAAAAAAACTGGAGAAAAATATGAGATAGATTGGGCAAAATTAGAGAAGACTACTAAATTAGCAGTACATTTTTTAGATAATGTTATCGACATAAATAAATTCCCTTTAGAAGCGATAAGAGAAAATACCTTAAGGACCAGAAAGATTGGTTTAGGAGTTATGGGCTGGGCAACAATGTTAGGTTATTTAGGTATTCCCTACGATTCTCAATCAGCCCTAAATTTAGCTGAGAAGATTATGGGTTTTATAAAAGAGAAAGCTATAGAAAAATCAGAAGAGTTAGCTAAGGATAAAGGCCCTTTCCCTGGTTATAAAGGAAGTAGGTGGGAAAAAGAGGGGATTTTGTTAAGAAATGCTACCCTGACTACTATTGCTCCTACTGGCACTATTTCTATTATTGCTGGACCTTGCTCTTCAGGGATTGAGCCAATATTTGCTTTGGTTTATTCCCGAAATGTTTTAGAGGGTGAAAAGCTTTTAGAGCTTGACCCTTCTTTTGAGGAAATAGCTAAAAGAAGAGGGTTTTATTCAGTTACTCTCTTAGAGAGAATTGCTCAGAATAATGGTTCAATAAGAGATATAAGAGAAGTTCCTGAAGATGTAAGAAAAATTTTCCGGACTGCCTTAGATATTGAACCTTCCTGGCATATAAAGATGCAGGCAGCCTTCCAGAAATACACTGACAATGCAGTCTCCAAAACCATAAATCTTCCTAATTCTGCGGACGAAGATGAGGTGAGACAAGCTTATATTTTAGCCTATAAGTTAGGTTGTAAAGGTGTTACTGTCTATAGAGATGGTTCTCGGAAGAAGCAAGTTTTAAAGGTGGAAAAGAAAAAAGAGAGCAAAGAAAAACTCCCTCCAGAAGCTATGATAGTTCCTAAACCCCGGCCAGAAGTAATAATAGGCACTACTACTAAAATAACCACCGGCTGTGGAAATCTTTATATTATTTTGAATCAAGATGAGGAAGGAAATTTCTTTGAAGTATTTACCCAGATGGGAAAAGCCGGAGGGTGCGCTGCCTCTCAGTTAGAGGCTGTGGGAAGGCTCATATCTTTAGCTTTAAGAGGAGGTATTGACTTAAGGGTTATCATTGAACAACTTAAAGGTATAAGGTGCCCTTCTCCTTCCTGGACTAATGGCAAGAAAATATTCTCCTGTGCTGATGCTATAGCTCAGGTCTTAGAAAGGAGGCTGGTTGATCAGAATAGTCTGACTAAAATAGATGTTCCTTCTAAAAATGAAAAGTCTGCTTCTTTAACAAGGAGAGAGGAAGTCTTAGTTTCTTTGAGAGAAGTAAACATCGTAGGAGTTTGTCCTGATTGCGGGGCTTCTTTGAGATATCAGGAAGGTTGCATTAGCTGTGCTTCCTGTGGATATTCTAAATGTTAATAAAATTTTAGTTTACAGACTATTCTTGACAAAATTCTACCTTCCCTTAAAATAGTTTAATCTTAAAATTTCTGAAGGTTAAGAAAGGAGCAGAATGAAGAAAATTTTTTATATTGTTTTGGATGGCTTGGGAGATTTGCCTTTAGAGGAATTAGGAGGCAAAACCCCTTTAGAGTCAGCAGATACTCCTTTTATGGATTCTTTAGCTAAGGAAGGCTCTCAGGGTATAGTTTACCCGGTAAGAGAAGGAGTAGCTCCGGAATCAGATATAGCAGTGATTTCTCTTTTGGGATATTCAGCAGAAGAAGTCTATACTGGTAGAGGCCCTTTAGAGTGTTTTGCTGAAGGCTTGGAGGTTAGAGATGGAGATTTGGCTTTAAGGGTTAATTTTGCTACCTGTGAAGAAGGTTCCTGGAAGATTTTAGACAGAAGAGTGGGAAGGAATTTAACTACCGAGGAAGCAACCCAATTAGCTAAAGAGATTAATGATAAAGTTAAGTTAGAGGGAGCAGAGTTTATATTTAAGAATACTATTGGTCATCGGGGTGTATTGCTTATTCAAAAAGAAGGGAAACTCTCAGGAAATATCACTAATACTGACCCTGCTTACAAGAAAGAAGGGGTGTTTGGAGTAGCTTTAGAGAGCTTTGAGCCTTTTTTGAAGGAGGCTGAGCCTATAGAGGGCTTTTCAGAAGATGAAAAGGCAAGATTATCAGCTCAACTTCTTAATGAGTTCACTAAAAAGTCCAGAGAAGTCTTAGAAGCTTCGGAAATAAACAAAAAAAGAAGAGAAGAAGGAAAACTTTTAGCTAACGTTATCCTTTCTCGAGATGCTGGAGATTGCCTTCCTAAGTTTAAGCCGATTAAAGAATCAACCGGTTTAAATTTTGGTTGTTTTGTCCAGATGCCGGTAGAAAAAGGCATAGCCTTATTATCAGGGATGGAAGTAGTAGATGTGCCTCTTGCCTCCGGCGATTTGCCAAAAGATTATAAATTATGGGCAGAGTTAGCCATAGAAAAAATAAAAGATTTTGATGGTTTATATATCCATATAAAAGGGCCTGATGAACCAGCCCACGACGGAAATTTCTTAAAAAAGAAAGAAATAATAGAATTAATAGATAAATATTTTTTTGGAAACCTCTTGTCTAAAATTAACAAAGAAGATTTTGCAATTTGTACAACTGCTGACCATTCCACAGTCTGTAAAGTTAAAGCCCATACCTCTGACCCTGTTCCTCTTTTAATTTTTGCCCAAAACTTTAAAGATAACACTGAAAGTTTTGGAGAATCGCAGGCTAAAAGAGGAAGTTTAGGTAAACTCTTGGGAAGAGAACTTATCTATAAATTAGTTGAACTGGCTAAAGCTTCTTAACTAAGTTCCCTGTAAATTTTGGAATTATGCCCCTTTTAAAAATTCCTCTTTACCTGCATATCCCTTTCTGCAGAAAGAAGTGTGCTTATTGCGATTTTTACAGCGTAGACTATAGTCAGAGTTTAGCCCAAAGTTATATTGAAGTCTTAATAAGTCAGATAGAGTATTTCAAAAAAGAATATCTCTTCTCTACTGTTTACATTGGAGGAGGCACTCCTTCAGTTTTAACCGAGGATTTATTAGCGAGGCTTCTTAAAAGTTTAGATTTAAAGCCTGCTCAGGAAGTGAGTTTAGAGGCAAATCCTGAGAGTTTGACTGAAAGAAAATTAAAGCTCCTTTTAGATTTAGGAGTAAACAGGTTAAGCATAGGAGTTCAATCTTTTGAAGACAAAGTATTAAGGTTTTTACAAAGAGCCCATAATTCTCAACAGGCAGTTAAGGCAATAGAGTTAGCCCAGAAAATAGGATTTAAAAATATAAATATTGATTTAATCTACGCAGTTCCCAATAAAGATTTTAAGCTTTGGAAGAGAGAATTAAAATTAGCTGTTGACTTACCTATAACCCATATATCTTTATACTCGCTTAGTTACGAGGAAGGCGCCCCCTTATTTCTTAAACTTAAAGATAAAGAATTTACCCCCTTAAATTCTGAAGAGGAAGCAGAGATGTATAAGTATGCTTTAGATTTTTTAGAGAAGAAAGGATTTTATCAGTATGAGGTATCTAACTTTTCTAAACGAGGCTATGTCTGCAGACACAACCTCTCTTACTGGGCTAATTCTTCTTATTTAGGATTAGGGCCCTCAGCAGTAAGCTATATTAAAGGGGTAAGGAAGAAATATATTGATGATGTCTGTGAATATATAATTAAAGTTAGGCCGGAGAAAGGGGTTTTTATTGAAGAGGAAGACTTAAACCCTTTAGAGAGAGCCAAAGAAACTGCTGTTTTAAATATAAGAAGGAGAAAGGGTATAGACTTTGCAGAGTTTAAGAAAGATACAGGATTTGATTTCTTAGAAATAGAAGATAAAGCCTTCTTAGAAGAACTGTTAAGGAGAAAATTAGTAGCTTTTAAGAAGAAGAATTCCCAAGTTTGTGGGTTGAGGCTTACTAAAAAAGGTTTTCTTCTTGCTGATTATGTGGCCCGGGAACTGCTTTAACTCTTAAATAATGATTAAATATATAATCTTGGGAGTAATTCAGGGGTTGACTGAATTTCTGCCAGTTTCCAGCTCTGCCCACTTAGTAATTTTTAATAAGTTCCTTTCAGCTGAAGCTAACTTGTTATTCTATATAAC
>QNCG01000059.1 GCA_003644445.1 Candidatus Duberdicusella sinuisediminis | reverse complement strand
GGTAAAAGGAGGGAGGCCCAGGCAATATATTATTTCTTCTTTTTTGGGAGCAACTCCGGGATGTTTGGGCTCGTTTATGAATGTCTCTTTCTATATTCGCGGCCTTATTTCTTTTGGGGCTGTGGCCGGAGGTATGATTGCTACTTCTGGAGATGAAGCTTTTGTGATGTTAGCTATGTTTCCTAAAAAGGCTTTATTTTTATTTTTTATCTTATTTATTTTAGGGATTATCTTTGCTTATTTTATTGACAAGTTAGTTCCTCTTTTAAAGATAAGGCCTTCTCAAGAATGCGAACTTTCAGGTTTACATCTCCAGGATGAGTGCCGTTGTTTAAGTTTTAAAGAGGCAATAGAGCAGATAAGAAAGATTTCTCTGCAAAGATTTTTACTTTTGTTCTTATTGGGTATAGCCCTGGGAGGATTTCTCTTTGGGTTTGTAGGTTCAAGAGTATGGGAATGGAAGAGGGTTACTTTTATTCTTCTTCTTTCTTTGGCTTCTTTTGTGGTGATTAGTATGCCTGAGCATTATCTTGAGGAACATATCTGGAAACATATTGCCAAAAGACATCTCTGGAGAATATTCTTGTGGAGTTTTTTTGCTCTTTTGCTAATAAACGCAGGACTTAAATTTTGGAACTTGGAAGTATTTGTTAAAACTCATATGGTTTGGGTTTTGCTTATAGCTTCTTTAGTAGGAGTGGTTCCTGAGTCTGGCCCTCATCTTATATTTGTTATGATGTTTGCAAAGGGTATGGTCCCCTTTTCTGTGATTTTAGCCTCCTCTATAGTTCAGGATGGCCATGGTATGCTTCCTTTACTTTCCTATAGTTTAAAAGACTCCCTCCTTATAAAACTTTTTAATTTGGTTATTGGTTTAGGGGTAGGTTTTTTATTGTATCTGGCTGGATTTTAGCCTCTACTTAAGAAGAAATGCCCCTCTTTCTTAAGCTTGACAAAGGTAAATTTTTAGGTTATACTTAATTTGGTTAATAGTTAATTTTATTAATTATTAAGAAGATTAAATATGTCTGAAAAAAAACTTTCTTCATTTTCCCAAGAAGTCTTAGATATTATGCCCTACATAGTAAGGGGGATGTTCAGAAAGCATAAAGACCAATTAGGAAGAGGGTTGTTAAGCGTTCCTCAATTTCTTTCTTTGGATTTAATTGATAGGAACAAAGCTATACCTATGAAGGATATTGCTAAGGAGCTCAATGTAAGCCTTCCTGCTGCTACGGGAATAGTGGAAAGACTTTATAAGCTAGGTTTAGTTAAGAGAATAGCTGATTCTCAAGACCGCCGAATTATAAAAATAATACTTACCCCTAAGGGAGAGAGAGTTTTAGAGAATACCCGCAGAGCAAGGAGAGAAGCAGTTGAAGAAGCCTTTTCTTCTCTTACTAATAAAGAGAGAAAGATCTATTTAGAGATTTTAAAAAAAGTAAAAGATAATATTTATGGTAAATAAAAAATTAATATTTATATTTACCTTAACTTTTTTAGCCCAGAGTTATCTATACCCAAAAGAAGTATCTTTATCTTTAGAAGAGATAAGTAAGTTAGCTTTGGAGAATAATTTAGATATACAGATTGCTAAATTTGATACCTACATTGCCAGAAACAATCTTTTAGAGACAACCTCTATCTTTGATACTTTCTTTTCTGCTAATTTAAGTTATAACCAGGATAAAAAAGACACTGCCTCCTCTCTTTTAGGGACTAAAAATCTTACTAACAATTACTCTTTACAGATAACTAAAAAAATCCCTCTAGGCACAGAATTAGAAATTTCTGCTTATAATCAGAGAAATTGGAGTAATTCTCTCTTTTTTTCTTTAAATCCCCATACTGAGGCTGGTGTAAGTTTAAGTATTAAACAATCTTTAGCTAAGAATTTTTTTGGTTTAAAAGATAAAGCTAACATAAAAATAACCAAGTTAGATATAGAGAATTCTGAGTTTTCTTCTTTAGAGAATATAGAGTTATCTTTAGCTGAGATTCAAAAGGCTTATTGGGAGTTAGTATTAAGGTATGAAGAGTTAAAGATTAAACAGGATATGTTAGAGCAAGCCCGAAGACTCTATGAAATCTATAGGGAGAAAATGAAGATTGGTCTGGCTGAAGAGCCTGACCTTTTAGCTGCTCAGGCAAATTTGGCTTTAAGAGAGAACGACGTCTTAGAAGCAAAACTTCTTCTTCGCCAGGCAAAAAATAATTTACTCTATCTTCTAAACATTACTGACAAAGATATAGAGATAATCCCTAAAGATAAGCTGGATGTTTTGCCTGAAGAGTTTGACCTTTATTCGGAGTTAAAAAAAGCGGTAGAAAGCCGAAGAGACTACAAAATAGTTAAAAATCAAGTGGAGATAAGAGATATTGATTTAGCTATTAAGAAGAATTCCTTATGGCCTGAGATTGATTTAGAGGCTTCTTTTACTAAGAACGGAATTTCTTCTCATTATAAATCTTCCTGGTCAGAGGTGAGTAATCAAGATAATTCCCAAGTTTATATAGGCTTAAAGATAAGTTTTCCCTGGGAGAAGAGAAAGGAAAAAGCTCAATATAATAAGGCTAAGTTAGAAAAGGCAAAAACTTTGATTCTTCTTAAAAGATTGGAAAGATTAATCTTTCGCCAGATTAATAATGATGTTTTAAAAGTTAACACCTTATCTGAGCAGGTTAAAACTTTTAAGGAAGTCTTAAAAATAGAAAAAGAAAAACTTAAGAAAGAAGAAGAAAAGTTAAATTATGGAAGGTCTTCCAGCGATATTATTATTAGGTTTCAGGAGGATGTATTAAATTCTTCCTTGATGTTAGCTAATTCTTTATACGCTTATAAAATTTCCTTAATAGATTTAGAGCAAGACAAAGATACCCTTCTCTCTAAATACTGGGGGGGGAGTTTATGAAGAAATTAGCTGAGTTTTCAGTAAAAAATTCTTTGTTTGTAAATCTTCTGTCAGCATTCTTAGTTATCTGGGGCATAGTTTCTTTGTTTCATCTTAAAAGAGAAGCTTTTCCTGAAGTTTCCTTTGATGTAGTTTTAGTATCTGCCTATTATCGAGGAGCAGACGCTCAAAAAGTAGAAAAGTTAGTCACTACTCCTTTAGAGAAGGAATTAAAAGAGGTAGATAACATTGAAGAGATGATTTCTACTTCTTCTGATGGAGTCTCTTTAATCTCTCTTAAGATATCTGAAGGCACAAAGAACAAAGATAAGGTAATAAATGATATTCAAAAGGCAGTAGATAGAGTAACAGATTTGCCTGAAGGTGTGGAGGAGAGACCCCAGGTTATAGAGATTACCAGCGGTCAGATACCGGTTATCAAAGTGGCTTTAAGTGGGGATTTATCAGAATTTGAACTTCGTAAGTTAGCTGATGATTTGAAAGATTTATTTGAAGGCATTGATGGGGTTTCATCTGTGGAGAGGCAAGGTTATAGAGATGAAGAATTCTGGGTTGAGCCGGATTTAGAAAAAATGCAAAAGTTCCATCTCTCCTTCTCAGAATTAGCCCAGGCTTTAAACCGCCAGAATATAGATTTACCTGCAGGAACTTTAAAGACTAAGGGAGAAGAGTTTCCGGTAAAAATATCTACCGATTTCAGGACTAAGCAGGATATTGAGAATGCCATTATTAGAGCTAACGACTTAGGAAATTGGCTAAGAGTAAAAGATGTAGCTAAAGTAAAGTATACTTTTGAAGATGAGATTGTTTTAAATAAAGTCTTAGGCACGAGAGCAATAACTTTAGTGGTTATTAAGAGAGAGAATGCAGATATTTTGAAGATTGTAAACAGGGTTCATAAGGTAATAGGAGAATTTAAGAAGAAGGCTCCTTCTGAGCTTAAGATTTCTACTTTTTACGATATTTCTTATTATGTAAAAAGAAGGTTAGGGGTTTTAAAATCTAATGCTTTTGTGGGCCTTATCTTTGTAGTAGGAGTATTGTTTCTGTTTTTACACCCAATCCCAGCAACTATGACTGCGGTAGGCATACCTATTGCCTTATTTACTACTTTTGGGATTATGTATAGTTTAGGTTTGAGCATTAACCTCATTACTATGTTTGGTCTTATTATGGTTTTAGGTATGCTGGTAGATGACGGGATAATAATTTCCGAGAACGTTTATAGGCATATTGAAAAAGGATACTCTCCTAGTTCAGCCTCAATCAAAGGCACTCAGGAGGTAATGCTTCCTGTTTTAGCTACAATACTTACCACAATTTCAGCTTTATCTCCTTTAATGTTTATGCACGGTCTTATTGGAAGGTTTGTAAAGTATATACCTTTTATAGCTATTGTCGCCCTTGTGGCTTCTTTAATTGAGGCTTTTATAATCCTGCCTTCTCATCTTTCTGACTTTTCTCATCCTATAGTTAAGGGTCAAGGTAAGAAAGAAAAAACATGGTTTAAGTATATTTTGGCTAAGTATGAAAGAATTCTCAATTTTTCTTTAACTCACCGCTATAAGGTGATAGGTAGCGTTTTTTTAGTTTTTATCTTATCTTTAATCTTGGCTAAATTTTTTATCCCTTTTGTTTTATTTTCTTCAAGAGGAGTAGAGCAATTTTCTATAAAATTAGAGGCTCTTCCTAATACTTCTTTAAAAAAGACCAATCTCTTAGTGAAAGAAGTAGAAAAATTAGTTGAAAAATTACCTCCTAAATACTTAGATACTTACGAAACAATTATTGGAGAATTCAGAGAGGAGAGAGGTTATGACCCTAATGCCAAACAAGGCTCTAATTTTGCCCAGATAAATGTCTATCTTACTCCTTCTCAGAAGAGGGATGAGACCTCTAAGGAAATTGTAGATATGCTTAAGCCAGATTTACAAAAACTATTGGAGAAATTAAAACCTCAGGGAGTAGTTAAGCTTTATCCTCAGGAATTTAAAGAAGGCCCTCCTGTAGGAAGAGATATTGATTTAAGGATTAGAGGAGAGGATTTTTCTGTTCTTAAAGAAATTGCTTTAAAAATAGAGGATTTTCTAAGAGGTATAAAGGGTATTTCTTCTATAACCGATAGTTACGACTTAGGGAACAAACAGATAGAAATAATAATCGATGAAAATAAGGCTACTAAAGCCTACCTTACTAATTCGGATATTGCCTATGCTATAAGAGCAGGGATTTGGGGGGTAGTAGCTACTACTATAAAACGCTCTAAAGCTGAAGAAGAAATAAAAATTTTAGTGAGGCTGCCTGAAGAGCAAAGAAATAACCTTGAAGTATTTAAGAAAATCCTCATAAGAAATAAATTTGACAATCTTATCCCTTTGGGCAGTATTGCTAAGATAAGGTATCCAGAGAGAATTCGCTCAATAAAACACTTTAACGGCAAAAGATTTATTTCAGTAACTGCTGACGTAAACCGAAAGTATATTACTTCCCTCAAGGCTAATGAGCTTTTGAGAAAGAAGTTTAAAAATTTAAGTTTAGATTATCCTGGCTATTCCCTCCATTTTGCTGGAGAAAATAAAGAGACTATTCAGTCCCTTCAGAGTCTGTTCAGGGCTTTTATTATTGCTGTCCTTTTAATCTATCTTATATTAGCCACCCTTTTTAACTCTTTAGTTCAGCCGTTTATAGTTATGTTGACTATTCCTTTTGCTCTGATTGGAGTGGTATTTTCCTTCTTAATCCATCTTGAGCCCTTAAGTTTTTTAGCTATTCTGGGTTTAGTTGGCCTATGTGGGGTGGTGGTGAATGATTCTATAGTGTTAGTTGATTTTATAAACAGATTAAGAAAGCGAAACAAAGACCACCCTTTAATAGAGGTAGTAAAGCAAGCAGGTAAACTTAGATTTAGAGCCGTGCTTCTTACTACTCTCACCACAGTTTTAGGTTTAGCCACAGTAGCTTACGGCATAGGTGGCTTAGACCCCTTTTTAAGACCTATGGCTTTATCTATATCCTGGGGACTTTTATTCGCTACCTTTCTTACCTTAGTAGTTATCCCTTGCATTTATCTTATTAGCGAAGATATAAGAAAGTTTTTTATTAGGCGCTAATTTGCCAATAAGTTCTAAGTTTTTATCTCCAGGAGGTAAATTGCTTTCTGAAAGGTAGCGTCCAGTTAACTGTTGCTATTTTTATCCTAACCCTCTATAATGTGAAAAGTTATAAAAATAAGAAAGGCGGACTAGCTTAAAAGAGTGAAGATTATACCAGAATCTTATAAAACAGTATGAGGGAAGGTTAAAAACAATAGAAGGATTTGGAAATAACTTAAAAGCTACAGAAGGCTATTTTAATCTAATAGGTATTTATCAATCTTTTTCCGCCAGAGGCGGATCTGCCTTTGGTAGAAAACCTTATACTGACTGTAGAGATAATCATCGATATAAAAATGGAAAATCTCCTTTTCTACCAAGGGTGGATCTGCCTCGGGTAGAAGAATTGGTGGGTGTTTCTACAAAAGGCCTAGATTGGGTAGGATTTGCTATTAAAAGTACCAACAGTTAATATAACGCTTCATGAACAAAATCCTTGAAGAATTCCCGCCAGGTGTTATAATACCATTTACCATTAAAGGAGGAAGATTATTTATACTCGCCGGTAGTGTGTTTTATGGTTTTAGGCAGATGGCCTAAGGAAGGAGAGTTTTGTTTTTCGTATAAGTGCTGTTCAGGGACATCTCTCCTGTTATTCTTCGGC
>QNCG01000058.1 GCA_003644445.1 Candidatus Duberdicusella sinuisediminis | reverse complement strand
TCTATGTATTTATCAGTAAGTTTTTGAACTTCCTCTTGAGCCTTGAAACGTTCATCTTCAGAAATCTTTTTCTCTTTTTCTAAATCTTTAAGCTTCTGATTAACTTCCTTTCTAATTGTCCTTACCGAAACTCTTCCTTCTTCAGCAATCTTTCTGGCTAACTTAATTAATTCTTCTCTTCTCTCGGCAGAAAGAGGAGGCACAACTAAACGAACGACCTTTCCATCATTAGAAGGAGTTATCCCCAAATTTGACTCAAAAATAGCCTTCTCTATATCCTTAATTACATTAGGGTCCCAAGGGTGAATCACTATTAACCTAGCCTCAGGAACACTAATAGAAGCAATCTCTTTAAGAAGAGTAGGCGTGCCATAGTAATTTATGCGTAAGCCTTCAACTATCTTAGGGTTGGCCCTGCCTGTCCTTAATTCCGAAAACTCCCTTTCTACTGCGAGCAAGGCTTTTTTCATCTCCTCTTCAGTTTCCCTGAAGAATTTTTTAAGCTCCATATCTCCTCCTTAATTTATGAGAGATGAAAAAGAAAAAGAGGACTAAGTTATAACTGTCCCAATGTTTTTACCTTCTATTATTTTCTTAAGATTTCCGTCTTTATTGATATTAAAGACTATAATTGGGAGATTATTTTCCATACACAGAGTTATAGCTGTAGAATCCATTATTTTCAGTCTTTTATTTAATACTTCAATATAAGAAATTTTTCTAAATAACTTAGCTTTCTTATCTTTAAGAGGGTCTGAACTGTATACACCGTCTACCTTGGTCCCTTTAAGTAAAACATCGGCCTTTATCTCCATAGCCCTTAAAGAAGCTGCCGTATCAGTAGTAAAGTAAGGATTACCTGTGCCGGATACAAAAATAACTACCCTCCTCTTTTCTAAATGCCTTATAGCTCTTCTCCTTATATAGGGTTCAGCAATCTGATGCATCTGGATTGCAGTTAAGACCCGGGTATCCATACCTAACTTCTCCAGAGCATCTTGAAGGGCTAATCCGTTTAAAACCGTAGCCAGCATCCCCATATAATCAGCAACTGTTCTATCCATCTTAAAATCTTCGGAGCGGGGAAACCCTCTAAAGATATTGCCTCCACCTACTACCAGAGCAACTTCTACCCCTTTAAGATAGATAGACTTAATCCCCTGGGCTATCCTTAAACACTCCTGGGGAGAAATCCCATAACTTCTCCTTCCCTGAAAAGCCTCTCCACTAAGCTTAAGAAGAATTCTTCTAAACTTCCTCATCCTCCTAAAGAAAACCTCACAAATCTTTTAATAACTATATTCTCTTTAAACTTAGCCCCTAAGGAATTAAGGTAATCCTGCACAGTTAAGGTAGAATCCTTTAGATAAGGTTGAGAGAGCAAACACTTCTTGCGAAAGAATTCCTCTTTTTCTGAAGAAGATAGCCCCTCAATAAGCTCAGGAGGAACCTCTCCCTGAGAAATATATTGGGGCTCACAAGCTGCTACCTGCATAGCCATTTCTTTAGCAAATTTCTTAAAATCAGGATTCCGGGCTACAAAATCACTCTCACAATTAATCTCCACCATAGCCCCTAAATTCTGAGAAAAGTGGATGTAAGCTTCAATAATTCCTTCTTTGGTTTGACGCTGACTCTTTTCTTCTAAGATTTTAGCACCTTTCTTCCTTAGATAGCCTAAGGCCTTCTCTACATCCTGGTCATTCTCCTCTAAGGCCTTTTTGCAGTCACTTATTCCGAAGCCAGTAAGTTCTCTTAACTTTTTAATTGCTTCTTTCATCGAGAATCAGCACTCCTTTCTTCTTCGTCTACCTCTTTGAGTATCTTCTCTTCCAACTCTTCGTATTCTTCCCCTATTTCTTCACCTTCTTTTTCTTTGTCTTCTTCCTGAAGGGTTTCCGATTCTTCTTTTTTAGAAATCTTTTCTTTTCTTTGAACGACAACCTCAGCCAAAGGTTCACAGATAAAAGAAAGTACAGTCTTTATGGACTTTAGAGCATCGTCATTGCCGGGTATAGGATAATCTATAACCTCAGGATCAGAATCAGTATCCACCAAAGCTACTATGGGGATACCTACTTTCTTGGCTTCTCTTACCGGAAGAGCTTCTTTTTTGGGGTCAACAATAAATAAAGCTCCAGGCAACTCCTCCATATCTCTTACTCCCGAGAAATTTCTCTCCATCTTTTCTAACTCTTTATTAAGACGGACGACTTCTTTTTTAGGAAGCTGTTCAAATTTCCCCTCCGTTCTTTCTTTAAGGAGCTGTTTGTATCTGGCTATCCGCGAAGATACAACTTCAAAATTGGTAAGAAGTCCTCCTACCCACCTTTCTACCACATAAGGCATTTTTAAAGCTTCAGCAACTTCTTTTATTACTCCCTGAGCCTGCTTCTTGGTCCCTACAAAGAGAATGTCTTTACCCTCAGAAACTACTTCTTTTAGAAATTGCTGGGCTTCTTTAAGCTTAGCTAAAGTTTTCTCTAAATCAATTATGTAGATACCCCCCCTCTTGGCAAAGACAAACTTCCCCATCTTAGGATTCCAGCGTTTAGTTTGGTGCCCAAAATGCACCCCTCCTTCTAACAACTTGGTAAGTTCTTCAGGTAAAGCCAAATTATCCTCCTTTTCTCTAAAAAATTTGGTTTATAATTATACCAAAATTCCCCTCTCTTTCAAAAATTTTTTTAACTTTTCTTTTTTTAAAAACTGAATTGAAATTCGTAGAGCTTTCGGTATAAATCACAATTATTAAGAAGGTCTGAGTGCTTGCCCTCTCCTACAATTACCCCTTTATCTATTACTACTATTTTAGAAGCCTTCTTTATTGTGGAAAGCCTGTGGGCTATAACTAAAACAGTCTTTCCTTGCATTAGATTATCTAAAGCTTTCTGGACTAAATTTTCTGATTCAGAATCTAATTGAGCAGTGGCCTCGTCTAAAAGAAGAAGCTGGGGGTTCTTAAGAATAGCCCGGGCTATACAAAGCCTCTGTTTTTGACCTCCGGAAAGACGAAAACCTTTATCTCCAATAACTGTATCCCAGCCTGAAGGAAGCTCCTTTATAAAGTCATAAGCTAAAGCTCTCTTAGCTGCTGACTCTATCTCCTCTCTACTTGCCGATAATTTCCCATAAGCAATATTTGCTCTTACTGTATCATTAAAGAGAACAGGCTCCTGAGTAACCAAACCTGTCATTTCTCTTAACGAAGAAAGTTTTATATCCCTTATGTCTACCCCATCAAAGAGAATTCTTCCCTGAGTAACTTCGTAGAACCTAAGAAGGAGGTTAAAAATAGTGGTCTTCCCCGAACCGGTAGGCCCAACTAAGGCTACAGTTTCGCCTGCCTTTATAACTAAATTTATGTCTTTTAGAACAAAATCTTCTTCAGGATGATATTTAAACCAGACTTCTTTAAATTCTATTTTATCTCTCAGGGCAGTTATGGGAATAGCCTGGGGTCTATCTTCTACTGAGGGCTTCTTTTCTAAAATCTCATAAATTCTCTGAGAGGCAGCTAAAGCTTGCTGATTTATGGCATGGACCTGAGTAAGCTTCTTAAAGGGTCTTATCATACTCATCAGAGAACCCAGGAAAAACCCAAAAACACCAAAAGAAAGCTTCCCCTCAATTACATCTTTACCTCCCAAGAGAAAAATAGCAATAGCAGCTAAAGCTCCAATAAATTCAGTAAAAGGAGAAAGTAGAAGCTGCCTCTTAGCTGACTTAAGAAGGAATTTATAATAATCCCTTACAATCTTTTTAAATTTTTCAATCTCATAATCCTGGCGGTGGAAGGCTTTTACAATCTTTGCCCCGGAAATAGTTTCAGAAAGTATGGCATTTAAATCAGCCATCTTCTCTTGAGAACGAGAAGAAAGTTTTTTTAATTTTCTCCCTACTTTCATCACTGGGAAAATAATTATTGGGAAAATTATAAAAGAAATAAGAGCTAACTTAGGATGGATGTAGAAAACAATAAATACAAACATAGCTAACTGCATAGATTGATAGATAAGGTCAGTAAGGCCATAGGTTAATCCATACTTTAATAACCCGGCATCATTAGTAATTCGGGAAATTAGCTCTCCGGCTCTTTTCTGAGAATAGAAATCCAAGGAAAGTTCCTGAAACTTCTTATACAAAAGGGTTCTTACATAGACTACCGCTCTCAACCCCACTATCTCCATAAGAAAACCCTGTAAAAACACAAATAGCCCTTTAAGAATAAATAGAACTACGATAGAGAAAGCAATAACCTTAAGAAGAAATAAAGGCTCTAAAGAGTTTATCTTATCTATTAAAGAATTAAGAAAATCAGGGAGCTTATGAGGTACTATTATCTTCTTATTAGTAAGAACTTTATCAGCAACGGGAATAATCATCCCTAAAGAAGCCCCATTAAATATCGTGGAAATACCCATACAGATAAAGGCTAAAATTAGAAGCCCTATTTCTTTCTTTACAAATTTAAGAAGCTTAAAATACTCCTTCATCCTAACCCCTGAAAACCTCAAAATATATAATGTAGAGATTATACCAGATTGATTGACTTAAAACAACTAATTTGGTAAGATAAGTTTTAAATGAGAGTAGGGGTAATAGGATTAGGAAAATTAGGTAAAATCCACGCTCGCATATACCAGGAACTCCCGGGTTCTGAGTTAAAAGCTCTCTGCGATATTAACCCTGAGGAGAGGGAGAAACTCCCTTCTCTAAAAGGTATACCCTTTTACACATACTATCCGGACTTACTTAAAGAAAGAGTTGAAGCTGTAAGTATAGCCACCCCTACCACAACCCACTTTAAAATTGCCAAATTCTTCTTAGAGAAAGGGATAGCCTGCTTGGTAGAAAAACCTATTACTTCTAACTTGAAAGAGGCTCAGCTCCTTCTTCAATTAGCCAGAAAGAATAAGAGCTTCCTCTTAGTAGGAATGGTAGAAAAATTTAACCCTGCTTATCAAAAAATAAGGCGTCTAATTAAAGCTCCTAAATTCATAGAGGTCCACCGCTTAAGCCCCTATCCTCAAAGGTCTTTAGATATAAGTGTTGTTTTGGATTTGATGATTCACGACTTAGATATTATCTTAGAATTAGTAAGAAGTCCAATAAAGAAAGTAGAGGCAACTGCCACTGAAGTCTTATCTAAGAAGTATGATATAGCCAATGCCCGGCTTTACTTTAAAAACTTGTGTTTAGCTAATATAACTTCTTCCCGGGTTTCTGAAGAGAGATTAAGAAAAATCAGGATTTTTCTGAAATCTTCCTATATCTCCTTGGATTTCGCTGAGCAAAAAGCAAAAATATTGAAAAAGATAAACAACAAGATAAAAAAAGAAGAACTCGTCCTTCCTAAAGAAGAGCCCCTTAGAAAAGAGATAGAGTACTTTTTAAAAAATACCAAAAGTAAAAATCCCAACTACTCCCATACCCAAAAAGCAATAGCCTCTTTAGGCTTAGCTTTGAAAATAGAAAAAACCGTTAAAAAATGAGGCTATTTATTGTAGCTGGCGACCCTTCAGGAGACTTACACGCAGGGAAATTAGCAGAAAAAATAAAACAGCTAAACCCTCAGATAGAAATATTCTCAGCCGGAGGAAGGGAATTAGCTAAAACTACCCAGCAGGTAATAGACTTAGAAAGACTGGCAGTAACCGGTTTATTTGAAGTTTTAACTTATTTAGGAAAGATAATTAAAGCCTTCAATTTTCTACTCAAAAAAATTGAAAGACTAAAACCCCAGGCTGTAATCTTAGTAGACTTTCCTGATTTTAACTTAAGGTTAGCTAAAAAACTAAAATTAAAAAATTACAAAATATTTTACTATATAAGCCCCCAGGTCTGGGCTTGGAGAAAAAAAAGAATTAATTTTATCAGGAAATATGTGGATAAGCTCCTGGTGATATTTCCCTTTGAGGAAGAATTTTATAAAGGGAAAGGGATAAAAGTTGTATATACCGGCCATCCTTTAACCGAAAGAATACCTCACGGTCTAACTGAAAAAAAAGAAAAGATTATAGCTTTATTTCCGGGTTCCCGGGAAAAAGAAGTGAAAAGACACCTTCCTATATTTATAGAGACTAAGAAAATAATTGGAGAAAAATTCCAGTTTATTCTGATAAAACACCCTAAACTCTCTCCCCAAATTTTTACTCAGGCTTTCAAGGAAGGTATCATCTTAGTAGAAAGAGATAACTTAGAAACAATAGCTAAATCCTACTTAGCCTTAGCCTCTTCAGGTACTGCTACTTTAGAACTCGCCCTCTTAAAAATTCCCACAGTAGTAATCTACAAGATGAACTTTCTCTCCTGGCTGATTCTAAAAACTATGGTCAAGACTAATTTCATATCTATAGTAAATATATTAGCCAAAGAAGAAATTTTCCCCGAGTTTCTTCAAAATAAAGCTAACTCAGAAAACTTAGCTAAAGCTCTTAAAAGATTAATAGAAGACAAAAATCTCTACCTACAGACCCAAAACAAGTTAGAAAGAATAAGAAAACTCTTAGGAGATAAGCCCTCTTCTTTAACCGCAGCTAAAGAAATTCTTAAAGAGCTCTAATCCCCCATCTTCGATAGTTAAGAATATAAGGTTTTATCTATTCTCTGATTACAGCCTCAATCCTGGATAGTGAAGGCTATATTGTAAATTCTAAAAGGTAATTAATGGAGAAAAGCTTCTTGCTCAGAAAGGATAATTACACTATAATTAGGTAAAGATGGAAAGCTTAATTAAGAGAGAAATCAGAAAAATACCCTTTTTAAACAAGATAAAGAGCTTAGCTAAGACTAAAGATTTAGAAGTATATTTGGTAGGAGGAACTTTGAGAGATATCTT
>QNCG01000057.1 GCA_003644445.1 Candidatus Duberdicusella sinuisediminis | reverse complement strand
TTATAAATCAATCTTTAGTTATGAAATATTCTAATTAACCTGGGCAGGGGAGGATTCGAACCTCCGAAGCGCACGCGCAACAGATTTACAGTCTGTCCCCTTTGTCCACTCGGGAACCTGCCCATAAATAACAAAACATCAAAGAAACAATTCAGATAGTCTTCTACTCCCTACCAAAATGCCTCAATTGCTTAAGCCGGCGAGAGGAGTCGAACCTCCGACAAGCTGATTACAAATCAGCTGCTCTACCAGCTGAGCTACGCCGGCAAGACTCTGAAAAATCTGCCCCATTTAATGAACTAAACCCCAAGCTTAATTGCCTGAGGTAAATATTCAATAATATCTGACGCTAATATACCTGCCTGGGTTTTTTCTTTTATCGCTAAATCCCCAGCTAAACCGTGAAGATAAACTCCTAACTTTACTGCTTCCAATAAACTTGGTTTTTTAAGCTCTAAACCTCTAAGTTGAGAAATAAGTCCACAAATAACCCCTGAAAGAACATCTCCACTTCCGGCAGTAGCCATTCCCGGGTTACCGGTATTATTCTCATAGACTTTACCTTTTTCTACAATTAGAGTTTTATACCCTTTAAGCACAAGAATTAAATTATAGCGGAGAGAGAAATCTTTAGCAAGTTTTTTTCTGTTGTTTCTGATAAAGTCTACAGGTTTCTTAATTAAACGAGAAAATTCTCCTAAGTGAGGGGTAAGAATAATTTTTGTTCGGGACTTTTTTAGTATTTCTAACTTTAAGGATAAAATAGTTAAAGCATCAGCGTCTATTATAAGAGGGATTTCTATCTTTTTAATTATTTCTTCTACTAACTTTTGAGTAGCAGGATTAATACCCAAACCTGGACCAATCCCTAAAACATCTACTTTCCTCTTGAAAATAAAATCTTCTACATCTTTAAATGCTGTTTCTTTAATAAAACCTCCTTTAGATTTTAAAGGAAGACTCATTACTTCATTAAGTTTAGTCTCAAAAATATTATTCAGCTCTGAAGGCACTCCCACAGTTACCAGTCCTGCTCCTGCTCTTAAACAGGAGACTGAAGCTAAACTTACTGCTCCAGTAAGGCCGGGACTCCCTCCAATAATTAAAGTGTGGCCATAATTATTCTTGTAAGTATTAGGTTTTCTTCTGATCAGAATTTCTTTCCAATTCATAATTTTTCTTTACTGCTAAAGCTACAGCTACCGCATATTCTTCTATGTGGGAGATTGATACTTTCACTTCTAAATTTAAGTCGTTTTTAAACTTGCAAATGGGGGCTCCGTTAGGAAGATTAGTAATTAGGATGTCTTTCAAAGCCAAATTGTATTTTTTGGATAGAGCCTTAAACACCGCTTCCTTAGCAGCAAAACGGGCAGCTATTCGTTGATAGTATATTTTACCTTTGTTATTAAGAGAAGCTAATTCCTGAGAGTTAAATACTCTTTCTAAAAAAGAATCCCCCCACCTTTTTACTGCTGACTCTATCTTTTGGGGAGAAACTATATCTACACCTATCCCTTCTATCATCTTTACTTTTAGAAGTTAGTCAATGAGTCTGCGCATCTCTTCTATAGCCAAAGGCAACCCCACAAAAACTGCTCTCGAAATTATGCTGTGGCCGATATTGAGTTCTTGGATGTAATTTATCTTAGCTATTCTTCTAACATTTTTATAGTTGAGACCGTGTCCTGCAGAGACAAATAAACCTTCTTTGTGAGCAAATTTAGCTGATTGATGTATTCTTTTAAATTCAAGCTCTCTTCTCTTTTTAGTCTTTGCTTCAGCATACCCTCCAGTATGAAGTTCAATATGAGTCAAATTTAATTCTCTGGCCTTTTTTATCTGGGAAAGATTGGGGTCAATAAAGACACTTGCCTTAATACCAGAAGCTCTTAATTTTTTTAAAGCAGATTTTATTCTTCTTTCTTCTTTGAATAAGTCTAAACCACCCTCAGTGGTAATTTCCTGTCTTCTCTCGGGGACAAATGTAGCTTTATTAGGTTTAAGCTTACAGGCAATATCTACAATCTCTCTATTTAAAGACATTTCTAAATTTAATTCTATGTCTATGGCTTTCTTTATTAAAAAAGCATCTTCTTCTTTTATATGTCGGCGGTCTTCTCTTAAGTGAATTACTATTGAATCTGCTCCTGAATATTGAGCAATAAGGGAAGCCGTCAGAGGCGAAGGGTATTCTACAGTTTTTCGGGCTTCTCTCAGGGTAGCAACGTGGTCAACATTTACACCTAATTTCATTTTTAAGGCTTAATTATCTTGGAAATTTCTCCATTTACATATAGCCAGGTAATAATTGCCAGGATTAAAGAGATAATTTTAAGCCAGAAATTACCAAAAAGAAATTTTAATCTCATCTTTTTTTACCCCTTTTTAAAAGTCCTTTTAGAATAGTGGTTAAGTCTTCTCTCTTAAGATTGGGAGTGATTCTCCCGTTAATAGCTAAGGAGATTGTGCCTTGTTCTTCTGAGACTATTATTACCAAAGCATCAGTCTCTTCAGAAAGCCCAACCCCTGCTCTATGGCGCATACCTAAACTTTTATCTATCTGAGGGTTATCCGAAAGAGGGAATAGGCAGGAAGCTGCTGCTATTCGCTCTCTTTGAATTACCACTCCTCCATCGTGGAGAGGAGAATTGGGGGTAAATATTGTCTGCAGAGCCTCTGAAGAAACTAAGGCATCTAAAGGGACTCCACTTTCTATGTAATTTTTAAGGCCTATTTCCCTCTGAATAGCAAGGAGGGCCCCAATCTTTTTCTTAGCTAAAATACTCACTGCTGAAGTCACTTCTCTAATTAAGGTCTCCAATTCTTCTTCTCTAAATCCGGTATAGAATAAAGGCCTCTGGCCTAACCTGCTTAAGCCTCCTCTTAATTCGGGTTGGAATATTATCATTAAAGCTATTACTGAAAGGGCAAAGATTTTAGTAAGAATCCAATTTAAGGTGTTAAAACCCAATTTTTGAAAGACAAAGAAAGCTACAACTAATATAAAAATTCCTCTTATTACATAAACAGCTTTGGTGCCTTTAAGAAAGAGAAGGATGCGGTAAAATACAAACCAGAGAATTACTATCTCTATAATGGCTTTCCAGTTTCCTAATATTCTCTCGGCTATCTGCTCTAACATAGAGAAAATATCACCTGAGTCATCTTAACAATTTCCTTAGCACAAGCTACATCATGAACTCTTAGTATCTTTGCTCCATTTATTATACTCACCACTAAACTTACCAAGGTTCCTAATATTCTTTCCTGAGGGTTTTCTTTTCTTAGTATTTTGCCTATGAAGGATTTGCGAGAGACTCCAATTAGAATAGGATAGCCCAAAGATTTAAATTGATAAAGATATTTTATAAGTTCTAAGTTATCTCTAACTCTTTTACCAAAGCCAATGCCTACATCTATTACTATCCGGTCTTTCTCTATACCCTGGTCAAGAGCTTTCTGGGTAGCCTGGGCTAAGAAATTATAAACTTCTTCTACCACATCTTTGTAAAAAGGGTTTTTCTGCATAGTAGATGGTTTTCCTTTCATATGCATAATAATTACGCCGGCTTTTTTCTTAGCTACTATCTTGGTTATTTCCGGGTTTCTTAAACCAGTAATGTCATTGATGATATCAGCACCTTCTTTAAGAGCTAATTTAGCCACCAAAGGTTTATAGGTATCTACAGAAACAGGAATTTTGGGAAAATTCTTTTTTATCACTTTTAAAGCAGGAATAACCCTCCTTATTTCTTCTTCAGCTTTTATTGGTTTTGCTCCCGGACGGGTAGATTCTCCTCCTATATCGATTAAATCTGCTCCTTCTTTTAACATTTGTTCTGTTTTTCTCTTCACTCTCTCTAAAAACTGGGAAGCAGAATTTTTCAAAAGCCCATCTCCACTGAAAGAATCAGGGGTAAGATTTATTATCCCCATAATTAAAGGTCTTTTTATCCTTAAGGTTTTAGTGGCTGTCTTAAGAATAAATTTTCCCTTATTGAAATTTTTAAGAGTTTGCTGAACCAAAAAGCCTATGTTTTTCAAGTAAGAGCCTTGATAGGCTATTTTTTTCAGAAGTTTCTTTATCTGAGAATCAGTAGCTAATAAAACAGAGTTAATTAAAGTTTTCTTTATTAAAGCTTCTCGGGGAAGGGCTAAGTCTCCTCCTAAAGAAAGGAGTTCCTGTTTTAAAATATTAGCTGAGAATGAAGGGATTTTATTTATCTGAAGAATCCTTAATTTTGCTTTAGGAAACATTATTTTTATGCCTGCTTCTTCTACTTTTAAAGAACGCATTAGTTTTTTTAAATCAGATTGAAAAGACTGGTTAAGAAGACGGGCTTGCATTTTTATCTTCTTCTTCAATCTTTAGAATTTTCTTTACTTCCTCAGCTTCCAGAATTTCTTTTTCCAATAAAACCTGAGAAAGCTCTCTCAATTTCTCTAAATTGTTTTTGATAATCTCCTCAGATTGAGAGTAAGCTTCATCGATTATTCTTTTTACCTCTTCATCAATTAAACGGGCGGTCTCTTCACTATAATCTTTGTGTTCTACCAAATCTCTTCCTAAAAAAATAGGACCTTCTTTCCGCTCTAAAGTTAAATGACCTAATTTAGGACTCATTCCAAATTGAACAACCATCTTTCTGGCTAAGTCAGTAGCTATCCTTAAATCGTTTTCTGCACCGGTGGATATCTCTTTCAAAAGAAGGCTTTCAGCTACTCTCCCCCCCAAAAGCACGCATATTCGGGAAAATAGCTCTTGTTTAGTCATTATATACCTATCCTGAAGAGGCAACTGCATAGTATAGCCTAAAGCCCCTATTCCCCGGGGAATAATAGACACCTTATGTAAAGGGTCTACTTCGGGAAGAATTACTGAAAGGAGAGCGTGCCCTGACTCGTGAACTGCTACAATTTCTTTCTCCTTCTTAGAGATTATTCTGCTTTTTCTTTGAGGCCCAGCCATTACTCTCTCTATAGCTTCTTCCATCTCTTCTTTGCCTACAGCTTTTTTGTTTCTCCGGGCAGCTAATAAAGCAGCTTCATTACAGAGATTAGCTAAATCTGCTCCTGAAAACCCGGGGGTCTGACGGGCTATGGAAGTTAAGTCTACTGAGGGGTCTAATTTTATCTTTTTGGTGTGAACTTTTAATATTTGTTCTCTCCCTTTTATATCCGGTCTATCTATTACTATATGACGGTCAAACCTTCCCGGACGAAGGAGAGCCGGGTCTAAGACATCAGGTCGATTGGTGGCGGCCATCACAATTATCCCTTCATTAGGCTCAAAACCATCCATCTCTACTAAAAGCTGGTTTAATGTTTGCTCCCTTTCGTCATGGCCTCCGCCGATCCCTGCAAAACGCAATCTTCCTACAGCGTCTATCTCGTCAATGAAGATTATACATCCTTTGCCCGATATCTTAGCGGCTTTCTTAGCTTGCTCAAATAAGTCTCTTACCCGAGAAGCTCCTACCCCTACAAAGAGTTCTACAAAATCTGAACCGCTTATGCTATAGAAAGGAACATCAGCTTCGCCAGCTACAGCTTTTGCCAACAAAGTTTTTCCACAGCCTGGAGGTCCTACTAACAATACCCCCTTAGGTATCTTGCCTCCCAACCTCTGGAAACGTTTAGGGTCCTTTAAAAATTCTATTACTTCTTGAAGTTCTTCCTTTGCCTCGTCTACTCCTGCTACATCTTGAAAGGTTACCTGGGTTTTTCCTTGTTCTATTAATCGGGCCCTTACTTTACCAAAAGACCAGAGGCTCCCTCCTACTTGTTTTGAACCTCTATAAGCAAAGTACCAGAGGAAGATAATAAATAGAAAGATAGGAGCTAAAGAATAAAATAGCCCAGCCCAGAAAGTTTGAGGGGGTTGTATTTCAAAATTTTCTACATTCTTTTTAAGGAGAGTTAAAAGTTCTTCGTCCTCTTCAGGAACATAGACTTGGAATTCTTTTCCGGTTATAAACCTTCCCTCAATCTTATTTTCAATCTTTCTTACAAAGGATATCTGGGGATGTTCTTTGTTCTCTTTTAAAATTCTGTAGAATTGGCTATAGGAAAGATATTCTTTATTTCTTATGCCTTGGGAAAATAGACTTATAAGCTGGGCTATTATAAAGAAAGCTAATACCCATATAAGAAGAGAACGGAAATGTTGGGTTTTCTGATTAAAATTCTTTTTATCCTTAGGAAATCTATTTTGCATAGCCTTCCCATTATAACTTAACTACCAGTAAAATCAACTTTTTTTGACATTTTCTTCAGGGTCTAAGATTAGAGTTTTTAGTCTTTTTCGTTTGCCTTTGTTAGGTTTTTTCAAAGGATAACCTATACTAACCACCGCCATAAGTTCATAGTTTTTATCTATATTTAACAGCTTTCTTACTTTCTCTTTTTTATTTAAAATTTCTCCCAGCCAGCAAGAGCCTATCCCTAACTCCTGAGCACAAAGAAGCATATTTTGAATACAGGCTCCTATAGCCATTATATCCTTTTCCCGGTCATAAGAGGATTTTTTATCTAAGAATACACAGATAGAAGCTGCACTTCCTTCAATAATCCCCTATAGAACAATTCTTATCTTTGTTGAAATTTCCACTTTCAGAAGAGCATTTTTATGTGTAATATAATAATATTATATAACTGGACTATATCAATGAGAAGATAAAATTTTAAGGAGAGAATTTGTTGGTTATAGGTATGTGCCTATCTTTACCAAAAGCTTTGGGAGTTATCTTTATGCCCGGCGGGGCTTGTCTTCTTTTATATTCACTTTTTTCTACGCTCTTTACAATTTTTTCTACAATATTTTTCTTATATCCTACACTAATGATTTCTTT
>QNCG01000056.1 GCA_003644445.1 Candidatus Duberdicusella sinuisediminis | reverse complement strand
TTTAAGAGCTTACCAGGAACTTAATGAAGCTGCCAGCCTCATTAAGAAGAGTTATAAGCAGGTAGAGAAGTTAAGAGTAATCCTTCCTGAACTTATAATTATTTCTTCAAGTCAGGATGGAGAAACTTATAAATCTTTGGAAGAAGAATACAGGGTTATAGCAAAGAAAGTCTTTAAAGAAAGTAAACCTTTATCTATTCTTAAGAAAGGTTTAAATGAAGAGAAGGTTATCCATTTTTTCCCTTTGCTAGGGAGTTCCTCTCAAGTAATGGGGGTTATGCAGATTGAAGTTAATTTTCCTTCTCAAAATGTTCAACTCTTACATTCTTTAAGAATAGATAAAAGTTCTTACTTTATAAAAGAAGCCTCTTCCATAGCTAAGGATTTAAACAGGATGTTGAGAAAGTTTTTAATCCAGGCTCAGAGAAACTTCTCCTACTTAAAAGGATTTATAGCTAATCTTCTTTCTGAAGAAGACATTAAAGATATAAAGATATTCTTAAAAGACTTAAATATTTTGATATCGGGAAGTTTTGAGAAGGGAGTGGGGTTTTTAATAGAAAAAGAAAAACCCTACTACAAGGAAGTGATGGAGAAAGAAAAGACATTAGTTTCAAAGGCAGATAAAGGTAATTTAAAAGAGTTTATCAGCCCTCTCTACCTTAGCCGAGGAGAAGAAAGAATCCCTTCAGGAGTAATTTCGATAACCCTTTCTTTAGACAGGATAAATTCTTTAATCTCGCAAAGGAGGAATACCCTTATTGCTATGAGTATAGTTATAACTGGCATGTTTTGTTTAGTAGTTTTTTTATTCTTTAAGAAGAAGATTCTTAATCCTTTAAAAGAACTTTCTCTTCTTTCCCAAAAAGTAGCCCAGGCAGACTTTTCAGTAAGAGCAAAGGTTTCTTCTTCAGATGAATTAGGCAGGTTGGCTGATTCCTTTAACCTGATGGTAGAAAAGTTAAGTAAATACAGGGGAGAACTCCAGTCCTGGAATAGGAGATTAGAGGAAAAAGTAAGAGAGATTACTGAAGAGTTGAAAGAAAAACAAGCTAAACTCTTAGAGTCAGAAAAGATAACTTCTTTAGGAGTTTTATCTTCAGGGATAGCCCACCAGTTAAATAACCCTTTAGGGGTTGTCTTGGGGAATATCCAGCTTCTTATTAAGAAATTAAGTTCAAAGAGAGATTCTTTGGACTTTTCGGAGATAGAGGAACTTCTTAAAGAGGCTGAGGAGAATACCAAGAGGTGTTCTCAGATAATTAACAGCCTTCTTCAATTTGGCCGGAGAAAAACTCCTCAGTTTGAAGAAGTAGATATTAAAGAACTAATAGAACTTTCTTTAAAGTTTGTGGAGGGCTCTTTACTTAAGAAAGAGATTGAAATTGATAAGAAGATTAAGCCAGTTAAAATCTGGGTTGACCCTGTACAGATTGAACAGGTATTTGTTAATATTCTTCTTAATGCTATCCAGAGTATAGAAGAAAAAGGGAAGATAGAGATTATTAATGAAATTATTAAAGAGCAGGAGAAGAATTTTTTGGCTATAAGATTTACAGATACAGGAAGGGGGATATCTGAGGATAACTTAAAGAAGATATTTGAGCCTTTCTTCTCTACTAAAGAGATAAGTGAAGGCGCAGGCTTAGGGCTTTCAGTAAGTTATGGCATAGTTAAAGCTCACCGAGGAGAGATTAAGATAAGGAGTAAATCGGGAGAGGGGACCCAAGTAACAGTGATTTTACCTTTAAACTTAGGCGAAGATAATGAGTAGAGGAGTTATCTTAGTAATTGACGACGAACAGGGTATGCGAAAGTATTTACAGAGGCTTCTTATTCAGGAAGGTTACCAAGTAATTCTTTCTCCTCAGGGAGAAAAAGCTTTAGAAGAACTTAAGAAAGAAAGAGTAGATTTAGCCTTAGTAGATTTGAAGATGCCTAAAGTAGATGGGATAGAGTTTTTAGAAAGAGCCAAAGCTATTTTACCCGAACTCCCCATTATAATTATGACTGCTTATGCTACTTTAGAGACGGCCATAGAGGCGATGAAAAAAGGGGCCGCTGATTATATTAATAAACCCTTTGATATGGATGAGATTCTCTTAGTTATTAATAGAGCCTTAGAGAGAAAGAGACTGGAAGAAGAAAATATTCTTCTTCATAAAGAATTGGAGAGAAAATATACTTTTCAAGATATAGTCTCCAGGAATCCACAAATGCATAAGATATTTGATTTAGTAAAAAAGATTTCTCCTACTAACAGCACTATTCTTATTAGAGGAGAAACTGGCACAGGCAAGGAACTTTTAGCCCGGGCTATCCATAATTTGAGTGAAAGAAGAGACAAGCCCTTTGTTCCGGTAGATTGTGCCAGTTTAACTGAGAGTCTTTTAGAAAGTGAGTTATTCGGCCATGTAAAAGGAGCTTTTACTGGGGCAGTTTCAGATAAAAAAGGTTTATTAGAAGTAGCAAATGGTGGGACGGTATTTTTAGATGAGATAGGTCACATCTCTCTAAATATTCAGGCAAAACTTTTAAGAGTGCTTCAAGATGGTACAATAAAGAGAGTAGGAGACACAACTTTTAGGAAAGTAGAGGTAAGGATTATCTCGGCTACTAATGAGGATTTAGAGGGTTTAGTGAAAGAGAAGAAATTTAGAGAGGATTTATATTACCGGCTTAATGTAGTGCCTATAGTCTTACCTCCTTTAAGAGAACGCAAAGAAGATATCCCTTTATTAGTTGAGTATTTTATAAATAAATACAACTCCTTAGAGAAGAAGAACCTTAAAGGTATGAGTTCTGACGCTCTAAAACTTTTGATGAATTATTCTTGGCCGGGAAACATCCGCGAACTGGAGAATCTAATCCATCGAGCAGTAGTTGTAGAAAAGAGTGAGTATATCCAAGTAGAAGATTTACCTGGGGAGTTAAGAGAAGTAAAGACTGCTGAGGAAAGAGATTTATCTGTCCGTAGCCTTGACTTTCGCAAAGCCCGCCGATTAGCAGTTGAGGCTTTTGAGAAGAGATTCTTAACGGAAGCCCTTAAGAGAAACAAAGGAAATATTAGTAAAACTGCCAAAGAAATCAACTTAGACCGCAGAAATCTCCAGCGGAAACTTAAGTTCTACAATATCCACCCAGAGAAAATAAAATAATGGAGAGTTGAGATAAATGTTTCATAAGAAAAAAAAGATTTGGTGGCTACTAAAGAAGGTAAGCTTTTATCCTTTAATAGGGCCTAATTTTACAGTATTTATTTCCAGTTTTTGTATTATGGTAGTGGAGATAGTTGCCGGTAGAATTATTGCTCGCTTTCTGGGTGCTTCCCTTTATACCTGGACTTCAGTGATTGGAGTGGTTCTTGCGGGTATTGCTTTGGGTAATTTTTCTGGAGGTTTTCTTGCGGACCGTTTCCAATCAGGCAGGGTTTTATCAGCCCTTTTTGTTCTCTCCTCAATAAGCTGTGTAAGTATTCCTATTTTGAATCGAGCAATAGGAGATTGGCAACTACTCTGGTATTTACCCTGGCCAGCGAGGATTACTTTACATGTAACATTAATCTTTCTCCTGCCTTCAGCGATGTTGGGGATGATTTCTCCGGTAGTAGCTAAGTTCGCTTTAGATAAAGGCTTGCGCACAGGTTGGACAGTAGGAAATCTCTATGCTTGGGCAGCATTAGGAAGTATTGTGGGGACGTTTGTTACGGGTTTTTTTCTTATTGCTTGGTTGGGTACAGCAAGAGTAATTTGGAGTATAAGTTTAATTCTAGGGTTAATGGGATTTTTTTTTGCAATAAGAGCTTGGGTTACCTATTGTTGGTTAGGTATCTTACTACTGCTTATTCTTGTTAGTTCTTTACCTCAAGATTGGGCTAAACTAATAGGACAGCGATTAGGGTTGCGTTCAAGTATTGACTCGAAAATTGTTTATCAGACAGAGAGTCAATATTCCTACATAAAAGTACAGTGTTTGGCCGATGTGCCTTCGGTTCGAGAGTTAATATTGGATCAGCTTGTGCATAGTAAAGTGTATATGGATGAACCCAGCAATATATACGAGCCCCATCAATATCCTTATATAAAAATGTATGGGGATTTTACTCGTTTTTTAAGTAAGGATAAGAAGAAGCTTTCTTGTCTTTTTATCGGTGGGGGTGGGTATGTTCTGCCTCGCTATATCCAGAAGCATTGGCCGGGTAGTCACATTGAGGTGGTGGAAATTGACCCTGAGGTTACCCAGACAGCAGTTAAGGCTTTGGGTCTTTCTCCAGAAAGCGCTATTGAAATCCATCACCTTGATGCTCGCAATTATATTGATGAACTCATTATCCGCAAGCAACAAGGTGAGAATATTGCCAGTTTTGACTTTATTTACGGAGATTCCATTAATGATTTAACAGTTCCTTACCAATTGACTACTTACGAATTCAATGAAAAGGTGCGTAAGCTTCTTTCTCCAGAAGGAATCTATATGATAAATTTAATAGATTCTCTTTCCTCCGAGCAGTTTTTAGGAGCGGTTATAAATACATTTAAAAAGAGTTTTCCTTATGTATACGCATTTCAAGCAGGCTCCTCGAAAGTTAAAAGGGGGGTACGCAATACCTTTATTGTGCTCGGTTCTCCCTATGAAATTGATTTTACTCTGCTTTTACAGTCGTCAGACTTTGCTGGCTCATTGCTTAATGAGACTCAACTTAAGGTATTGAAGGAGCGTTCCCGGGGTATAATTCTTACCGACGACTATGCGCCAGTGGAGAATCTCTTAGAGCCGGTTGTCCGACAACGCTGGGTATATTCGGTATGTAATAAATTTACCGAGTTAGGCAATCAACTCCTTAAGGAGGGGAGATATAAGGAAGCTGGAAAGTATTATTATAAAACCCTTCGTGTCGACCCTGATTTTTTAGAAGCTCACAACAACCTTGGCGTTGTTCTGGAGTCTCAAGGTAAGTTGGATGAGGCTATTAAGCACTATAAGAGGGTTTTAGAGATTAACCCTGAGTATGCTGAAGTCCACATTAATTTAGGTAATGTCTTAACTCGCCAAGGAAGAACGAATGAAGCAATCGAGCATTATCAAAAAGCATTGGAGATTGATCCTGATTTAGAGCCAGCTTATGTTAGTTTGGGTAATGTTTTTGTTCGACAGGGAAGGTTTAATCAGGCAATTAAATATTATCGTAGAGTCTTAGAGATTAATCCTGATAATTTTGAGGTTCATAACAATTTAGGCACTATTTTAGCCCGACAAGGAAAATTTGATGAAGCAATCAGGCATTATCGCAAAGCTCTGGAGATTAAGCCTGATTTTAGAGAAGCCCAATATAACCTGAATCTTGCTATTGAAGCAAAAGGTGAATCCGAAAAAAAGTAAAATTTTGGTTCCAATCCTCTCGCCTCCAAATATGAGAATTTTAAATGCGTTAAATTTGTCCCACTGCGACAGTTTTGCCTCAGTAAAACCTTTAATTTATACCTCTTTTGTTTATCCGGGTGGGATTTAATTTATAACTCACTGGTTTACAGGATGTTAAAGAATAGAATAATTGATAAAAAATTGAAGATTGGCACAATAATTGCATCATCAATAAAGGGGAGATGAAATAATAATACAAAGGATGGATATGAGTAGGGAAAAGTCCAGGAAGAGTCCTGTTAATTTGAGATTGATAGGCGGTGGTCTCCTTCTTTGCTCTCTCTTTTTTGCCAGTTCTGTTTTCGCGGGGACCACGAGTTATGATTTCTCTACTGGCGCTGGCACAGATAAATGGGGGTACGAAGCAGGAGTCTCTACCAAACCTCCATCTACTAACGATGTTCCTAGCGATGAAACAGTTACTTATAATAATATTGCTAGCAATGATGGAGTGTTTGAAGAGGCTAAGCCTAATGTGGATAATATTTATCCTGCCCAGCGGTTTAAGTTCACTATAAATGAAGAAGAAAGTAGTGTCCGAGAAATCTATGTTTTCTGGAATGGGCTGGCTGATGGAAAAAATGTGGAGGGTTCTGAGCTTTATCTTTGGAATTTTAATAGTGGTTCCTATATTTCTTTGGATTCCAGCACGGTTAAAACCGAGGTGGATTTGACCGGGACAATATCCCAAAATTGCCCCTATTATATTGATGCAAATGGTTATCTTAATGTTTTAGCTGTAAGTCATGATAGTAAGAAAGGAAGTAAGCTCAAGACTGACTATATTAAAGTAGATATTACCTACAATACACCTCCTACAGTAACGATTAATTCAACTACTCAAAAAACCGATGGTACAGGCCAGGTTGAGATAAGCATTGAGGCTGATGACCCTGAAGAGGATGATTCTCGGGTAAGCGTCTATTACGGAGAGACAGCAGAAACCTGTACTAATAAAGCCACAATGACTGGGACAGCCACCGCTGATATCCCCCCAGCTCCAGATGTTACTACCACTAATGTTTATCAGATAGGAGACGATATCCCAATTAAGACTACTGGCGCAGGTTCGAATACGGTTACCTTTAACTGGGACAGTAAGGCGGATTTAGCGAATACATATGGGACCTACTATATTAAGATAACCATTAACGATGGACAGTATGATTGTTCCAGTCCTCCTACTACAAGCCTAATCATAGATAATGTTAATCCTACCAACCCCTCAGCACCCTGTTCTGGTTATTGGACACCGAGTAAAGTTAACAGTATTCTCAATAATACTTGGCAGAACGATGATAACACTCCTTATTTTGAGTGGTCAGGAGCTTCTGATGTGGGTTCAGGGGTATCCGGATATTCTGTGTATTGGGGAGGAGATTCCAACGGTGAACCAGGCACAACCAAAGAGCAGTCAGGAAATGCCTATGAAGTTACTACTCCTACTTCTGACGGGATTTAT
>QNCG01000055.1 GCA_003644445.1 Candidatus Duberdicusella sinuisediminis | reverse complement strand
GTAAAAGAAATATCAGTAATTCTTTGGTGGCTTACATTTTGAACAATCATATCTATGTTTATGTTTTTTGAAGACAATTCTTCAAATATTTTAGCAGCCATACCCGGCTTATCAGGAACCTTACAGATAGTAATTTTTGCTTCTTTTTCAGTGAGGGTTATCCCTCTTACTACTGGCTCTTCAATTGAAGGTTTTTTCTCCATAATAATTGTTCCCTCCTTA
Organism: Candidatus Duberdicusella sinuisediminis; assembly: GCA_003644445.1. Taxonomy (GTDB): domain Bacteria; phylum Omnitrophota; class Gorgyraeia; order Duberdicusellales; family Duberdicusellaceae; genus Duberdicusella; species Duberdicusella sinuisediminis. The sequence goes on along the minus strand of QNCG01000055.1, from coordinate 6,777 downwards.
TTAGAAAAGCTTGAGCGCACTACTAATTTTATATTGTATTTTTTGGCAACTTCTACTGCCCGGGTTTGCATCACCTGGGCTCCCCGAGAAGCTAATTCTAACATTTCATCAAAGCTAATACAAGGAAGTTTTTTAGCTTTCTTAACAATTCGGGGGTCAGCAGTATAAATACCCTCTACATCAGTGTAGATTTCGCATAAGTCTGCTTTTAATACTCCTGCTAAGGCTACTGCTGATAAATCTGAGCCGCCTCTTCCTAAAGTAGCTATTTCTCTTTCTGTGGTTTGTCCCTGAAAACCTGCTACTACTACGACTTTGCCTTTTTTTAAAGCAGATTTAATTCTTTCAGCCTCTATTTTTAAAATCTTGGCCTGAGTATGAAATTTATCAGTAATTATGCCTACCTGGGGTCCAGTAAAAGAAACAGCCGGTATCCTCTTCTTGTGAAGAGCCATAGCTAAAAGAGCCGAAGATATTTGTTCTCCAGTAGAAAGAAGCATATCTAATTCTCTTTCTGAAGGACGGGGATTAATTTTTTCAGCTAAGTGTATTAACTCGTCAGTAGTATCTCCCATAGCTGAAACTACTACTACTAACTTAGCTCCCTTTTTCCAGTAAGAATAAATTCTTTGGGCTACTTTTTTTATCCTCTCTATATTGGCTACAGAACTTCCTCCATATTTTTGGACAATAAGTTTATTCTTACTCATTTGCTATTCTTTTTAAAAAGTCTTTTCTCTTTTTAATTACCTCTATAAACATAAAAATCCCTAAAATTATTAAAATTAAGGTAATAGTAAAGAGAAAGTAATTTTTACTATCTTCTTTGAGGAACTTTCCCGCTTTTAAGATTAAGGCTGAAAAAGATATTAGGAGCATAAATACCCCGGGGATAAAAGCAAATAAATATTTCCTTTTTTTAGTTAATAACCACGCTGATACCACAAAAAGAGTAAGGCTTGCTAAAAGTTGATTGGAAGCTCCAAAGAGTTGCCAAAGTTTTTCCCAGCTTCCCGAAAGAATCAGGAGAAAGGCGGTGAGAAGTACAACGAAAGTACTTCCTATTTTATTCTTAATTCTGAATAACTCTTGAGTTACATAACGAGTAATCCTGGTGGCTGTGTCTAGAGTGGTGAGAATAAAAGCATTTAATATTATTATAGCTAAAAATCCTCCTTGGCCTTTTAAGAAATTGTTAGTGAGAAAATTATAACCTTGAGAGAATATTTTTATAGCTGAACCTGAGGAAAGTTTTTGAGGGTTTACCTTAAGAACTGAAGCTCCAGCAATTACACAGAGGACAACCAATATTGCTAAAAGTCCTTCAGAAAGCATCCCTAAATAACCTATTTTTTTAGCATCACTCTCCTGAGGGAGTTGCTTAGAAGTAGTGCCACTGGCTACTAAGGAGTGGAATCCAGAGATTGCCCCACAAGCCATAGTTATAAACATCATAGGAAATAACCACCCTCCCTTAGGAGAGACAAAAGATTTAAGAGCTGGGTAAGTAATTTGTTGGGGTGAAGTTATGACCCCAATACTCATAGTTAAAAGCCCGAACCAGAGGAGAAAACTGGAGAGATAATCTCGGGGTTGAAGAAGGATATTAACCGGAGTTATAGAGGCAAAAAAAGCATAAATAAACAGAATAACTATCCAAGTATTCTTAGAAAGGTTAAAATAATAATTTTGGCCCAAAAATATAAATAAGGCTAAAAGAGATAGGCCGATAACAGTAGTGAGAGAAAGAGGCAAATTAAACCTGTAGAGTAAAACGCCTATTAGCAAAGCCACAGGTATTATTCCTAAAGAAGGTAGGATTATTCTTGGCTCTTCGGTAAAGGTTTTAGCACAGACCAAAGCAAATACAGCTACTACTAAAAGGAGGGCAAACCAAACAAATATTAGAAAAATTATTCCTGCTGATTTGGAGATAAAGGTTTCGGAAATTTTTCCAATAGAATTACCTTCCTCTTTAGAAGATATAGCTAAGCTTAAGAAATCATGAACTCCTCCAATAAATATCGAGCCTAAAATAGCCCAGAGTATTGCCGGAACCCACCCCCACCAGATGCAAACTAATATTGGCCCTACTATTGGACCTGCTCCAGCAATTGAAGAAAAATGGTGTCCAAAGAGAACTAACCAGTTTCTTGCCGGGATGTAATCTAAACCATCGTATTTTTTGTGGGCGGGAGTAATATTCTTATCGTTTATCCCTACTACTTTAGAAATAAAAGAGGCATAAAACCTATAAGCAAGGAAGAATGCTAATATAGCTATTATAAGTACTAAGAGATTACTCATTTTTTTATCAGGTATTCCATAAGTAAAGATGGTTTTTCAAAATAAAGACTTGAACGTTGAGCTTCCTCTTCTGAAAATTTAGAAGTGATAGACTCAGGGATACCTTCTCCAGCAATTACGAAAGGTACAGGTTCAGGAGTATGGGTTCTTTTAGATAAGGGAGTAAAGTGGTCAGGAACAACTAAAATGCGCGTATCTTTTAAATCTCTTTCTGCTAATATTGTGCCTAAGACTAATTTGTCTATTCTTTCTAAGCAAGTAATCTTCATTCTTAAGTCTTGGTTATGACCAGCCTCATCAGTAGCTTCAATATGAATATAAACTAAATCTACCTCCCCTAAAGCCTTGAGAGCTGATTTTGCTTTACCTTGGTAATTGGTATCATAGAAACCTGTGGCTCCTTCTACCTCTATTACTTTAAAGCCAATGATTTTACCTATGCCTTTTATCAGGTCTACAGCTGAGATTATTGCTCCTTCTTTTCCAAATTTTTCTTTAAAATTAGGAATTTGAGGTTTTATTCCCTGCCCCCAAAGCCAAATCATATTAGCAGGATTCTCTCCCAAATCAACTCTTACTGTATTTATCTCATGAGTAGAAAGAATTTGTTTGGATTTTTGAATAAGTTCAGTTATATACCGGGAATTTTCTCCTTTAGGCAAGAATTTATTTATAGGAGAGCCCATTATATCGTGGGGAGGAAAGGTTTTTAAGTTCTGGAGGTTCAGTTCCAGACCATCTTTAAAAACCATTAAGTTTCTGTAGCTTACTCCCGGAAAAAACCTTATCTGCGAACTGCCTAAGTTTTTGTTTAAAATCTCTATTATGATCTGAGTTTCTCTATTACTGATATGACCAGCACTGTAATCAGAAAGTATCCCATCTACTTCGGTAATAAGGTTACAGCGAAAAGCTACATCTTTTGAGGAGAGTTCTATTCCCATATTAGCTGCTTCTAAAGGTCCCCGGCCGGTATAATATTTTTCAGGTTCGTAACCTAAAAGAGAAAGATTAGCCACATCACTGGAAGGGTTGAATCCTTTGGGTATAGTTTTTACTCTACCTATTAACCCCTCCTTAGCTAAGTAGTCCATGTTAGGGGTTTCAGCTACTTCTAAGGGAGTTTTCCCTTCTAATTCTTCACAAGGGTAGTCAGCTGCTCCGTCAGGAACTATTACTACGTACTTCATTTAATCCTATAAGTTTAACTATTTTTTTAATATCGGCATCTACCGGTTTTGGTTTTTTAATGTTTTTAACTGCAATATCGGGGTCTTTCAAGCCGTGGCCAGTTAAAATACACACTATTTTTATAACCTTTTTTCTTAAAAATTTCGATTTTCTTTTAAAGTAACCTTTAGTTTTAAGTTTTAAGAGACCGGCTACTGAAGCTGAAGAAGCAGGTTCTACAAAAATACCCTCTTCTCTACTTAAAAACTTATAAGCAGATAAAATTTCTTTATCAGTTACTGTATCTATAAGACCTCCGGATTCATCCCGAGCTTGGAGAGCTTTTTTCCAGCTGGCAGGATTACCAATTCTTATGGCTGTGGCTATGGTTTTAGGATTTTTTATAGGGTAACCCTTTACCAAGGGAGCAGAACCCTTTGCCTGAAAACCACAAATTATTGGTAAATTGGACACTTTTTTGTAAGAAAAGTATTCTTTGTATCCTTTCCAGTAAGCAGTGATGTTTCCGGCATTTCCTACAGGCATAATTTGAAAATCAGGAGCAGACCCTAATACATCACATATTTCAAAAGAAGCGGTTTTCTGTCCTTCTATCCGATAAGGATTTAAAGAATTTACCAGACAAATTGAGTAGTTTGAAGATATCTCTCTTACCAATTTTAAGGCGGTATCAAAGTTTCCTTTAATGGGGATAACTAAAGCATTGTGAATTAAAGCCTGAGCAAGTTTTCCTAAGGCGATTGCTCCTTCAGGAATAATAACTACTGATTTTAAATTAGCTCTGGCTGCGTAAGCCGAAGCCGAAGCAGAGGTATTACCAGTAGAAGCACAGATTACTGCCTTTTTTCCTTCTTCTTTAGCTTTAGAGACAGCTACCGTCATGCCTCTGTCTTTAAAAGAACCAGTAGGATTTAAACCTTCATATTTAAGATAGACTTGAAAATTTTTTCCTAAGATTTTGGATAACTTTTCTGAGAAAATTAAGGGGGTATTGCCTTCTAATAAGGTTACAATAGGAGTGTTTTTGTTTACAGGAAGATATTGAAAATATCTATGGATAACCCCTTTGTATTCCTCTATTCTCATTTATAATTCTTCAATTCTGATTAGCTGAGTAGGAGGTTTTATAATCGGGAGTCTATCTATTTTTTCTTTAGCTTTATTTAGGTCTTTTTCTTTTGCTTTATGGGTAAGCATCACAATAGGGACAAATTTACTTTTTAAGGTGGCAGTCTCTTTCTGGGTAACTGAAGCTATACTAATACCTAAATCAGCCAATATCTTTGAGATTTTAGCTAAGACTCCTGGTTTATCTTTGGCTAAGAATTTTAGGTAGTATCGAGAATAAAGTTGCTCTCTCTTTCTAAAATTAATCTTTGAATTTCTTTCGGGAATAAGAAAGTTAGAACCTTCTCTTACTAGACTAAGTAAATCAGTAAATACTGCTAAAGCAGTGGGTTTGCCCCCTGCTCCTAAGCCGGAAAAGAGGAAATTACTACCTACCTCGGTATTTATAAATATAGAATTATAGACCCCATTAGTTTCAGCTAAAGGGTGATTTTGGGGAACTAATGCCGGATGAACCCTTACTTCTATTTCTTTCTTTACTTTTTTAGCTATAGCTAAAAGTTTTATTCGAAAGCCTAATTCTTCGGCATAATTTATGTCTTGAAGGCTGATTCTTTCTATTCCTTCAGTTAAAACTTCTTCTAATTTAGGGAATTTTCCAAAACAGAGAAAACAGAGTATAGAAATCTTGTGAAGAGAGTCTATCCCCTTTATGTCTAAAGAGGAATTTCTTTCAGCAATCCCTTTCTTTTTAGCCTTCTCTAAAGCCTCAAAGAGATTTACTCTGTGTTTTTGCATTTCAGTTAATATAAAATTGGTAGTCCCGTTTAAAATTGCGTAGATGCTTTTTATCCTGGCAAATTTCAGCACTTCAGAAATACTTTTTATTAAAGGGATAGCCGAAGCAACTGAAGCCTCAAATTTTATAGTTCTTTTAAGTCTGTGAGCTAATTGAAAGATTTCTCTCCCCCCACTACTTAAGAGAGCTTTATTGGCAGTTATTATGTCTTTTCCTTTTTTTAAGGCAGAAATTATAAATTTTTTTGCCGGATTAATTCCTCCGATAAGCTCAATTAAAATATCTATCTGAGGATCATTAATAATTTCTCCAGGCTTAGTGGTAAAAGAAAAACCTAACTCTTGAGAGAAATTTTTGAGTTTAGGGTTAATATCGCAGACTTTAACTATTTCTAAATCTAAGTTTAGCTCTTTCTTTACAAAAGATTTATTCCTCTTGAATTCTTTGAGAAAAGCTCTACCTACTGTGCCAATGCCTATAAGACCAATTTTTTTTGTTGGCATTTCACTTATTTCCTTCAATAAATTTTTCTACGGTCTCTTTAAATACTCTTTCTATTTCTTCTTCTAAATTCTGAAAAGCAATTCTTGTTTCGTAGATCAGATTTTTAACAACCTCTTTAGATTCTAAGACTTTACCTATAAGATTAATCTTATCTCTTAACAGGGGTAATCTTATAAACATTTTGAGAAGTGTTCCTTCAGGGAAAGCTCTATTAGTGGTAAGAAGCATACCTCCTTGGGAAAAATTTTTGGTTTGGCTTAAATCAGCAGCCTCCTCTTTTTCTAAGGGCCTGTAACTTACTACAAAACTTGCTTTTATTCTTGAGTGTCTTCTTCTTTCTGGGCCTTGATAAACCATTATTACCCCCTTTTTATTTAGTTCTTTAGTTAGCTCCATCTATAGAACTAATTCCTAAAGAACTAATGAACTAAAGAACTATTGAACAAATGAACAAATTTGGTCGGGAGGGCGGGATTTGCCCAGCACCAGAATAAATTCGGTGCTGGGCACCCAGAACCGAACTCTGTTCTGGTTCTGGGTGAACCCGCGACCCCTTGAACCCCATTCAAGTGCGCTAATCCTCTCCTCTCGCTACTTTCCGTAAGCTCTACTAATCAGTCTTTAAATTGTCAAAGATTAAGGGATCATTAAAGTATTATGTTAAGTCGGGAGGGCGGGATTTGAACCCGCGACCCCTTGAACCCCATTCAAGTGCGCTAATCCAGACTGCGCCACCTCCCGAAAAAGAAAATTTTATCAATTGGAGTAAGTTTAATTTGCTCAATAATGCTGAATTATTATACCTACTTTTTTAAGATATGTAAAGATTAAACTAGTATCCATAGTGTCAAGAAAATTGTGGACTTTTTATTTTATCATTATACTTCTCCATTAAACCTGGCCCCTGT
>QNCG01000054.1 GCA_003644445.1 Candidatus Duberdicusella sinuisediminis | reverse complement strand
TCTATAAAGAAAATTTCTTGGGTTTGGGGCTGTAAAACTTTAACTCGGCTTACCCGGTCAAATATGGAGTTCTCTTTAAAGGAAGCATTATTAACTATTACCCCCCCTAAACTAGCCGGCAATAAAGCCAAAAACTCTAAACCTCCTAAGTTATTGGCCAAAGAAAAATTCAAAATACTTCTGGTAGAAACCCCTGCTCCCAAGTAGAAAAGATTATCCCCTAAAGGCAAAATTTCCTTAAAATCAAGTTTTATTACTACTCCTTCTATAGCTTCTGAAGAAATAAGAAGGTTAGAGCCTCCTCCTAATATATAGTAGTTTATACTTTGCTCTCCAAGGATTTTTAAAGCTATTTTTAAACAATCCTCAGAAAAGGGAAGAAAAAAATATTTAGCTTTCCCTCCTATTTTAAAAGTGGTAAACTCTTTTAAGGAAAAATCTTTTTTTAGCCTTCCTAAATTCTTGAAGGCTTCTTCTAAACCTTTCATTCTTAAGCCCTAAATTTTTCTATTATCTCCTCTAAAACTTTATTAATATCTCCTGCTCCTAAAGAAAGGAGGCAATCTCCTTTTTTAAGGAGAAAGCAGACAGCTTCCCTCAAAGCCTCTTTGGGAATATAGATAAGTTCTCCTCTAAAATTTCTCTTTATTTTTTTTATAAACCAGTCAATATCTATGCCGGCTAAAGGAGCTTCTCCTGCAGAATAAATATCTGTTATAATCAACAAATCTACATTTTTAAAACAGAAAGAAAATTGTCGGGCTAAGAGCTTTATCCGAGAAAAACGATGAGGCTGAAACATAACCACTAACCTTTCTCTTCTAAATAGAGATACAGTCTTAATTACACTCTCAATTTCTTTAGGGTGATGAGCATAGTCGTCTATAAAAATAACTCCTTTAAAAGAACCTTTAATTTCTAACCTTCTTTTGGTGCCAGGAAACTTCTTAAAAAATGGCTTAAACTTTTCCGGAGAAATTCCTAAGTAGAGACAAAATCCCACCACTGCTAAAGAATTTAATATATTATGCTCACCCAACAAAGAAAGCTGGAGGTCAGTAAGAAATCTATTTTTATAAAAGACTTTGAACTTACTTCCTTGAGAAGAAATTTTGATATCCTTTGCCCTTATTAAAGCTCTCTGCTTAAACCCGAAACTTATAAAATCTTTTCCTGAACTTTTCAAAATATTATAAACCTCATCTTGGTCTGCATAACCTATCACTAACTCCTGGGTATTTTTAGCAAATCTAAGAAAAGCTCTTTTAAGATTATAAAAACTTTTGTAAAAATTAAGATGCTCTCTATCTATATTAGTAATTACAGAATAGACAGGTTGAAGCTCTAAAAAACTGGCATCACTTTCATCAGTCTCTACTATAAACAAATCCTTCCCCCACCAAGAAGAATCTTCAGAATACTGAGGGATTCCTCCAATTAGAGAAGCCAAATCTAAACCAGCCCCCTTTAAAACAAAGGAAGCTAAAGAAGTAGTGGTGGTCTTTCCGTGACTGCCGGAAATTGCTAAAACCTGTCTCTCCCTTAAAAGATGAGCCAAGAGAGAACCTCTTCTTATCAAGGGTATTTTTAAAGCTTTGGCTTCTCTAATCTCAGGATTATCTTCTCCAATTGCCGAAGAAAAACACACTAAATCTTTACCTCTAACTGCCCTCTTGTCGTGAGGGATGTTGACTTTTACTCCTTTTCTCCTCAATTTAGCAATAATTTCAGTGTCTTTTATGTCCGAGCCAGAAATCTTATAGCCTTTACTTATCAAGAGGTTGGCTAAACCACTCATACCAATACCACCAATTCCTATAAAATGAATATTTTTTATCTCCTTAGATAGAAATCTCGCCATTCTCTCTCAAACTTCTCTCTATTATTCAAAAGCCTGTAAGTAGAAGAGAAACTCTCAGAAAAACTATATCCTTCCCTTATCTTTCTAAGCAGGATAGTAAATCTGAACATATCGTATTCCTTTATAAGAAAATAGACTAAACTAAAAGCCTGAAGATAGAATTTTTCCACAAAACTTATACCTTTAAATTCCTCTGAAGGCCCTCTTTCCTTATCTAAATCTCTGAATTCTAAACTAAGAACTTCTCCAAAAGGGATAATTTCATTCTTTCTAATTAAAGACTTAACAGCTTTAACTAAATTGTAAGCTTCCTTCCTTCTCTCCATATATATAGCTACCCCCTCTTCCAGCCAGAGAGGAACTCTACTTTCTCCTATTATCTCCCTAAAGACAAGATGAGTAAGTTCATGAATAAGGGTGTATCCGAAAAATTTATAAGAGCCGGTATAAGTATAAACAGTTTTCTTTGAAGGATAAGCACACCCTGCCGACCAAGAAGGCATATGGGTAGCTTTAAGGTAATCTTCTTTGCTATCCAGTATGAAAATCTTAGCTCTATTATCCCAAACCCAAGGGTCTTCTCTAAAGAACTTTAACTCTTCAGCTATCTCAGTATAAGCAGATTCTGCCTCTCTTATCACTCTATCTAAGAAATTTTGACTGCAGTTATTATAGTAAACTACAAAGTGAAAACTCTTCTTTCTTTTGAAATCTTTTTCAGAAATATTGATTAAAGAAAGAGTAAATATTAAAAATATTGCAATATTTTTTGAGAAAAGATATCTGGTTCTTCCCATATTTTTAAAGAATAAATATTCTCTCCCAAATAAGAAAATTTTTGCGGAGCTTCTAAGAAATCTTTCAGAATAGAAAAAAGATTATCAGGACTTAATTCTTTCTCCTTCACGAGTAAAGCTGAACCTTTTCTGAAAAGAAATTCAGCATTTTTCTTTTGATGAGAATAAGCTAAAGGATGGGGTATAAGTAGACAAGGCAACCCAAAAAAAGAAAGCTCAGAAATAGTGGAAGCTCCACTACGAGAAATTACTAAATCCGAAGCTGTATATAAAAACTCCATATCTTCATAGAACCGGAAAACTTTGCTAAGAATAAAATTATCTTTATAAAAACTCTGCACTCTCTCAAAGTCTCTATCTCCAGTCAAGTGAATAACCCCAAATCTATAATTATTATTTTTAAGAAGTAAAGCAACTTTCATAAACAGAGTATTTATAGAAGAAGAGCCTGAAGAGCCTCCAAATACTAAAAAGACTTTCAAATCCGAATTAAACCCCAGCTTCTTCCGAACCCCTTGTTTATCCAACTCCTTCAACATCCCTCTCCTTAAGGGAACTCCTACTTTTAGCTCTTTATTCTTTTTAGGGCCCCTCATCCCTAAAAAGACTCTCTGAACAAAAAAAGATAAAACTTGGTTAGCCCTACCAAAACAAATATTAGGCTCAAATAGAAAAGTAGGGACGAAAAAACTAGAGATAAAAACTAAGAATAATGAATTTCTCCCCCCGAAACCTAAAACTTTCTTTGGCCTTAAGATAAAAATAATTACTAAAGCTTCAATAAGTCTTAAAAAACCTTCTAATAGCAGGTTTCTAAAACCCAAATCTAAACCCCAACACTTATAACCTTTACTCTCCAAAAAAAACTTATCCTTCTTCTTCAAACCGTAGAAGAAGAGATTATAGGGAAGATTATTCTTCTTAATATATTCAGCTAAGATTAACGCCGGATAAAGATGGCCTTTACTCCTCTCACAAGCTAAAACAATATTCATTTATTCTTAAACTGAGGTTTATTACTCTTCAATAACTTCCTTAGTAGTTTTTAAAAATAAACCCAAAAGAATAAAACTACTAAGAAGAGAACTTCCTCCATAGCTTATAAAGGGGAGGGGCAATCCTTTGGTAGGAAAGATACCCACAACTACCGCCATATTAACCAGGGCCTGAAAAGTTAAAATAAATAAACTCCCCCAACCCAAATAAAAATTAAATTTATCATTCACCCATTTTAGAATCTTAAGCCCCTGAAAGAAAATAAATATATATACACCTAAAAGAAATACACACCCTACAAATCCAAATTCTTCTCCTGCTATAGAAAAGATAAAATCAGTATAAGCTGCTGGAAGAAAAAAAAGTTTCTGCTTACTTTCTCCTAAACCTTGACCAAAAAACCCTCCTGAACCTAAGGCAATCTGCGACTGCACTAGCTGAAAACCCTTCCCTTGAGAATCAGCCCAGGGGTTGAGATAAGAAAATATCCGTACCCGCCGATAAGGAGAAGAAAAAATAAGGACTAAAAAAACTACAAAAAAAATCAAGAAAAGAGCTCCTAAATATTTCTTAGGAATATGAGCTATAAACAAAAAAACTAAAGTTAAAACCCCAAAGAAGATAGCAGTTCCAAAATCAGGCTCTAAAAATATTAAAAGACATACTAAAGAAGTTATCCCTAATAAGGGAAGTACATCTTTTAAAAAACTTTTGGCTAAATAATTTTTTCGGGAAAAATAATCAGCAAGATATAGCAAAAACAAAGCTTTCATAAACTCTGAAGGCTGAAAACCAAAACCAAAAATCTTCAACCACCTTCTTGCTCCTCCCACCTTAACTCCTATAAATAAGACTAAAACTAAAAAGATTATTCCTGTAACCAGCAAAACCCGGGCCTGCTTTCTTAAAAAAGAGGCATCTACTTTTAAAATGCCTGCCAACAAAATCAACCCTAAAATTAGAAAAAAAATCTGTCTTTTTAAAAAATACATGGCATCAGAATAGTTAAACCAGGCATATATTGAAGAAGTATCGTAAACTAAAAGTATTCCCAGAAGAGAAAGAATTATACAAGAAAAGAAAATTCTTCTCCGGGCAAATTTAAGCCTAAGTTGATAGTTTATAAAATTTTTATTTAAGTTCATAAACTAAACTCTTAAAGAATTCTCCTCTTTCTTGATAATTTTTAAACATATCAAAACTTGAACACATAGGAGATAGTAAAATTATATCTGAGGATTGGGCTTCTTGGTAAGCTAAAAGAACGGCTTCTCTTAAATCTTTGACTACCCTTAAGGGAACTGCTCCTTCTAAAACTTTTTTTATTTTATCTTTTGCTTCTCCAAAAAGAAAAATACTCTTTACCTTATCCAAATAAGGCTTGATTAAAGAATAATCAAGATTTTTATCTTTACCTCCAGCAAGAAGAATAATTTTTCCCTTAAGAGTTTTTAAGGCAAAAATAGTAGCTAAAATATTTGTGGCTTTAGAATCATTTATGAATTTTACTCCTCTCTTCTCAGCTACAAATTCTAATCGGTGAGCTAAGCCTTTAAAATCTCTTAGGTAATTATATAAATTACTACTTTCTACCCCTAAAATTTCTAATATCTTCTCTATAAAAGAAAGGTTTTCTCCCTTATCTAAGCAAATCTTCTGTGCTGAAATATCCCTTAATTTCTCTTCTAACTCCTTAGGAAACAAAGCATAGCAAGAAAAATCTTGATTAAGAAAAATTCTTTTTTTAGCTAAGAAATAACTTTCTAAGTCTGAGTAACGGTCTAAATGGTCAGGAGAAAAATTAAGAAGGCAAGCTATGTAGGGTTTAAAATATTTGATTGTCTCTAATTGGAAAGAACTCACTTCTAAAACTACAACATCTTCTTCTCCAATATCTAAAACTTCTGAAGAAAAAGGGTTACCAATATTGCCTAAAACATAAACTCTTTTATTAAGACTCTTCTTCAAGACTTGGCCTATTATAAAAGTAGTGGTAGTTTTTCCGTTTGTTCCGGTAATAGCTATGATATTTTTAGACTTACAACACCAGAAGGAAAACTCAATTTCTCCTACCCAAGGAATATTTAAACCGGCCAAGATATTCTTGTAGAAATCGTTGGAATTAACCCCCGGGCTTAAAACTACTAAATCTACATCTTTAAAAAAATCCTGGGTATGTCTGCCTAACTCCATTTCTGCGCCTAGTTGTTTGAGACTTTTTAGAGTCTTAAAAGATATGTCTTTATTTATTTCACTTAGCTTTACGCTCTTACCTAAACTAAGGGCTAACTTAGCTAAAGAGACCCCACTTTTTCCTGCTCCTACAATACCTACTTTCTTTATTGAGGATAAGATACCTTCTCTCATTACCTTACTTTAAGAGTAGCTAAGGCTAAAGCAGAAAAGAGAACAGAAATTATCCAAAGTCTTATAGTAATTTTGGACTCTGGCCAGCCAGAAAGCTGAAGATGATGGTGTAAAGGCGCTGCTTTAAAAAGTCTACGGTTAAAAATCTTAACCCAACTTATCTGGAGAATTACTGATAAAGCCTCTATTACGAATAAGCCTCCAGCTATTAAAAGCCAAATCTCCTTTTTAATAAGAATAGCTATCACTCCTAATAATCCTCCCAGAGCAGAAGAACCTACATCTCCCATAAACACTTCAGCAGGATGAGCATTAAACCATAAAAAACCTAAACCTGCTCCTAAAATACAGCTACAAACTACTGTCAATTCCCCGGTACCTTCAATAAAAGGAAAGAAGAGATAACTACTCAATTTTACATTACCAGAAACATAACTAAAGATAGAAAAAACCAAAGCTACCATCAAGATAGACCCTATAGCTAAACCATCTAAACCATCAGTGAAATTAACTGAATTACAACTGGCTGACACTACTATTGCTGTCCAAATTATATAAAAAATACCTAAATTTACGACTAAATTCTTAAAGAAAGGAAAATAAATTGTAGGCTCAAAAATATTAAACTTAAGGAGGAAAAACCCCAGAAAACCTCCAAATATAACCTGGATAAAAAACTTAGGCAATCTCTTTAATCCCTTTTTATTCCTAAGCTTTAAATAGTCATCTACAAATCCAAAAAGAGAAAACCAGCCTAAAGTCAAAAGAGATAGCCAAATGAAAACATTTATCTTAGCCCATAAGGCTACAGAAAATAAAATACTTAAAACTACGAGAATACCACCCATAGTAGGAGTACCTTTTTTACCGTTAAAAATAGCCTGAAGTTTAACATGACCATACATATCAATATGCTCTTCTAAGCGAAGTCTTTTAAGATGCCTAATAAAAAACTTACCTAAAATAATCACTAAGAGAAAAGAAGTAATAAAACCTGATAC
>QNCG01000053.1 GCA_003644445.1 Candidatus Duberdicusella sinuisediminis | reverse complement strand
TATTTATTCTAATATAACTAATTATGGGGCAAGAAGTTAGAAATTTACAGTTTAAGAGACTTTTCCTTCTCGGATTGAAAAAGGTTAATCGTTCTTAAAAGAGAGCACAATTAAAATTTAGTTGACTTTAAAAGCTCTGGTAGTATTTTATAATTTACCCCTTACTGATAGAGAATTCCAGGTTATAAAGCGATAAGATTAGTCTAAGAAATACATCTGAACCTAATAAAAAATTTTCCTTTGTAAAGGTGTAGTAGGAAATTTAAAAAGAATTTCTTAAGACGATGAGTAAGGAAATTATCATTAAAGGAGCAAGAGAGCATAATCTTAAGAATATAGATTTAGTTCTTCCCAGGAATAAGTTTATTGTAATTACTGGACTTTCTGGCTCAGGAAAGTCTTCTTTAGCTTTCGATACTATTTATGCTGAAGGTCAACGCCGATACGTAGAGAGTCTTTCCAGTTATGCCCGACAATTTTTAGAAAAATTAGAAAAGCCTCAAGTTGAGTATATTGAAGGTTTATCTCCAGCTATAGCTATTGAGCAAAGGTCTTCTTCAGGCTCTCTGCGTTCTATTGTAGCTACTCAGACTGAGATTTATGATTATCTCCGTCTTTTATTTGCTAGAATTGGAAAGCCTTACTGTTTTAAGTGTAAGATTCCTATTTCTGCTCAAAGTCCTCAAGAAATTATAAATAGAGTTTTAGAATACCGAGGCTATAAAATTTATATTTTAGCTCCTCTAATTAAAGGCAAAAAAGGTAAATTTAGAGAGTTATTCCAACGTTTAAGAAAAGATGGATTTATAAGGGTAAGGATAGATGGGAAAATTTATAATTTAGAAGAAGATATAGATTTAGCCCGCTATAAAATCCATAACATAGAATTGGTGGTAGATAGGTTGATTCTGAAGCCTGAGGAGAAAGAGAGAATTTCTTCTTCAGTAGAATTAGCCTTAAAAGTAGGCAAGGGAGAAATGATTATATTTAGAGAGGATACTAATAGTGAAGATTTTTTTAGTAGTAAACTTCTTTGTCCTAAGTGTAAGCAGAGTTTCCCTGAACTTGAACCTCGGAGTTTTTCTTTTAATTCTCCTTATGGGGCGTGTCCAGCTTGTAACGGTTTAGGCAGAAAACTGGAATTTGACGTAGACTTAATTGTTCCTGATAAGAGAAAAAGTTTAAGAGAAGGAGCAATCGAGGTCTGGAGAAGAGGCGGGAGGGGTTATATTCTTTATTATCGCAGTCTTTTGAGAGAATTAGCTGAGGAGTTAGATTTTAGTTTAGACACTCCTTTTTATAAACTTCCTAAAAAAATTCAAAAGATTATTCTTTATGGTTCAGATGTGGAAATATGGGGTAAACCTTTTGAGGGAGTTATTCCTCATTTAGAAAGAATATTTGAAACTACTGATAGCGACTATTTAAAAGTTGAGATTTCTAAATTTATGAGCAGAAAACCCTGTGTTGAGTGTGGAGGCTTAAGGCTGAGGAAAGAGAGCTTATCAGTCTATGTAAAAGACAAGACTATTGGAGATATCTTAAGGATGTCTATAGGAGAGGCTGGAGAGTTTTTTGACAATTTAAAGCTTACCTCTCAGGAAGAGGCAATAGCCCATATTCTAATAAAGGAGATAAAGAAGAGATTAAGATTTTGTAAGGAAGTAGGTTTAGATTACCTTACTTTAGATAGGTTAAGTTCTACTCTTTCTGGAGGAGAGGCTCAGAGGATAAGGTTAGCTACTCAGGTAGGTTCAGCTCTTTCGGGGGTTATATATATATTAGATGAACCTACAATAGGTTTGCATCCTCGGGATGTTCAGAGATTAATAGAAATATTTAAAAAATTGAGGGATTTAGATAATAGCATTATTGTAATAGAACACGATGAGAGGGTAATAAAAAATTCCGATTGGATAGTAGACTTAGGTCCAGGAGCAGGTAAAGAAGGAGGTTTTGTAGTTTATAATGGTCCTACCAGCCAAATAGTTGAAGCTGATTCTCTTACTGCCTCTTATCTTAGAGAAGAAAGGACAATACCTCTGCCATTTAAAAGGAGAGATTATAGAAATTCTCCCTTTATTCTTATAAAGGGAGCACGCCAATATAATCTTAAGAATATAAATGTAAAAATACCTTTAAGAACTTTTATTTGTGTGACTGGGGTTTCTGGCTCAGGAAAGTCTACTTTAATAGAAGAAATTCTCTATAAGGGGATGGCTAATTATCTCTATGGTTCTAAACAACCTGTAGGAGCTTGTGATGATATTAAAAATAAAGAACTGATAGATAAGGTAATAGTAGTAGACCAGGCTCCTATTGGCAGGACCCCCCGCTCTAATCCCGCCACTTATACTGGAGTCTTTACCTATATAAGAGAGTTTTTTAGTCAGCTCCCGGAAGCCCGGGCCAGAGGTTTTAAGCCGGGCAGATTTAGTTTTAATGTTAAAGGAGGCAGGTGTGAAGCTTGTCAGGGCGATGGCCTTAAAAAAATAGATATGCATTTTTTACCTTCAGTCTATGTAAAGTGTGAGGTTTGTCAGGGTAAGAGATTCAATGAGCAGACTTTAGAAGTTAAATTTAAGGGTTACTCCATAGCCGATGTATTGGAGATGTCTGTAGATGAAGCTATAAGACTTTTCGAGAATATCCCTCAAATCAGTAATGTCCTTAAGACTCTCCAGGATGTAGGTTTAGGGTATATAGAATTAGGCCAATCTGCTACTACTCTTTCGGGAGGAGAAGCTCAAAGAGTAAAACTCTCCAAATACTTAAGAAAAAAATCTACAGGCAGGACTCTTTATCTTCTTGATGAGCCTACTACCGGACTTCACTTTGAGGACGTAAGAAGACTTTTGGATGTTCTTCAGAGGATAGTGGATAAAGGAAATACTGTAGTAGTAATTGAGCATAATTTAGAAGTTATAAAGTGCGCAGATTATATAATTGATTTAGGTCCTGAAGGAGGAGAAGAAGGAGGTTATTTAGTAGCTTGTGGTTCTCCTGAAGAGGTAGCTAAAGTTAAAACTTCTTATACCGGGCGTTTCTTAAGAGAAAAATTAGAAGAAAAAGTTTTCTAATCTATTTAAAGAAAAGATGAGGTTTATAATTTTTTTCCTGGTTTTTTTAGGGTTAAGTTCTTTTTTTACTCTAGAGAGCTTAGCTGGCCAAGAGGAGGAATTCTACACTGCTGAAAAAGCTTTTTCGGAAAATTTCTATGATGCCGCAATCAGCCTTTTCAATTCTTTTATTAAAAATTATCCTCAAAGCCCCAGAAAGGAGGAAGCAAAATTATTCATAGCTAAGAGTTTTTTTTATAAAAAAGATTTTGAAAAAGCTGAAAAAGTTTTGTTAGAACTTTTAGAAGAAAGCTCTTCAGCTTCCATAAAAAGTTCTGCTCTCTACTGGCTGGGTGAGATAAATTTTCAGGCAAAAAAATATCCTCAAGCTGAGATTTTTTTTGACCGGGTAATTAGAGAGTTTCCTGATTCTCCTCTTTTCTTCTGGGCTAAATATTCTTTGGGTTTTTGTTTTTTAAAAGAAAACAGATTAGGCCTTGCCCAAGAGTTATTCCAGGAGGTATTAGCTAAGTGTAAGGATAGGCAGATAAGAGAGAAGACTTTTCTTTCTTTAAGCAGGATTTATTATCAGAAAAAAGATTTCCCCCATCTTCAGGATTTGTGTCTTTCTTGGCTAAAAGAATACCCTGATACTACCCATAAAGACTACGCCTACTATTACTTAGGAGAAGTAAGCTATTCTTCTAAAGATTATCCTTTAGCTATTAACTATTACCGGAAAGCCTTAGAAAGCTTAAAGGAAGAATCTTTAAGGGATGAGTTATGCCAGAGTTTAGGTTGGTGTTTCTTAGAACAAGACAATTTTCCATCTGCAGAAAGTTATTTTTCTAAGATTACCTCTGAAGAATTAAAGGTTTATTGTCTGGGTTCTTTTTATTATAAGAAAAAGGAATACGATAAAGCTTATGATTTTTTTGATAAACTCGTAAGAAATTATCCCCAAAGTTCTTTCTTAATTAGAGCCTATATAGCCGAAGCTGATTCTCTATATAATTTAGGAAGGATTAACGATGCAGTTTCTCTTTACCGGAGGATATTGGAAGGAAAGGAGAAATTAGACAGCAAAACTTTGGAACAGGTTTATTACAACTTAGGATGGTGTTACCTTAAGCTTTCCGACTACAAAAAGTCAATAGAAACTTTCCAGAAACTTGTGAGTAGTTCTTCTAGTCAGATAGTCAAGATTAGTGCTCGAATAAATATTGCTGATGTTTACCAGCAAGAAGGTAAATTCAAGAAAGCAATAGAATCCTATCAAGAAATTCTTAAGAATTTTCCCGATAATCTTTATTCTGACTATATCCAGTTCCAGATTGGGCTATGTTTGTTGAAAGAGAAAGATTTTGAAGGGAGTATAATTGCTTTGGAAAGCTTAATTAAGAACTTCCCTGATTCTCAATTTAACCCTGAAGCAAAATATTATTTAGCTTTAGCCCAGAATAAGTTAAAGAACTTTGACCTTTCTATTAGGATTTTGGAGAAGCTTTTAGAAGAAAAACTTCCCAAAAGAATTTTGAAAGAAGTTTATCTTTTGCTTGTTGAGAATTATATAGATAAGAAAGAGTATTCTCAGGCTGTTGAGGTTCTTAAAGATATCCCCAAGAAACTTTCCCAAGATTCAGAATTTTTGGAGAAAGTTGAGATTCAGGAGGCTTTCCTTCTTGCTGACCAAGATAAATATTCCTTAGCTAAGAAGAAGTTAGAGAGCTTTCTTAAAAAGCACCCTTCTTCTAAATTTAGAGACCGGGTGCTATTTTACTTAGGCAGTCTCTACCACAAAGAAGAAAATTATCCTAAAGCAGAATTTTATTACCAAACCTTAGTTAAGGATTACCCTCAAAGTAGATACTTAGCTCAGGCCCGTCTTAATCTGGCTCAAATTTTGTTTAGCCAGCAAGAATTTAAAAAGGCTGAACAGGTTCTGAGAGAAAATATTTCTGAGAAAAAAGAAGTTCTTCAAAGTAAACTTCTTCTTATAGAATTTAAAGTTTCTCAGGAAGATTTTGCTTCGGCTCTTAAAATCTGTGATGAGTTAATAGAGGATTATCCTGAATCTAAGAATTTCTTTTATTTCAAAAAAGGAGAAGTTTACCAAGGGAAAGGAGATTATTCCAAAGCTTACCAAAGTTTTTTAAAGGCTAAAAGTTTAGCTCTTAATTCTCCTGAGCTTTATTTCTCCTTGGGCCTCAGTTTAGAGAAGATGGGGCAGTTAGAAGAAGCTATTAAAAACTTCTTTGAGCTGATATACCTTTTTCCTCAAGAGAAAGAAGAGATAGTAAAATCTTACTTGCGAATAGCTAAATTATATGAGAGACTAAATAATATAGAGGAAGCTAAGAAAGCTTACCAGAAAGTAATAGCTCTGGGCGCAGAAGAAGCAAAGTATGCTCAGGAGAGATT
The DNA here is from genome assembly GCA_003644445.1 of Candidatus Duberdicusella sinuisediminis. Lineage (GTDB taxonomy): Bacteria > Omnitrophota > Gorgyraeia > Duberdicusellales > Duberdicusellaceae > Duberdicusella > Duberdicusella sinuisediminis. The sequence goes on along the minus strand of QNCG01000053.1, from coordinate 1,549 downwards.
GAAAGAGTTGAAAGCTAAGTAGAAGTTATTTTAGGAAAGGAGGTTTAAAAATGTGGGGTTTACTTCTGAAAGGCGGGGCTCTTATGTGGCCAATAGTAATATGTTCTATTTTTTCTTTAGCCATAATAATTGAACGCTTTCTTTATTTTTCGAAAATAAAGATAAATTCTCAAGAAGCTCTATCTAAGATATTAAACCATGTAAAACGGGCAAACTTTAAAGAAGCAATTCAGATTTGTGAAAAGAAAATCACTCCCCTTACTTATATGATTAAAGTGGCTCTTCTTAATTATGACCAACCTAAAGAGTTTATTAAGGAAGCTTTGGAGGAAGTTTCTTTGTATGAGGTACCTAAATTGGAAAAAAATTTAAATTTTTTGGCTACTATAGCTCATATTTCTCCTCTCTTAGGCCTTTTAGGTACAGTAACCGGGATAATAAGGTGTTTCTATATTATCCAAGAAAAAAGTGCGAGTTTAGGAGCAGTCAATCCTGCTGATTTAGCTGGAGGTATTTGGGAGGCTCTTCTTACCACCGCTTTTGGTTTGGTAGTGGCAATTCCTTCCTTTATAGCTTATAATTATTTTGTAAGTAGAGTAAATTACTCGGTTTTAGAAATGGAGAGGACAGCTTCAGAAATGATATCTCTTTTAACTGAGGCGAAGACCAATGAAGTTTAGAAAATATCTATTGAAGGAAGAGTTTGGGCTTAAGGGTTTAGACATTGCTCCTTTAATAGATATAGTATTTATCCTTATTGTTTTCTTTATGCTGACATCCAGTTTCATAGTTCAACCGGGTATAAAAGTAGAATTACCCCAGACGGTTACTCAGAGTATTCTCCGCTCAGGAAGATTAAATATAATTATTTCTTCTGAAGATGTAGCTTATCTTAATGGGAAAGTGGTAACTAACAAAGAACTGGAAGATTTTTTAAATAAGAATAAGGCTAAGGTAAAGTCGGTGTTTATAAAGGCAGACAAGAATTCTTCGTTAGGAAGGGTAGTGGAAATCTGGGATATATGTAGAAAGGTAGGTCTTTCTTATGTAAATATAGCCACTACCTATGTTAAGGAATAGATTGTTAAAGTTTAGTTTCTTTTCTTTATTTCTTCACTTAGGGCTTTTTTTTCTTATAGTCCCTATATTCTACTATTCTTCTAATTCTGAAGTTAAATCGGTGTTTCTGGGAAGATTTAAAGGGTTGGGGAAAATTTCTGTTCTGGAAAAGAGTTTTTATAATACTGATTTGTTTAGATGGTCTTTAGAAGATTTTCTTGTTAGTTCTCCTTCTAAGTTGTTTACTTACCTGAAAAAGATTAGCAAAGAGTTTGTTATTTTAGAGAAAGAATTGCCTTTCCGGGAAGGAGAAGTTTTCTCTCAGGATAAGAACTTTGCCTCTTTTTACTACATAGAGAGAAACAGGATAGAATTGGGGAGTTTTGAGGAGTTGGTTTCTTCTGGAGTAGACGGCTTTTTAAAGAAAAATTCTTCCCAGAAGATTAAATTAAGTCTTTTGGTATCTCCTCAGGGAAGGGTAGTCTGGATA
>QNCG01000052.1 GCA_003644445.1 Candidatus Duberdicusella sinuisediminis | reverse complement strand
GAAGAGAATATTTTATTAGGTTTTACCGATAAGAGTTTTTCGGGAGTTAATGTAAGTAAGGAAGTAAGAAAGGTAGCTGATATTCTAAATTTTGATTTTGAGGGTTTATCTTACCTTAAGCAGATTCATAGTTCAAAAGTTTTCTGGGTGAGAGGTTCAAGAAATATTTACCAAGGAGACAGCCTCTTTACTTTAGAGAAATTGAGGCTTCTTTTAATAAGAACTGCTGATTGTTTACCTTTATTCTTTTATTCTTATAAAGATAACTTAGTAGGCTTAATTCATTTAGGATGGAAGCCTGCATATAAGGGTATCTTAGAGAATTTTTTTAATAAAATTGGGAAGTTTAAGATAGAATTAGAAAGTTCTTATCTTTTGATAGGTCCGGGGTTAAGAGAATGTTGTTTTGAAGTTAAGAGAGATTTTATGGCTTTTGATTTTTTTAAGAATTTTATTCTTAAAAGAAGGGAGAAATACTTTTTAGACCTGGGTAGTTTTGTAAAGAATGAATTTATTAAGCGAGGTTTTAAAGAGAAAAATGTTTTAGATACTCAATTTTGTAGCCAGTGTTTAGAATCCTTTTATTCTTTTCGCCGAGATAAGACTCAAGATAGAACCCTTTCTTTTATTCTTCAGAGATAGAATGGTAGAAAAAGTAGCTAAGCTTCTAAGAGAAAAGAAGGCGGTAGCTTTTACTGGAGCAGGAGCTTCTTTAGAAAGTGGGATACCTACTTTCCGGGGAAAGGGCGGTTTATGGGAGAAGTATGACCCTCAAATATACGCTACTGTCCCGGGAATTCTCTTTACCTTTCTAAAGTCTCCTGATAAGATTTCTCAGTTTTTTGTAGATTTTTATGAGGTTTTGCTAAAGGCTAAGCCGAATTCTACCCACTATGCCTTAGCTGAGCTGGAGAGGAGAGGCAGGCTTTTAGGAGTAATTACTCAGAATATAGATAATCTTCATCAATTGGCTGGCTCAAAGATAGTTTCTGAGCTTCATGGTAATGCTTATAAGTTCAGGTGTAGAGTTTGTAATAGAGAAAAGATAAAAGATAAGAGAGAAGTAGCTGAGTTTTTAGAGGAGATTAAGAAATCTCATACCCGCAAAGATTTGATAAGAAGGGTCTTATCTTTTATGGGAAGATGTGAGTGTGGGAGAAGACTTATTCCTTCAGTAGTATTTTTTGGCCAGCCTTTACCTGAAGAAGAGTTAGTTAAAGCTTACCAGTTAATTGATGAAGCTGAACTCCTTCTAATTATCGGAACAAGTGGAGTGGTTTATCCTGCAGTAAATTTACCCTTTCAGGCTAAAGAGAGAGGTTGCCAGATCTTAGAAATTAACCCCGAATTAACGCCCTTATCCTCAATAGCTGATATTAGGATTTCTCAATCCGCTAGTATTTTTTTCTCTCAGCTTTTAGGATATTTAGGTTAGATTATTTTGGAAGCAAATACTAAGAAACCAGTGTGGGAAGGGATTCTTTGTTCTGGTCGGCTTCTTCCTCTTCTTACCAGGATTCTCCGGGTTAAGACTTCCAAGGTTTCTATTTGAGTAAAACCTGTTTTTTCTAAAGAGAATACAGTTTGGGTTAGTTGTTCAAAAGTAGGGCAAATCGTGGCAAATCTTCCCCCGGGTTTTAAAGCTTGGAAACTGGCCGGGATTAACTCCCAGGGACTGCCAATATCTATTATTACTGAATCTATGTCTTCTTCGTCAAATCTTTCTCTTACTTCTTTAAGTTTAAATTCTACATAATCTTTTAGTTGGGCTTTTTCTATGTTCTTGCGGGCATTTTCTAAGAATTCTCTATTTCTTTCATAGCTGAATACCTTGCCTTCAGGCTTTATAAAGTTAGCTAAGGCTACAGTTAATGCTCCACTTCCTGAACCACATTCTATAACTCTTGCCCCCGGAAATAAATTGCCTTTAAGGAGGATTATCCCTATATCCTTAGGATAGATTATTTGGGTCTTTCTTTCTACCTTCATAATTATATTCCAGAGTGAAGGTTTAAGAATATAGAATCTTTCTCCTAAGTTGGTTTCTATGCTTTGGCCTATATCTTTATTCTTAAGGGTGGATAAATCAATAAATCCTTTATCAGTATGGAACTTTTTATTCTCTACTTTCAAAAGATAGTTTCTCTGAGGGTCTTTATAGAGGAGGATGAGCTCACCTTCTTTAAGCATAGAAAAAATAATAACATTTTTAAGAGGTTAAAGCAAGATTTAATCTTTTTTATAGTATGGTATAATATTCTTATGCAGAGAAAAAGGATGGATTTGCCTTTACATTCAGGAAGGTGCCCCCGCTGGCTTTTTGGAAAAATGAGAAAATTAGCTGGGCTTATTTCTCAGATAATAATAGAAGAGAAAGGTCCAGACTTTTTCTTAGAGAGGCTGTCTTCACCTTTCTGGTTTCAGGCTTTTGGTTGTGTTTTAGGTTTTGACTGGCATTCATCAGGTTTAACCACTACAGTCTGTGGAGCTTTAAAGGAAGCTTTTAAGGATTTAAAGGGTTTAGGTGTTTATGTTTGTGGAGGAAAGGGTTTAACTTCTCGTAAGACTCCTGAGGAGATTAAAGCTATAGCCGAGAAGAAAGGGTTTGATCCTGAGAAATTAATCTTTGCTTCTAAATTTACTGCTAAAGTAGACAACAACTGTGTTCAGGATGGCTTTCAGCTTTATCATCATAGTTTCATTTTTAGTAAAAAAGGCCGGTGGATAGTTATTCAGCAGGGCATGAGAGATAATTGGGCCAGAAGATATCATTGGGATTCTCAGGACTTAACTTCTTTTATAAAAGAGCCCCATCGTGGCGTAGTCAGTGATAAGTTTTTCTTGACTTTAAATTTAGTAGATAGGGAGAAAGATTCTCTAAGAAATTCAATGAAAGAGCTTTCTCAGAGACCTCCGCATAAGAACTTGAAGGACATAATAAAGATTAAAGAGAATCAAGCCCAACTTCCCTTGAGACATAGGGTTTTAATTGAAGATATAAATCCTAAAAGATTAAAAGAGACTCTTTTAATTACTTATGAGAAAAAACCTCAAGACTTTCAGGCTCTTTTAGGTTTAGAAGGGGTAGGGCTTAAGACTTTAAGGGCTTTAGCCTTGATAAGTGATTTAATCTATGGGGAGTCTTTAAGTTTTAAAGACCCGGCAAGATTTTCTTTTGCCCATGGCGGAAAAGACGGACATCCTTATAAGATTTCTCTTTCTCATTATCAGAAAACTATCGAAGTTTTAGAAAAGGCAGTAAAAAAGGCTAAGGTAGAAAGGCAAGATAAGTTTAAGGCTTTGGAAAGACTCCATTCTTTTTATATTAGGAACTAAGTTTTATATTTGAAAAAATACAATTTTGGTATTAGAATTATCTAAGACAAAGGGAGGATAGATTATGAAAGTTTTAGTAGGTTATTATTCTAAATCAGGAACCACTAAAAAGATGGCTGAGATTATTGCCGATAGTTTAGAAAAAGAAGGAGTTGAAGTTAAACTTTCTTCTGTAGAGGATGTAGACCCTAAAGAACTCTTAGAATTTGAAGGGATAATCTTGGGTTCACCTACTTATTATGGAAGCTTAGCTTATCAGGTTAAAAAACTTTTAGATGAGAGTGTGAGTTTTCACGGATGTTTAGAGGGGAAAGTAGGAGGAGCTTTTACTTCTTCAGCAAATATTGGGGGAGGTAATGAAACTACCCTTCTTTCTATATTAGAAGCTATGTTAATTCACGGGATGATTATCCAAGGAGATTCTCAAGGCGATCATTATGGACCAGTAGCTGTAGGGAAAGTAGATAAGAGGGTAGAAAATAATTGTCGGAGGTTTGCTAAGAGGTTTTCTCAACTTTTAAAAAGATTAAGATAAATTATGTTTATTGTAGTTTTAGTTACTGTGCCGGGGAAAAAAGTAGCTAAAAGGATTGCTGAGGAACTTCTTCTTCAGAGGACAGCTGCCTGTATAAATATTTTGAAAGATGTAGATTCTCTTTTCTGGTGGCAGGGCAGAATAGACAAAGCCAAGGAGCATCTTTTAGTTATAAAAACCAGGAAATCTTTATTTTCTAAGTTGAAAAAAATAGTAGAAAGGCTGCATCCTTATCAAGTTGTAGAAATTATAGCTTTGCCTTTAGCAGATATTAATAAAAAATATAGAGACTGGTTAAAGAAAGAAACAAGCTGATGGAGAACTTTTTCTATTTTGTAGAGAACTTAATGAAGACCAATTCTTTATTGAGCCTCCCTTTAGTTTTTATCTCAGGAGTATTGGTGAGTTTTACCCCCTGTTTTTATCCTTTAATTCCAGTAATTCTGGGAATCCTGGGGATAGAAGAAAAAGCTTCTTTTAAAAAAGTTTTATCTTTAAGTTTAGTTTATGTTTTAGGACTTTCTTTAATTTATACAGGATTAGGTATAGTTTGCTCTTTAAGCGGAAAAATCTTTGGCCAATTTAGTAAATCTTTCTGGGTTCAATTTACTGGAGCAATAGTCTTTGCCTTTATGGGCTTAGCTCTCTTAGATTTATTTTCTTTTTCTCAGTTTAGGCTCCCTTTAAAATTTAACCATAAGAGATTAGGTATTTTTGGCGTCTTCTTTTTGGGAGTCATAGGAGGTTTAGTTAGTGGAAGTTGCACCTTCCCGGTATTAGGGGCGATACTTTTTCTTACTGCCTTAAATAAGGATGTCTTCTTAGGAGGGGTCCTTTTGTTTGTTTTCTCCTTAGGGATAGGGGTAATTTTTATAATGACTGCTATTTTTGGAAGAAGCATGTTAGACTTTTTTAAAAAAAATCCTAAGATTTCTCTGGGGATTAAGAAGGTTTTTGGGATTTTACTTTTGGGAATTTCTTTCTATTTTTTAGTCCGGGGGATTTATCTATTATGAGGAAAAACATACTCTTCCTAATTCTTCTTACTTTTTTTTCCTGGGAGGCAAGAGGAGAAAAATTTACCACTCTTTCCGGGGAAATAATTAATACTCAAAATATAAATTCTCAAAGCAAAGCTATGCTCTTCTTCTGGACTACCTGGTGTCCTTACTGCCGATTAGAGATCAAGGCTCTTAATAATCTTCAAAAGGAGCTCTTAGCTAAAGACTTTAAAATATTTTTTGTTAATTTAGGAGATGATAAAAGAAAGGTTAAGGCTTTTAAAGATAAAATAGGGATTTCTTCCTCAATAATTTTAGATAAAAAAGGCCTCTTAGCTTCTAAATACAGAATTCTAGGAGTCCCTACTTATATTTTTTTAAGAGAGGGTAGAGAAATAGGAAGGACAAATTATATAACCAGTTTCTTAATAGAGAGATTATATGAAGAGTAAATCTTTAAAATTGAATTCTGGTCTCTGGTTAGACTTATACGAGTTAGCAATGGCTCAGGTTTATTTCAGGTATAAGAGAGATTGTAAGGTGAGCTTTGAGTTATTTATTCGTTCTGAGAAGAGACCTTTCTATGTAGTTTATGGGATAAGAGAAGCTTTAGAGTATCTTGCTGATTTGAAGTTTACTTCTCAGGATTTAGACTACTTAAGAAGTCTTAAATTATTTGATGAGGGGTTTCTTAACTATCTTAAGAAATTCAGGTTTAAAGGAGAAGTTTGGGCCGTGGAGGAACCGGAGATTGTTTTTGCTGGAGAACCTATTTTGAGAGTTACTGCCAATATTATTGAAGCGCAGATTGTAGAGAGCGTTCTTTTAAATACCCTTAATCTTTACACTACTTTAGCTACTAAGTCTTGTAGGGTGGTCCTTTCTGCTCAGGGAAGAAAGATTTATGATTTCTCTCTAAGAAGGACTCATGGCCAATCTGCTTCTTTGGCTGCAGCTTCAGCCTCTTTTGTGGTAGGAGCAGAAGGTACTTCTAATGTTTTAGCCGGGTTAATTTATGGCATCCCAGTAGTGGGGACTATGGCCCATTCTTATGTTATGACTTTTTCTTCAGAGTTTGATAGTTTCTATTTATTTTCTAAGACTTTTCCCGAAAAATCCATTCTCCTTATTGATACTTACGATATAAATTCAGCCTTAGAAAGTGTGGTAAGACTTTCTTCTTATTTAAAGAAGGAGAGGCAGAAAATATTAGGGGTGAGGATAGATAGCGGAAATCTGGTAGAAATTTCAAAATATGTAAGGAGTTATTTAGATAGAGCAGGATTGATTGACGTAATTATTTTTGCCAGTGGAAATTTGGATGAGTATAAAATAAAAGAATTGATAGAGAAAAAAGCTCCCATTGATGCTTTTGGTGTGGGGACAAACATGGGTACGTCTTCAGATTTACCTTTCTCTGATGTTATCTATAAATTGGTAGAGGTAGGTAATTTAAATGGGGAATTTTTGCCAGTGATGAAACTTTCCTCAGAAAAGACTACCTATCCTTTAAGAAAACAGGTATTTAGGAAATTTGCTCAGAATAAGTTAATTAAGCAGGATTATATAGGTTTACCCGGGGAAAATTTAGGCAAACCCCTTCTTAGGAAGGTTATGGGTCAGGGAGAAATTTTACAACCCAAGCAAGATTTAAATTCTCAAAGGGCTAAATTTAAAAAGAAAATTGAGAGTTTACCTTCTTTTCTTAAAGAGATACATCTTCCACAGATTACGCCGGAGAAAGCACTCTATCCTGTGGTGATAAGTAATAAGCTGGAGAAGATAACCAAATCTACTCAGGAGCTGATTAAAAAGAGGTCTCGTCAAAAAAAGATTATTTTTGTAGATATAGATACTCAATATGACTTTGTAGACAGGAGAGGGGCTCTTTATGTAAAGGAAGCTGAGAAGTTAAAGGCTGTCTGGAGTAAGCTTACCAAATTTGCTTATAATAAAGGTATTCTTATAATTTCTTCCCAGGATACTCACAAGAAGAAAGACCCCGAATTTAAGAGTTTTCCTCCCCATTGTATAAGGGAGAGCTGGGGATATAAGAAGATACCTCAGACTCTTCTTCCTAATTATCAGGTTTTGAGTTTTGAAAAGAGAAGTTTTGAAGAGCTATTTAGGATTAAAGAAGATTTTCCCCAGATTATCTTGGAGAAGAATGTTTTAAATATTTTTTCTAATCCTAATGCCGAAGAGTTATTAAAGGTTATTCTTCCTGAGCAAGTTTATGTTTATGGTTTAGTTACAGAGTTTTGTGTTAAAGAGGCTGTATTGGGATTTAAAAAATTTGTGGACGAAGTTTTTGTTATAGAAGATGCCCTAAAAGAAATAGACCCTAAAGCTAAAGAGCAGGTTTTTAGAGAGTTTAAAAATAAGGGGATAAAATTTATAAAGACAGATGAAGTGTGGGAAAAGTTTAAAGATTTTTAAGCTAATTTT
>QNCG01000051.1 GCA_003644445.1 Candidatus Duberdicusella sinuisediminis | reverse complement strand
ATCTTTTCAGTAGGTCTGCCGGGAATAGTTATCTTTGTAGGAACTCTAAAAACAGGAAGAAACCCTGAATTTAAAAGGGCTATTTTAGAAAATTTTCCCGTTAAATAATGAGTTTTGCCTCCCCTTCCATATCCCTTCTTTTCAACAATTATTTTTGCCTTATCAATTTCTCCTACAGAGGGAAGCGTGGGATTACCTCCTGGAGTTGGTGATGATGGAGGAAGTTTATAAGAGACTTTTAAATCTGCTGTATTTCCCCCATATACCAGAAGATTAGGAGTGCTTTCTCCTCCTAAATATGAAAACTCTCTCCACCCTCCTTTATTTTTTACGAACAGAGAAGAAGTAAGAGGAGAAACTGTTTCCTTTACTCCTGTTATTCTTTTATTATTATCCAGCTGGAAAGTAATCTTTCCCGGCTGAAAACCTATAATTCTTAAAGCTACCTCCTCGGCATTTTGTATCCCCTGAAGAGTAACATAAGGAAGGGCTCTCTCTGCTTTTCCTCCTGAGTTTATAAAATACCCTAATCCATTTTCTTCTTTTGCTATTTTATAATTTGCTATTTTATAAGTGGTGGGCTCGTTCCATTTTACAAGCCCGGCAGAAGTAAAATAATGTGTTCCTTTCTCAAAATTAAAGGTCAAGGAGTTACCTTTACCTTTTTCTAAATTTACTCTGGTAGTAGTAATGAAAAACCAGGCAGGCCCCAGAGGTATTTCTCCTTTTTTTAAAGTATAATTTTGAATAAGGAGGGGGAGGTAGGGATGGTTTTCTAACAATCCTTTTTTTATAGATTCTTTTATCGAAGAAACATCAAAGACGAATTCTCCTTTTAATTTTGAGGGTTCAGGTGATGGAAAAGATTTATCTTTATCTTTTTTCTTCTCTCCAAAAATAAGTTCAAAGAAAGGCATAGTAAAAGAAACAAGCGTGCTTTCCTGAGGAATAAGACCCTTTGAGGGAGTAATACTCTGGGAAAGAATCGGGTTTTTCTCATTATTGAGGAAAGTATCAACTTTCCATTGGTTGTTTTCTTTATTAAATCCGGCCTGGATTCTTATTAACTGGAAACCTCCAAGCTTCTCATCAATTTTCTTAATAATTGGAGAAAACTTAGGAAATTCTGAAGTAAGAAACTGCTCTATTTGCCGTCTTTCCTTTGGATTTAAACGGGCAAGAAGGTCTGGGGGTAAGTTGACTCTTATCAAAGCTTCTTTAATTTTCTCTCTTGTTAACTGGAGAGTAAAACTTCCATAAAATACATCATAAACATTGGATTTTTCCTGATTAACTAAATAGGAGATTAGAGAAGGACGCGGCCCGTAAAAAGAGGGAGTAAATTCAAATTTTTCCTCGCCAAAAATAAAGCTGAAACTTACCCTTCCTCCCTGAGCTAGCATAGAAAAAGTAATATTATCGGGGTTTTCTGCATTTTTAAAAAGAGAAGAAGCTAACAACTTTTTATCTCTTCCTAAATGAGGGGTAGCAAAAAGGCAGGCAGAAAAATTCTTATAAGCCTGGCTAATATTATCTCTTGCCTTATCTTTAATTACTTTTTGAAGATAATGGGCGTAGGCAAGGGAAAAATTATTAATTACTGGCTCATAAGCAGGAATTCCGGCAAAATCTCTTTCCTCATAGAGAGAGGAAGAAACAAGTTTTTCCTCAAGAAGAAGCTGAGGTTCTCCCATGCCCTTAACTTTATAATAAGAAGACGATTTGAATATATCCCAAACCCCGGCTTGCTGGGCATAATCTAAGAATATTCTTGGTAACCCCTGAGGCTTCTCAAAAACTCCTTTGCTTACAGCTAAAGCAGTATGCTCATTAAATAAGGCTGCTCCCAGGAGAAAGTCTTTTTTACCTAAGTCTTTTCCCTGAAAGAATAAAGCTGCCAAATAACTCCTATCTGCACACACTCCTCCTCTATTAAAGGGTATAAGAAGAACCGCTTCCCTTATTGAGGATGAATAATTTTCTTTAACTTTATACTCTTTTCCCAAACCTGTTAATTGTTTCAGTTGAGGAAGTTCCTTGGATTTTATCCTGCTGTAAATTTTCTGGATAAGTGTTGCCGGCGAAGAAAAAGAGTCTTCTGGAACTTTTAAATCTTTAGCCATCTTTTGCAAAACAGGAAAATCTGCCACCAGGGCAATTATTCCGGCTTTATTTTTATCCAGCCCTTTTAACCCCCAACGCAATAATTCGGCAAGAGGAAAATAGTGGTTCCTGAATAGTTCAACTAACTTTTCTGTTCTTTTTTCCAATTTAGTCTCAATACCCAATTTTTCATACTGAGGTTTGTTTTCTAATTCTTTTAAGACAGTATTTATAAGAGAGATATTTACAGGCCGCGCCTCCCTAATAGCCTTAATTAGCTTGTCTAATTCTGGTTTTGGTTGGTTTTGCCTGCGAAACTTCTCCAGCTCTTTTATAATTATCTCTCTCTTCTTATAGAAACCTCCTCCTACCTGGCCTAATACATCTCCGGAATAAATCTTCCCCCTTGAGAATACATAATCCTTTCCTTCTATATTAACCTTTATTCCCAGAGGTTCTAATTTTTCTGCCCAATGCCAGGAATTAAAAACACCAGGATTAAGAGATGCAGCTGAGGAGTGTTTTGGTATATTTCCTTCAAACTTTACTAAGAATTTGCTCTGGTTGGCAAAAAGCAACTCCTGTAAATCTTCTATCCCCTTATCTAATTTATAAGGCTTTCTATATACAGGGTCAGCAAGAGTGGCATTTTCCGCCCTTTCTAATTTTCCGTCCTTAAAAATAATAGTTTTTGGTTGAGTAAAGGTAACATACCAATTCCCTTTAAATAAGGCAGGGAGAGCAGGATTATTTATCAGGGCTAATTCTACGCCTTTTGCCAAAAGATAAGGGTTTTCACCTCTGATTTTCAGGTTGGCGTCTAAATTTAAGCCTACAGAAAGGTACCCCTCCTTAACAGTAATTTTAAAAACATTTGAATATTCTCTATTTTTTGCTTTTAATTTAGCAGGAGGAAGAGAAGAAGGAGGCTTGGAAGGAACCCCCCCTGGTTTCTCATCTGTCTTCTCTATATAAATATAGGGGTTTTTTTCTCCTACCTGGTTAAAGAACATTGTCAGCTTTCCTTCTATAACTCCTAACTGCCCCTGCTGGGAATAGATTCTTTCTTCTTCTCTGGTTAAATCCCTAATTTTGTTTGAACGCTTCACCTTATAAGAAACATCAGGCTTAAGAAATGCGTGCCAGTTATATTGTCCGGTTGTATCGGCACTTACGCCAAAATAGAGGGGGGATTTGCCTGTAATTCTACAGGAGGTTGAGGAAACTAACTCGATTTCCTTTTTCTGCTTAAAAAAGGGAATCTGCTGTTCTTCTTTATCAACCTCAACCGGCTTCAGTTTAACGTCGGGTGTTTTAGCCTTAACATTCCGGGTATTTGTAGTATTTAGATAGGAAGGGTTTGTTCTAAAAAGAGGGCCGGTATATCCATCACCTTCTAACTTTAACTTATTTCCCGGATTTAGAATACTGCCTTTTGAATCTATATAAAGGGCGTTGGTTGCATTTAGGCTATAAAAGGGGGTTGCCTTTCTTTTATCTGGGGAACCAGGGATTGAATTATCTATAAACCTATTATAGTTTCCTGGTTTTACCCATACAAGATATTCGCCATTCTTTTGATTTTTAGCCCAGTAAATATCACTACCGGAGTTATTTATAAAGGTGCAATCGTGTAGAAGTATGCTGGCTGTGGAATTTCCCTGTTCATCCCTGGCTATAGCAAGAGGAGCCCACTCCATATGCATAACCTTATTTTCTAACACCTCTTTTATAATGAGTTTGGGATTTCCTTGTTTAATATCATCGGGTTCTTTATCTAGAGGAGTTCTGTAGCCGGAAGAAGTTAAAGAGGGAGGAAGGGAATAAAAATTTTTATAATCAACAACAAACCCCTTTGAAGTTGGTCTTTGACGCCAGGGGCGAGCAGAAGACTCTATAGTTTCTCCGCTACCTAAGATACTCTGTTTTAGAGAATATTTTTCCCCAATCTCCTCACCAAAATAAACAAAATAAGAAGGATATTTCCATTTCCATCTTCCTTCTTTCGTGCGCTCCATACAGGAGAGAGAATAAGGAATAGGAGTGTGAATTTCCGCCCCTCCTCCTATTTCTTTCTGAGATAAAGATAACCGGGGATGCTGAGAAAGAGAAAATAGGAAGTTAAGCTGGCCTTCTCCCTGGTTATTAGGATTTATCCCTAAATAATCTCTTTTAATTTCTGCAATCTCTCCCGGTTTATTCAGGGAAATAGTTACTGAGGAAGGAATCCAGTTATCATAATTCTTTATAATTCTCCTATCACTCCCATCTCTTTTTAGCTCAGCTCCTCCCACACCTTCCCAGTAAGCAAGCGGGCTAAAAGCAAGAGAAGTGGAATCTATCCCTCCACCAGTAAGCTTTCCCTCTTTAAAAAGGGGCCTAAGAATAAAACCATTTGTCCCCTTAGCCTGGGCAGCTTCTATTTCTATAGACAGAGACTTCTCTTTATCAGGAGAAAGAGGAATGGTTATCTCTCCTATTAAAGTTTTTATACGGGTAAGCTGAGGTGAAACGAAGGAGCTGTTTATCCAAGGCTGCTCTTCTGGCTTCTTTGTAGGGTTGGTTATGGATACTCCTGGAAAAAGAATCTGCTTTCCTTCTATCTTAAAGGTAGGAAGTTTTCTGCCATCAGAGAAGAGAGTTGAACCAATACCAGTAATCTTACCCTCTACTATTTCATCACCAAACCTTTGAGAGTATCTTCCTGAATTAGGGATAACTGCTGAGCCCAAGTTCGTAGGCAAGCCACGAGAGTCAAAACTTATTTCCCAGGGCCCTTTCTTTAAAAGAAGAACTATCTCAGTAGAAAATTTTCCCCAGCGAGAGTCATAACCATAGTAATTAAACTCTTTATTATAATCAGAGTTACTCACAGTAAGATTACGGGGGACAATTACTCTTTGGGGCATCATTACTACTTCAGCGTCGGAAGTTTTTGGTGCTGTAAAGCTTAAAGCCTCATCGCCTAACCCTGAAATAGTTTCTCCCTGAGGGATTCTCCAGGTATCTCCGGAAACAAAAGTTAAGCCGGCATTGGTGAAGTAAAGGGAATCAGTGGTCTTATTAAGAGTAACTTTTAAGTTTTGAGGAACTTCCCCTGGGGTCATCTGAGCTGAAGAAGGATGAGGCTTATCAGTAAACCCTTGAGGAAGATTTTCTCCTGAAGGAGAGAACGCTCCTCTCACGTCAGGAGAAGCCAGAAAAGTCCGGTTATAAGCAGCAATATTCCAGTTTACAGCAACTATGTGTTTTTTGGTAGCAGGGTCTATCCCTAAATCTGGGCTTACTCCTTCAATATAAGAATCTTGGGTTAAATAAGCATTATAAGAAAGATTACCTATATTGGGGTTAAAAGCTACATGAGCAGGGTGTATTCTCCCATAAGAGTCAGAAGGAGAATTCTGCCAGCTATAAGTTGCTGTTTTAGTTCCCTGGGGCGTATTCCACCAAAAAGTTACCGGTGTTCCGGCAATAGACATTGCCTTATCTGAAGGATACGAAGGCAGGCGTCCACTAATAGTATTGCCACCTACAGAGGTATAATTAACTGCGTAAGCACCTTCCCAGCCACCTGAAGGTGAAGGGTTTAAAAAAACAGTTACTGGTTGTCCCTGGTAGTTTTGGAAAGGAAAGCTAAGACCAGAAGTTCCGGCATTAGTAGCCAGCCCGATAACTGCTCCTCCATAGACCTGGCTCCCCTGAGCCACAGCAAAGCCCACTGGTGAAATATTATAAGTAATATTTAAATCACTTATCCGGTAATCTGCCGAAGGAGTCTGTATTCCATAATAACTAGTATTTGGAGGAGGATTATAATTCTCGGAAGAATAGTTATAATCAGAATAGTCAGAATTACTATAGTAAGAATCATAATAATCACCAACCTCATATGCTAAGACATCTGAAGAAAAGAGTAATTTAGCCAAATTATCTACAGGTGAAGGCCGGGAAGGACTTTGGAAACTAAGAGGTGGCACAAATTCAGTTCCTACAGCCCAGACTACATCCTGATATAAAAAGGAGGCTACCACAACCAAAGCTACTGCCTTAAACCAGAGGCAGGATTTAGCCTTCTGCCAGTAGCTTACAGAGTTAAGATTTTTCTTGTTATTTCTTCGCCCACCTTCACTCATTTTTAATCTATCTCTTAAGGATTAAGTTTTCTAAGTTCCTGTTTTCTTCACGCTGGTACTCAAGAGGACCTACAGGAAAACTCCTATCATAAGAATTTACTGTCTGAATCTTGCCCTGAAAATTTATCTGAGAAGTACGCAGAGGTAGACCAAAACCTCCTCCTTTCCATCCCTGAGGTAACCCTATTGCTATTGGCTGAGGTTGTCCCTTTATATCTGAAATATTTTGAATAACACCTGTATTTATATTCTTTTTAATATTCTTTATTAAACTTCTCACTTCTGAAGGTTCATATTTATACCGGGTATTTTTTATATTAATAACATCACGAAGTTCTCCCCTCTCTACCCCATCATTATTAACCTTAATTCCGGTCTCTACCTGGAAAGTAGCCCCTCCCTCCACAGGTAAGGCAATATAGTCTCCCTCAGTTGTCCGTCTAATCTCAACTGCATTCTTCTCCTCAATGTGAACAAAAGTCAAACCAGATAAAGACCTAAGGAAATTGCCCAAATTTTCAGGAGGAGAAATACCTCTATTAATTAAAACTTTGGTAATGTCCATGGAAACATTTTCCGGGGAAGATTCACCTATACCATAGAGACCGTAGTTATGAAAAGTTCTACCGGCTGTAGGAAATTCTCCGTATCTGTCTATACTTTCAGCATAAACATATCCTATGGGAACAGGATACTTCTCATCAAACCCATAAATGGGAACATTGAAAAGATTCAAATACCCTAATGCTTCCCTTACTTCTCGGTCTTCAGAACTTCCAAAATCTACAGTTGCTCTTCCTTCATATACTGGAAAAGCAGAACGACTGTTTAAAGGATAAGCTAAGTTAAACTTTCTTAAGATATAAGTGTTAGGAAAACGCTGGGAACCCATGTTCTCACCGTAAGCTTCTTGAAATTTTTCAACTTCCGGAGAACCACGGTAAGGCTTATTTGAAAATATAATCTTCTCTACTTGCGGCAAATCATAGACATAATCAAAGTATTTTTCAGCTTTAATAGGAAAAAGATGTTCACCCCATGGAAATACACCCTTAGCTCTAAAAGAACCCTTTTCAGGATGAGGAAAATCTTGACCAGCTATTTTCTTATAATCACCGCTTACTTCTAACGTCACCTTAGTGAAAGCAAAGTTCTCTAATGCTGGAAGAACTCCCTGTAAAGCCTTTACCTTAT
>QNCG01000050.1 GCA_003644445.1 Candidatus Duberdicusella sinuisediminis | reverse complement strand
GGATTTGCTTATTGAAGGGGGTGAGGATATGCCTGAAAATACATTGCCTCAGCAAAGGGAGTTATCTTATGTTTAGATTGAAAGTGCGAAAAATTCTTGACACTACTTTTGCAGCAGTAAAATTTGACAATAACTTTCTTCTAAGTTAAAATAAATTACCTTCCTTGTTGTCTTGGGGAAGGTAAAGGGATTGTTTTTTTAAAAGGAAATTTTAGAATTTAATATCTTTTAGCTTAGGTAGAGGATTTTAGTTTATGAAAGATAAGCTTACTAAGATTATCTCTCTTTGTAAAAGGAGAGGTTTTGTTTTTCCTTCCTGTGATATTTATGGAGGGTTGTCGGCGGTCTGGGATTATGGGCCTCTGGGAGTTCTTTTGAAAAAGAACATAAAAGATATTTGGTGGAGAACTTATGTAGAAAAAAGAGAAGATATTGTAGGTTTGGATAGTTCTATCATTATGAGTGAGCCAGTGTTTTTAGCTTCAGGGCATTTAGAGAGTTTTACTGATTTATTAGTAGATTGTAAATCCTGTAAAAGAAGATTTAAGAAGGAAGAATTGGTTCAAAAAAAGGATAATTTTTTTTGTCCAGAATGCAGAGCTGAGATTGAAGAAGTTCAACCTCGTCAGTTTAACTTGATGATAAAGACTTATTTAGGGCCTTTAGAAGAGTCTTCAAAACCAGTTTACCTGAGGCCAGAAACCGCCCAAGGGATATTTACTAACTTTAAAAATGTTTTGGATACTATGCACAAAAAGATTCCCTTTGGGATTGCTCAGATTGGTAAAGCTTTTAGAAACGAAATAACTACCAAAACTTTTATTTTCCGAACCCGGGAATTTGAGCAAATGGAGATAGAGTATTTTGTAGAACCTGAGAAAGCCGAAGATTACTATCATTACTGGGTTCAGGAGAGAAAGCGTTGGTATATTGAAGAATTGGGTATAAGTCCTAAGAATTTGAGAATAAGAGAACACTCTCCCCAGGAGCTTGCTCATTACGCTCAAGCTTGCTCTGATATAGAATTTAATTTCCCCTTTTCCGATAAAGAAGACTGGCGTGAACTTGAAGGAATAGCTAACAGAAGAGATTTTGACCTTTCTTCTCATGCTAAGTTAAGTAAAGAAGACCTTTCTTATTTTGACCCTGAAAAAAATAGAAAATATACCCCTTATGTGGTTGAACCTTCAGCCGGAGTAGACAGAACTTTTTTAGCCCTAATCTCTGATGCTTACTGTGAAGAAGAAGTTAAAGGAAGGGTGAGGGTGGTGCTTAAATTAGATAAGAGGGTTTCTCCCTATAAGATTGCGGTCTTTCCTCTTCTTAAAAATAGGCCAGAGCTGGTAGAATTAGCCCGTAAGATTTACCAGGATTTAAACAGAGATTTCATATCTATTTACGATGATACTGCTGCTATTGGTAAGCTCTACCGCCGTCAGGATGAGATTGGCACTCCTTTTTGTGTAACAGTAGACCCTCAAACTTTGCAAGATAGTAAGGTTACTGTAAGAGATAGAGATACTATGATTCAAGAAAGAGTCTCAAAAGAAGGAATTTTGGAATATTTTAGGAAAAAATTCTCTTATAGTTAAGAATTATTATAAAAAAGACTTTTAAGAATAAACAAAAGGAGGAGTGAAAATGGCTAAAGCATCAAAAAGAAGAGGTTCTCAGAAAAAACTGGTTTATTTTTTTGCTAAAGGAAAGGCAGAGGGCAGTTCCAAGATGAAGGAGCTTTTAGGAGGAAAGGGGGCAAATTTAGCTGAGATGTGCAGGATAGGGCTTCCTGTGCCTCCGGGATTTACCATTACTACTGAGGTTTGTAAGATGTATTATGAAAATAATAAGTCTTATCCTAAAGAGTTAAAATCTCAAGTAGAGTCTGCTTTAAAAAAATTAGAAAAAGAGACCGGAAAGACCTTTGGAGGAGGAGATGACCCTTTATTAGTATCTGTGCGTTCAGGAGCAGCAGTATCTATGCCGGGAATGATGGATACTATTTTAAATTTAGGATTAAATTATCAGGTTTTAGAGGCTCTGATAAGACTTACTAAAAATCCCCGCTTTGTATGGGATGCTTATCGCAGATTCATCCAGATGTTTGGAGATGTGGCTATGAAAGTACCTAAGGATGCTTTTGAACACCAATTAGAGGAAGTAAAAAGAAAAATAGCTAAAAGGAAAGGCTTAAAAAATTTTAAAGAATTAAAACAGGAGGCTCTAAATAAAGCAGTTCCTGATATTGATTTAGGGGTTGAGGATTTAAAAGAATTGGTAAGAAGATACAAAAATATTTATAAAAAATATACTAAGAAAGAATTTCCTCAAGACCCTCAAACTCAGCTTTGGGAGGCTATTCGGGCTGTGTTTGGATCCTGGAATAATCCTCGGGCTATAGCTTATCGAGAGATAAATAACATAAAAGGTTTATTGGGGACAGCAGTGAATGTTCAGACTATGGTTTTTGGGAATATGGGAGAAGATTCGGGTACTGGTGTAGGTTTTACTCGGAATCCTTCTACCGGAGAAAATAAACTTTACGGAGAATTTTTGATGAATGCTCAGGGAGAAGATGTGGTAGCCGGGATTAGAACCCCTCTCTCTATAGATAAGCTTAAAAAGAAAAATAAAAAAATCTATTCTCAGCTTCTCCAGATAAGAAATAGATTGGAGAAGCACTATAAAGATATGCAGGATTTTGAATTTACCATAGAAAGAGGAAGACTTTATATGCTTCAGACCCGGGTAGGCAAACGCACAGCTCAGGCTGCTGTAAAGATAGCTGTAGATATGGTTAAGGAAGGGCTTATCAGTAAGAAGACAGCTTTATTAAGGATTTCTCCTTCTCAGTTAGACCAGCTTCTCCACCCCAGGTTTGACTCTCAGGAGGAAGAGCTGGCTTTAAAAAAGGGGAGGATTTTTTCTCAGGCAGGGCTTCCTGCCTCTCCGGGAGCAGCGGTAGGGCAGGTTGTATTTACTGCTAAAGATGCTGAAGAGCAGAAAGCCCAGGGTAAAGATGTAATTTTATGCAGGTTAGAGACTTCTCCTGAAGATATCCGGGGTATGCATGCAGCTAAAGGTATTCTTACAGCCCGGGGAGGGATGACCTGTATTGCCCAGGATTCTCTGGTTCTTCTCTCCGATGGATTTTTTACTGTTCAGAAAGTATTTGAGAGGTTTAAAAAAGGTGAAAGGCTTTTTATTCTTTCTTATGATACAGGAAAATCTGAATTTGTCTGGAAGGAGATTATTGCTTGTGGAAGAAGAAAATCAGATGTAGTTAAAATAATTCCTTCTCAAACCGGAAGAAGTCAGCATGACTATCTTCGGGTAACACCTGATCATAAGTTTTTTACTTGTAAGGGGCCAGAGTTAATTAAAAAACCTGTTGAAGAAATAATTAAACAAGGAGAATATATTGCGATTCCTGAAAGAATTCCTGGTTGGGGGCAGAAAAGAGAAGAAAAACTTGCTTATCTGGCAGGAGCAATTTTTACTGATGGGTATGTAAAATTAGAAAAAAATAAAGGAAATGTCACTTTTACTCAGAAGGAGGACGAGGACAAGAAGGAGTTTGTTGAGAGAGTAAAGAGTTATTTTAGTGAAGTCTTTGGTAGCAAGATGAGTGAGAGAGTTAAAATCTCTACCGGTTACTTGAGGGGGCGAAAGATTACAGGAACAGCAAAAGATTTTATTTCTCAAAAAAAATATCCTGCTCGCATCCTAAATAACCTAAAAAAAGAGATAGTAAAGTGGTTGTTATCCTTAGATGAGATTTCTCTTTTAAATTTTCTTGCAGGAACAATTGATGGAGATGGTACTTTTGCTAGTAATAGAATTCAGTTATTTGTTTCTCAAGAGTATCTCTTAGAGGGAATAATTATTGCTTGTTTGCGGTTAGGTATTGTTCCTCAGGTGACGGTAAATCGCAACATCTGTAATATCATTATCAGAGAAAGAATAGAAGATATTTTAAAATTTTGCAATAGGGTAAAAGGTGGTATAAGAGAAAGATTTTATGGAACCAGATTCTTTCCTATGCGCCAGATTTTTGTTGGCATTGCTGATAAAGTAAATTTTAGAGGCAGAGTAAAAGAAGCAGTTAAAAGGAATTTGTTATTTGATGCTAAAAAAATAGAGAGAGATATCCTTCCTTTGTGTCTGCACCTTAATCCTGTGGGAGAGAAGCTTAAAGTTCTGCTTACTTCTCCATTACGATTTTACCGGGTAAATAATATTTCTAAAAGAAGAGAAAACACTTTTGTTTACAATTTTGAAGTTAAAGCTGACAGGGAGTTAGATAAGAATTTTGTAGTTTTCACCAAGATGTTCACACCTTTATTAGTTTCTAATTCTCACGCCGCAGTAGTAGCCAGAGGTATGGGCAAATGTTGTGTGGCTGGAGCAGGCGATATAATAATGGATGAACACAGGAAAGAGATGCGGGCAGGAGACAAAGTAATTAGAGAGGGTGACTGGATTTCTTTAAATGGAAGTAAAGGGGTCGTTTATATTGGGAAGATAAAACTTATCCCTCCCCGAGTGAGTGGCCCTTTTGCTACTTTGATGAGCTGGGCAGATAAGTTTAGGAAGTTAGGAGTAAGAGCCAACGCTGATACCCCTTCTGATGCTAAGACTGCCGTAGATTTTGGAGTAGAAGGTATAGGTTTATGTAGAACTGAGCATATGTTCTTTGAAGGAGAGAGGATAAATTCTTTTAGGAAAATGATTTTGGTAGCTCCTCAGGTTAAACAACTTAAGGATGCTTTGGCTAAAGAGGAAGACTTACCCAGCAGAAAGAAACTGGAGGAAAGACTCTCTAAGCCTCTTTCTATTTACCGCCAGGCTTTAGAAGAGCTTCTTCCTCTTCAGAGGGAAGACTTTGAGGGTATATTTAAAGAGCTTAAAGGAAGGCCCTGTACAATCAGGTTGCTTGACCCTCCCCTTCATGAATTTTTACCCCAGGAGGAAGAAGGTCAAAGGAAATTGGCTAATGATATGGGGATAAGTTTTGAGCAGGTGAAAGAGATTGTAGAATCTTTAAGAGAACTTAACCCTATGTTAGGCCATAGAGGCTGTCGTTTAGGGATTAGTTTCCCCGAAGTTACTCAGATGCAAACCCGGGCTATAATTGAGGCTGGTTTAAATGTCTGTAAGAGAAAAATTAAAGTTTTGCCTGAAATTATGATTCCCTTAGTAGGAAATGTAAAAGAATTAATTCTTCAGAAAGAGGTAATTCTTAAGACGATTGAAGAGATAAAAAAAGAGAGAAAGTTGAAGAAATTCCCCTTCCCGGTAAAAATTGGGACAATGATTGAAGTGCCCCGGGCAGCTGTTACTGCTGATGAGATAGCAAAAGAAGCTGACTTCTTCTCTTTTGGGACAAATGATTTAACTCAGATGGGTTGTGGCTTTTCCCGTGATGATGCTGGCAAATTTTTAGCTGATTATGTAAAGTTGGGTATATATGAGGATGACCCTTTCCAGGTTTTAGACCAGGAAGGAGTGGGAAGATTAGTAAAGATTGCCGTAGAATTAGGAAGGAAAACTAATAAAAATCTTAAGTTAGGTATTTGCGGAGAGCATGGAGGCGAATCCAAATCAATAGAGTTCTGCCATAAAGTAGGCTTAACTTATGTCAGCTGTTCGCCTTACAGGGTTCCGATAGCAAGGCTGGCGTCAGCCCATGCAGCCTTATTAAAATAATTAATAATTAAAAATTAAAAATTGAAAATTGAAAATTTACATACAGGTTTTGGGTTTCAGGTTTTGGGTATTGGGCGTATGATAAATTGTTACATTGAAGATTGAAAATTGAAAATTGAAAAGTAAAATAGTATGGAGGCAATCAGAGCTTATATTGAGAGGATAAAAGATATCCCCCTTCTTACAGCTAAAGAAGAAAGAGAACTTGCCCGCAAAATAAAAAAAGGAAGTAAACTGGCCGAGAGAAAACTCATAACCGCCAATCTTAAGTTAGTAGTAAACATAGCCAAACACTACACCCGCTATGGTCTCCCCCTTATGGACTTGATTGAGGAGGGGAATTTAGGCTTAATTAAGGCAGTAGAAAAGTTTAAGCCTTCTAAAGGTTACCGGTTTTCTACCTATGCTGCCTGGTGGATAAGGCAGGCTATAACCCGGGCTTTGATTGACCAGGGCCGGACCATAAGAATCCCGGTTTATATGAGTGAGATAATTGCTAAATATAAAAAGACAGAGGAGAAATTAAGGCAGAAGTTAGGAAGGATGCCTACTCGTAAGGAGTTGGCTAAAAAGTTAAAGCTCCCTATTAAGAAAATTTCAGAGATTGAACTCTGGATGAATAAAAAAGCTTCTTTAGAAGCACCGGTGGGTGAGGACGGGGGGTCTCAACTTTCTGATTTTATCCAGACTCTTTCTGTGGGAGACACTGAGAAAGAGATTGAATATTTCTTTAAACATCAGGAAGTCTTAGATTTATTAAGTAACCTTTCTGAGAGAGAGAAAAGGATTTTAGATTTGAGGTTTGGTATAGAAGATGGTAAGCCCAAGACTTTAGCTGAGGTAGCTAAGCATTTAGGTATTTCTCGGGAGAGAGTAAGACAAATTGAAGAAAGAGCCCTTAAAAAGCTAAGAAAGTTTGTAAAGGAACAAGAAGAAACTTTTTGAGTTAAGAAGTTTATGAGGAGGAGAAATGAAGTTAGAGAATTTTATTAGGTCTATTCCTGATTTTCCTAAGAAAGGCATACTCTTTAGGGATATAACCACCCTTCTTAATAACCCTAAAGCTTTTAAGCTGGCTATTGAAGAGATGGCTCATCTTTTTAAAGATAAAAAAGCAGAAGTAATAGTAGCTGCTGAATCTCGGGGGTTTATCTTCGGAGGAGCTTTAGCTTACAGGCTAAAGTCTGCTTTTGTCCCAGTAAGAAAACCAGGAAAACTCCCCTATAAAACCTATAAAGTAAGTTATGATTTAGAATATGGTAAAGATAGTTTAGAGATACATCAGGATGCTTTTAAAAAAGGGGCCAGAGTTTTGATTTTAGATGATTTATTAGCTACTGGCGGCACTGCCAAAGCTATAGTTAGGTTGGTAAAGAAATTAGGAGGTAGAATTATAGGCATTCTTTTCCTTATCGAACTTACCCAGCTTAAAGGAAGGAATAAATTAAAAGGCCTGCCGGTGTATTCTTTGATAAAGTATTAATTGAGAGTGTAAGACTTAAGCTTTAGAATCCCCATTCTCCTAATTTAGTAAAAAGGCAAAATTTGAAAATTGGAATTTGAAAATTGAAAATTAATTTAAAGATTCGCCCCCATAGCTCAACAGGATAGAGCGCAGCCCTCCTAAGGCTGATGTCCCTGTTCGAGTCAGGGTGGGGGCAGGATTTTTGTAAATTAATATACCCCCCGATGTTTAATTTAATTTTTTTAAGCTATATTGATCCTGGTAGCGGATTTACATTTGTTAGCTTAGGAGGCTGGCTAATAGGGGTTTGTCTAAGCTTTCTAGGGATATTTTTAGTATTTTTCAAGAGATTTTTCACCTTTTTTAAAAAAAGACCTTTTATGTTTATAGTTTTTATCCTCCTGATTGTAATAGGAATAGTTTTAATTACAAAAGGAGTAAATATGAGTGAGAAAAAAAGTAAATTTGAAGGGAAAATTATTATTTTAGGATTAGATGCCCTTAGTC